>NZ_JBEZMM010000008.1:0-173035 GCF_040652715.1 Streptomyces sp. NPDC048196 | reverse complement strand
CGCCGTGTGGGTCGTTCGGTCGCTGCGGTTGTGCAGCCGTGTGGGTCGTTCGGTCGCTGCGGTTGTGCAGCCGTGTGGGTCGTTCGGTCGCTGCGGTTGTGCAGCCGTGTGGGTCGTTCGGTCGCTGCGGTCGTGTAGCCGTGTGGGTCGTTCGGTCGCCGCGGTCGTGCCGCCGTGTGGTCGTTCCGTCGCTGCGGTCGTGTAGCCGTGTCGGTCGTCCCGGCGTCGCGGTCATGTGGCCGCGTCGGTCGTTCCGCCGTGCCGCTCGCCGGTCCGTCGTACTCCCGCGGGAGTATGACCGGTCACTGCGTCCGGCTGACGCCGCCGCGCCCCGCCGCGGTCTAGCGTTGCGGCATGGAGAACGCACGGCCGCCGTGGGTGCGGCGCTGCCTCGGCCCGGCGTGGGAGCGGTGGCTGTCGGCCCCGCCCGCCCCCGGGCACGACCGTCCGGCCGCCCGGCTGCCCTGGTTGTCGACGCTGGCGGTGACCGTCTTCGTGACCGTCGGCTCCGGCTTCGCCGCGCACCAGCAGCCGGACCGCGCCCCGCTGGACGCACTCGGCCGCGCGCTCCTGGTCGTCGGCGCGGTCCTGTTGCTGTTCCGGCACCGCGCCCCGCGCACCGTCGCGCTCGGCACGGCCGTGACCACCGCGGCCTACCTCACCGCCGGCTACCCCTACGGGCCGGTCTTCCTCCCGCTCGCCCTCGGTGCCTTCGCCGCGCTCGTCGCCGGACACCGCGCGGTCGCCTGGTGGGCGCTGGGCGGGGTGTGGGCCACCCATCTCCTCGTCACCCACTGGCTGTACCGCTGGCTGCCGCCCCCGCACGACGGCCCCGCCCCCTGGAGCGACGAACTCTTCGTCACCGCCTGGGTGGTGGCCGTCGTGGCCCTCTCCGAACTGGTCCGGGTACGCCGCGAGCAGCTCGCCAAGGCCCGGGCCGAGCGGGCCGCCGCGGAACGCCGCCGGGCCGACGAGGAGCGGCTGCGGATCGCCCGCGAGCTGCACGACGTCCTCGCCCACAGCATCTCCGTCATCAACGTCCAGGCGGGGGTCGGCCTGGCGCTGCTGGACCAGGATCCGGAGCAGGCGTGCACCGCGCTGACCACCATCAAGGCGGCGAGCAAGGAAGCGCTCGGCGAGGTCCGCCAGGTCCTCGACACCCTGCGCACCCGGGGTGCCGCGCCGCGTTCTCCGGCCCCCGGGCTGGGCCGGCTGCCCGAACTCACCGAGCAGGCCCGGCACGCCGGCCTCGCCGTGGAGGTCACCACCGAGGGCACGCCGCGCCCGCTGCCGCCAGGCACCGACCTCGCTGCCTTCCGCATCGTCCAGGAGGCGCTCACCAACGTCGTCCGGCATTCCGGTTCCCGCACCGCCCGGCTACGGCTCCGCCACGCGCCCGGGGAGCTGGACATCCGGGTCGACGACGACGGCCCGGCGACCTCCACGACGGGCGAGCCGGCCGGCGGCGGCAACGGGCTGGTTGGAATGCGGGAGCGGGCCGCGGCACTCGGCGGCACCGTCGAGGCCGGCCCGCGCCGGGGCGGCGGCTTCCGCGTCCTGGCCCGCATCCCCCTGACCGACGCTGCGGCCGAGGACACCCCCGATACCACCGTTACCGTGCCCCCGGCCCCGGCCCCGGCACCGGCACCGGCCTCTCCTCCTGCCCCGGAGTCGGCCTCTGCCCCGGCCCCGGCTCCCGAGTCGGCCCCGGCCCCGGAGTCGGCACCGGCCTCGGCCTCTCCCCTTGCCCCGGAGTCGGCCTCTGCCCCGGCCCCGGCTCCCGAGTCGGCCCCCGCCCCCGAGGAGGAGTCGTGATCCGCGTACTGCTCGCCGACGATCAGCTGCTGGTCCGGGCCGGCTTCAAGGTGCTGCTGGACGCCCAGCCCGGCATCGAGGTGGTCGCCGAGGCCGACGACGGGCAGCAGGCGGTGGCCGCGGTCCGTGAACACCGCCCGGACGTCGTCCTGATGGACATCCGCATGCCGGTGCTCGACGGGCTGGCCGCCACCCGCCGGATCACCGAGGACCCGCAACTGGCCGATATCAGGGTCGTCATGCTGACCACCTTCGAGCTGGACGAGTACGTCTTCGAGGCGATCCGCTCGGGCGCCTCCGGCTTTCTGGTCAAGGACACCGAACCGGACGAACTGCTGCGGGCCGTGCGCGCCGTCGTGGCCGGTGACGCACTGCTCTCGCCCGGGGTCACCCGCCGGCTGATCGCGGAGTTCGCGGCCCGCTCCAAGGAACCGGCCGCCGCCGACGCGCTGGCCGCCCTGACGGAACGGGAGCGCGAGGTGATGGCGCTGGTCGGCATCGGCCTCTCCAACGAGGAGATCGCCCGCCGCCTGGTCGTCAGCCCGCTGACCGCCAAGACCCACGTCAGCCGCACCATGGTCAAACTGGGCGCCCGCGACCGCGCCCAACTCGTCGTGCTGGCCTACGAGTCGGGGCTCGTACGGCCCGGCTGGCTGGGCTGACCGGGCCGCCACACGACGTCCTGGACGCTCGGCCGTCCGCCGGACGCGACGTACGGCCGGCGCAACACCCGCACCACCCGGAGGACGAACAGCACAGCGCCGACCGCGGCACCGACCGTGAGCCAGGGCCCCTTCCATGCGCCGGGCAGGTCGGCCCACAGCACCGGACTGCCCAGCACCAGGAACCCGGCGGCCCCCAGAAACCCGCCGCTGACCAGCGCAAACATGATCTCGACAGTGATCGCGTCACGCTCGGCGCGGCTCCGGACGGGCGACATACCCTCCCGCTCCCCTCTCAGCCATACCGTCCCGCTCCCCCTCAGGCACACCGTCCCGCCCCCCAGGCATACCGTCCCGCTCGCTCCCCGCTCAGATGCCGCCCTTCGCACGCCACAGCTCGGCCAGCGCCTGCTCGCCCGTGACCGTGAGGGCGTCCCACGGCAGGCGGTTCCACAGGGCGAGGTACAGCTCTTCGGCGGGGCCCTCGATCGTGCAGTCGGCGGGCTTGACGTCGGCCGGCGGCTGGTCCACCGGAGTGCCGGGAGTCGGGGCCGGGACCGGGGTCGTACGGATCGCGCGCGGCGGGGCGTCGGAGAGGTGCACGGTCCAGTCGGCGCCGGGCACGTCCGTCGCCCGCACCCGGACGGTGCGCGGTATGTCCGTGCGCAGCTTGCTGCGCTCGAGGGAGTGCAGGCCCGTGAGGAGTTCGTCGACGCCGTCGGCGGCGAAGGCGGACGGCAGGGGCGTGAGCGAGGCGGCTGCCGCCTGCTGGGCGTCGACGCGGTGCACCGATGTCTCGTGGGCCTGCCGGCGGGCCCAGAACGCCAACGGGGAGTCCGTCGGCAGGATCGTCCAGGCCGTCAGGTCCCTCGGGGCGCCGTGCAGGGCCAGGACGAGCTGGTGGTGGCCCTCGCGGAGCCAGGGCACGAGTTCGTCGTCGGTCAGCTCCGGTGCCTCCGCGGGCCGGATGGGCTGCTGCAGCCCTTGCGTCACGATCTCCGTCGACCAGCGGTGGACCCGGCCCACATGGACGACCAGGTCCCGCATCCGCCACTCGGGGCAGGCCGGAATGGCCGCGTCCGGGCCGGCTTCCTGGGCGGCGTCGGCGAGCAGGCCGCCGTCCAGACGCAGCGTTTCGACGAACTCAGTGATCTCCATGCCCACGAGTGTGCCAGCCGCCACTGACAACGGACCGGCGCGGGTCCACCACCCCCGAGCAGCCAGGAGGGCGTGCGGGCGCGAGGCGTGGACACACCCGCGCGCCCGGCCGGGGCGGCGCCTGCCGGCCGGCGTCGGCGCACCCACCGCCCGGACGCGAGGGGGCCAGGGGCAGAGGAACCAGGGAGCCCACCTCTCGGCGGCCCGGGCGGTGCGCCCGTCGCGAACCCCTGGCGGTCCGGGCGGGGCGCCCCTCGCGAACCTCTGGCGGCCCGAGCGGAGCGCCCGTTGCGACCCCCTAGCGGCCCGCGTGGTGTGCCCGTCGCGTCGCGTAGGCAATGCCCGCCGCGACCGCGGCGAGCAGGGCGACCGTCGTGAGGGCGACCGGTAGCGTGCTGGTCTCGGCGAGGAACCCGATGGCGGGCGGGCCGAGCAGCATGCCGCCGTAGCCGACCGTGGAGGCCACCGCGACCCCGTGGGACCCGCCGGCCTCACCGGCCCGGGCGATGGCGATCGGGAAGATGTTGGCGAGCCCGATCCCGGCGACGGCGAAACCGAGGCAGGCCGCCCAGGCGGTGGGGGCGAGGGCGCCGAGCAGCATGCCGGCGGCCGCCGTCGTACCGCCCGCGATCAGCGACCGGGCGGCCCCGAACCGCTGCACCACCGCGGTCCCCGACAGCCGCCCCGCGGTCATCGCCAGCGCGAACACCGCATAGCCGGCCGCCGCGAGCCCCGGCCCGGCGGACAGGTCCTGGGAGAGGTGCAGCGCACCCCAGTCGGCCATCGCGCCCTCCCCGTAGGCGGTGCAGAGCGCGATCAGTCCGAAGACGAGGACGAGACGGCGCCCGCGGGACGGGCCGGCGTTCTGCGGGCGGTCCGCGGACGCCGGCAGCCGCTCGGGGACGACGGGGGCCGGGTGGGTGTGCAGGACGTGCCCCGCAACGGCCGTCACCAGCAGGCCGATCACGGCGAGCAGCAGCAGGTGCACGGTGGGGGAGAGGCGGCCCGCGATCAGGCCTCCCAGGCCCGCGCCGAGCATGCCGCCCAGGCTGAAGGCCGCGTGGAAGCTCGGCATCACGGGGCGGCGCAGCGCCTCGATCAGGTCGACGGCGGCACTGTTCATCGCGACGTTGAGCGAACCGTAGGCGGCGCCGAAGACCAGCAGGACGAGTCCCAGAGCGGTCGCCGAGTGGGTGAGCGGCGGGAGCACGATGCTCAGCGCCATGGCGGCCCCGGAGGCGGTCGTCACGGCATGGCTGCCGAACCGGCGGCACAGGCGCCCGGTCAGCATCATGAACGCGACCGCGCCCGCCGACACGCCGAGCAGGGCGAGCCCGAGCGCACCGGCGCCGGCGCCGGTCTGCTGCTTGATCGCGGGGATCCGCACGACCCAGCCGGCGAACAGGAAGCCGTCCATGGCGAAGAACGCGGTGAGGGCGAGCCGGAGTCGGGTCAGGGCGGTGCGGGACGGATCGGAGGGGGACGGGGTCAGGTGTCGATCGGCGGGGGCGGGGCCGTGGTGCTTCCTCCAGGCCCACCGTATTTTGTTTAGCGTCGGCACAAAGTCAGAATAGGGGGGTGACCCAGATTCGGACAACCAGGTTGGAGCGGGGCCGTGGCGCCCTCGGACCCGCACTGGAGCTCGTACACACCGGACGCGCGCCCACCCGTGCCGTGCTGACCTCGGAACTCGGCGTGACCCGCGCGACCGCGGGCGCGGTGGCCGCCGAGCTCGAAGCGCTCGGATTGATCACCGTCGACTCCCGGCCGACCGCCTCGGCCGGCTCCCAAGGGCGCCCGTCCCACCGGCTGTTCGTCAACGAGAACGGCCCGGTGGTGCTCGCCGCACAGATCCACGCCGACGGGTACCGGGTCGCCCTGGTCGGCCTCGGCGGGCGCATCGTGGCGACGACGAGCGGCTGCGGCACCATCCCCGCCGATCCGGCCCTGGTCCTCGCCGAGGCCGTCGCCGCAGGCTCGGAACTGCTGCGCGAGACGGGGCGGCGCTGCCTCGGCGCCGGGTTGGCGGTGCCGTCCGCCGTCGCGGAACCGGACGGCGAGGCCCTCAACCCGCTGCACCTCGCCTGGCCTTCGGGCGCGCCGGTACGCGCCCTCTTCCTCCGGGCGCTCGCCGATGCCGGCATCCCCGGCGTCACCGAGGCGATCGGTTTCACCGGCAACGACGTCAACCTCATGGCGCTCGCCGAACACCGGCACGGCGCCGGCCGGGGTGCCCGTGACCTGCTCTGCGTGGCCTCCGGCCACCGGGGCGTGGGCGGCGCGCTGGTGCTCGACGGGCGGCTGCACAGCGGCAGTTCGGGGTTGGCGCTGGAGGTCGGCCACCTCACCGTCAACCCCGAGGGCGCACCCTGTCACTGCGGCAGCCGCGGCTGCCTGGACGTCGAGGCCGACCCGCTGGCCTTCCTGGTCGCGGCCGGCCGCGAACCGGGCCCCGAGGTATCGCTGCTCCGGCAGGCCGCCGACCTGCTCCGGGACGAGTACGCCGACCCGGGCGTACGCGCCGCCGCCGACCTCCTCGTCGACCGGCTCGGCCTCGGGATCGCCGGGCTCGTCAACATCCTCAACCCCGACCGCATCATCCTCGGCGGACTGCACCGCTCCCTGTTGGAGGCCGACCCGGAGCGGCTGCGCGCGGTGGTCGCCGACCGCAGCCTGTGGGGCCGCAGCGGCGGCGTACCGATCCTGCCGTGCAGCCTCGACTACAACAGCCTGGTGGGCGCGGCGGAACTGGCCTGGCAGCCGGTGCTGGACGATCCGCTGGCGGTGCTGGAGCGGTAGCGATCGCGGCGGCATCGCAGCGGTGGGGATCCCGGCAACGGCCGAGATCCCCGGCAACGGCCGAGATCCCCGGCAACGGCCGAGATCCCCGGCAACGGCCGAGATCCTCGGCAACGGTCGAGAGCCGCGCAACGGTCGCCTGTTTCCCCGCAACGGTCGCCCGTTTCCCCACAACGGTCGCCCGTTTCCTCGCAACGGTCGCGAGCCCCGCAGCGCTGGCGATCTTCGCAGCGGTCGCGGGTGCCGGAACGCTCGCGCCGGCCGCGGCGCGGAAGTGGACCACATACACCCGCCCACCCCCGAAGGGGGGTGGGCGGTGGGGAAAAATGAGGCGGCGGAAAAGCGGAGGAGAGGCGGCGGAGAGGCCGCGGAGAAAGATGCAGCCCAGCGCCGCGAACTAGGCCGAGGAGGCCGCCACTCGCCCCCCACTCCCCTCCCCACTCCGCCCCCACTCCGCCGCGAACGCCCGCGCCGGGTTGTCCGTCAGGAAGCGGGTCACCAGGTCGGCGCCCAGGGCGAGTTCGAGCCGGGCCCGGAGGCGGCGGAGCAGGTGCGGCATTCCGGGGCCGCCGTCGACCGAGCGCGCGGCGGCCGTCGTGGTGTCCCCGCCGAGCAGGATCCGGTCACCGAAGCCCGCCTCCGCCAGTGCGGCCAGCGCCTCGGGCAGCCGCCAGTCCGTCGCGTGGTTCGCCCGCGACGGCCCGTCGAAGGCCAGATACGCGCCCGCCTCCGCGGCCGCCCGGTGGACCGCGAGATCGGGCGAGCGGTTGAGGTGCCCGAGGATCACCCGGTCCGGCGACACCGCCAACTCGCCACAGAGGAGCTCCAGTACGTCCAGCGCCCCGGTGCCCAGCTCCAGATGCACCCCGATGGCCGCACCCGTTGCCCGCTGGGCCTCGGCGGCCGCGGCCATGGTGTACCGGGCGTGCGGGTCCAGCCCGTGGAACCCGCCCGCCACCTTGATCATCCCGGCCCGTGTCCCGGTGCCGCCGATACCCTCGGTCAGCTCGGTGACGAACAGGTCGGCCAGACCCGGACGGACGCGTTCCACGGTCCCCGGCGCGTAGTGCACCGCCTGATGCAGCCCGGTGGCGGCGACCACGGTGACCCCCGACTCCCGTGCCAGCCGCGGCAGTTCGGCAGCACCCCGGCCCATACCGTACGGCGTCCACTGGATCACCGCGGCGCCGCCGGCCGCCCGGAACGCGGCCAGTTCCGCGGCCGCGGCACCGGCGTCGGCCAGCTCCTGCCCCGGCAGTTGGGGGCTGCGCAGGAACAGGTGGTCGTGTGCGTCGCAAACGCCGAGGTCGGCGGGCGAGATGTCGCCCAGGACCGTACGGATCGTCGGCCCGGTCACCACTGCCGCCCCGTACCGAGCCCGGCGATCCCCGGAGCGGACAGATGCAGCACCTGATAGCGATCGCCTGCGGACGGCGGAACGTCCGCCGCGGCGTCCGCCCAGAGGGTGAAGCGGATCAGTTCCCAGTGCCGTGGGTCGAGCGCCACCACGGCACTGTGCACACCGTCCGACGAGGCCAATTCCTCCTGTTCGGCGGCCGTGTCCGCCACTACGGTGGCCAGGTCGGCGCCCTCGGGGACGACCTCGGCCCGCCGTGTGTACGCGCGGGGAACGGCACCGGCCGACGGGCCGGGCCGGTGGAAGAGCCCCCGCCAGTGCTGGACGACCGGCCGCCCGAAGTCCCGCACCACACCGCGGAACCCGTCACCCAGCAGGAAGCGGTTCATCGCCTCGGCGTCCGCCCAGAGGTAGAACGGCGCGTACTGATTGACCGGCGAGCCGTCGACACCCCGCTCCCGCATCCCGTACGCCTTGAGGCCGAGCCCCTCGTAGGCGTCCAGAAGGTGGCCCTTGGACCGCACCCGCTCTCGGATGATCCCCATGTCGTAGTCGGCGGGCAGGGTGACGGCGTATTGCATGGCATGCATCGGATCTCCGAAGTCTCAATACGGGTGCGGAGGGACGGCCGGACGGCCGGGCGGACGTGTGGCCGGGCGGAGGGGCGGACGGGCTTAGGGCGGCGGCGTTCACCGGCCGTCGGCGGCCGGGGCGGGGCCGGGGGCGCTTCCGGTGGCCTGGGCCGCGAGCAGGGCCAGGACGCCGCGTACGGCCGCGTCGAACGGCGCCGGGTCGTCGGCCGCCTGCGCCAGTACGTAACCCCCCTGGACGACGGCTGCGACGGTGGCGGCGGTGGCTTCGGGATCGAGTCCGGCAGCCAGTTCGCCGCGGCGCACTCCCTCGGTGAGGACCTCGGCGATCCGTTCCTGCAGCCAGCCGAACATCTCGTCCAACGGGGCCCGCAGTTCGGCGCTCTGCACCACGTCGCGGTCCTGCGTCATCCGCCCGATCGGGCAGCCGCGCAGCACCCGCCGCTCGCGCAGCAGATAGGCGGCCACCCGGTCGTACGCCGTACCGGGAGCGGCCAGGCACTCCTCGGCGGCCGCCTTCATGTCCTCCGCGGTCCGCCGGATGGCCGCCAGGGCGAGGTCGGACTTGCCGGAGAAGTGGTGGTACATGCTGCCCTGTCCGACGCCGGCCCGCTCCAGGATCGCCTTCGGGCTGGTACCGACGTAGCCGCGCTCCCAGAGGAGCTCCTGAGTGCTGCGCACCAGCCGCTCCTGCGCGCCGGGCCGTGGCTGCGCTGCCGGAGGGGCGGGCGGGTGCTCCTGAGTGCTCATGATCAGGACTGTACATACCAGTAGTTACAGAAATCAAGGGAGAGTGTGGCTGTGGCTGTGGCTGGGGCTTGCGGGGCGGGGGAGCCGACGAAGTAGCCCGCTCGCCCCCGTGTACTCCCCGCGTGGTACCGGCGAAGCCGCTGGCCGTACGACGACGGACGGGCCGCGGGAGACCAGGCTCGGAAGGGCAACGACACCCGTCCCGCAAGGACGGCGGTCCCGTCCTCCCGAGGAGCTGATTGCGATGTTCGAGCTGGCTCAACCCTGGTCCGGTGGCGGCCCCGGCCCCTGGATCCTCTTCGTCCCGTTCCTCTGGGCGCTGGCGGTCTTCGGCGTGGTCACGCTGCTGCGCCGGACGGTCTGGCGCCACGGCGGGCCCGGCCCGCGGTTCGCCGGCGGCCCGCGCTCCGCCACCCGTACGGGCCGCACCGCCGGCCCTTCCGGTGCGGACGTCCCGTCCCCGATCGCCGTACTGGGGCGTCGATTTGCGGCGGGCGAGATCGACGAGGAGGAGTACTGGCGCCGGCTGTCCGTCCTGGAGGAGCACTTCGCCACCGGCGGCCCCAAGGGCGGCGCGGCCTAACCGGCCGCAGCGTCTTCGTCGCGCCTGTCCGCGGCGGCCGGTGGTCAGTGGCCCGGTGGCCCGGTGGCCCGGTCGTCAGCGGGCCGGTGGCCCGGCGCCCGGCGGCTTCCTCGGCTGGGCGCCGGTACGGACCGCCGGCCGTGAGCGGGGTGTCGTTTCCGCGTTTCTGCCCTACCTCCAGGGCAGTTGGCGGCTGTCGCCCTGTCGCCCTGTCGCCCTGTCGCCCTGTCGCCCTGTCGCCCTGTCGCCCTGTCGCCCTGTCGGATCGGCGGGGGCGGCGGGGTCGGCGGGGGTCGGCGGGATCGGCCGGATCGGTCGCCCGCTGGGTCAGCCGACCCGGGCGCCCCGTACGCCGCTCCGGTGTGCGGTCTCGGCGGGCGTACGAGCGGGGGCGCCGTCCAGCGGCAACGGGTCCCAACGGGAGCGGACCGTGCGGGCCTCCCCGGGCGCGGCGGTCAGGGCCGGAAGGGTGAACCACACGACCTTGCCGCCGCCCTCCGGGCGCATCCCCCAGCTCTCGCTGAGCGCTGCGATCAGCGCCAGGCCGCGACCGCAGGTCTCCCAGTTGCCGGCGGTCCGGATCCGTGGCAGCCGGGGGTCGTCGTCGTGCACGGAGACCGTCAACTCACCGATGAGCAGGCACAGTTCGACGGTGCAGCGTTTGCTGGGGCTCGCGTGCCGGTGGACGTTGGCGAGGAGTTCGGTCACCCCGAGCGTCACGGGGTCTATCAGGGCGTCGAGATGCCAGCGCCGCAGCTGGGCGGAAACCATTCTTCGCACATGTCCGATGCGTGCCGGAACGGCGTGGAGCTCCACCGTGCAGTGCCTGCTGGGCTGCGTGATCACGACCGCGACTCCCTGATGAGGCCGGGCGCCCCCCGTTCCTGGCAGGGCGAAGATCGGATCCAGCGATGCCCGCTGCACCACAGCGTCACCGCTGGTGAACCCTCAGTGATACGAGTCCAGGGTCAGTCAGACGGTGCGCAACCGCAACCGCACCTCACCGGTCGCGCCGGCGGGTCAGGAACGCGGCGGGCGGGCCGTTTCCAGGGCCTTGAAGAAGAGTTCCGGGGTGTCGAGGGTGAGCGAATAGCGGTGGCCATTGAGGGTGGCCAGCGCCCGGTCCCGCGCCGCGAACAGCGGTTTGTGGGCCTCGACCGACCGCAGCGGGGCGCTGTCGATCTCCGTGCCGTAACTGGTCAGCAGTACCAGTCGGCCGTCGCTGATGACCACCTGTCCGGCGCGGGTCAGCGACCGCAGCGAGCGCTCGATCCGTACGCCGGTCGCGGTGAACTCCGGCTCCGCCATGGCCGGCACCTCCTCGGTGAGACGGGCGGATCCCCTCCACCGCCCCTTGTGCGCAGTTTGCCGGGAGGGCGCCCGGCGCACCAGTGCCGCAGGTCACCGGGCGGGGGCCCGGCCCCTCGGGCGCGCCGGTCGCGGCGGTCCGACGCTCGCCGGCCGCCGCCCTCCTGTACCGGGCAACGCCGCCGGCGATCCCGCCGGGAACTCCACCGCAAGAGGCCCGCCCCAGGGCTGCCTTGGGGTCTCTCAAAGTGATGTTTATGCAGGTGAGAAGGGTGCGGCCGATGGCTATAGTCGGAAACAGGCCCGGCGTCGTGCGCGGGCTCGCAACCGTCTGAGGAGTGCGCCGGTGAGTACCGCACAGCAGCCCACGAGCCGGCCCGGCGACACGGTCGCGGCCGGGGCCCCGATGCCGACCGTCGACGTCGACCGCTCGGATCCGGACTACCGGGACTGGCTGAAAGAAGCCGTACGCAAGGTCCAGGCGGACGCCAACCGCACCGCCGACACCCATCTCCTGCGCTTCCCGCTGCCCGAGGAGTGGGGCATCGACCTCTACCTCAAGGACGAGTCGACGCACCCCACCGGCAGCCTCAAGCACCGGTTGGCCCGTTCGCTGTTCCTCTACGGCCTGTGCAATGGCTGGATCCGGCCGGGCAAGCCCGTCATCGAGGCGTCCAGCGGCTCCACGGCGGTCTCCGAGGCGTACTTCGCCAAGCTGATCGGCGTCCCCTTCATCGCGGTCATGCCGGCCACGACCAGCCGCGAGAAGACCCGGCTGATCGAGTTCCACGGCGGCCGCTGCCATCTCGTCCAGGACCCGCGGACGGTCTACGAGGTCTCCGCCCGCCTCGCGGCCGAGTCCGGCGGCCACTACATGGACCAGTTCACCTACGCCGAACGGGCCACGGACTGGCGCGGCAACAACAACATCGCCGAGTCGATCTACCAGCAGCTGCGGCTGGAGCGGTACCCGGAACCGGCCTGGATCGTGGCCACCGCGGGCACCGGCGGCACCTCCGCGACCATCGCCCGCTACGTCCACTACATGCAGTACGACACCCGGATCTGCGTCCCCGACCCGGAGAACTCCTGCTTCTTCGACGGCTGGCTCACCGGCGACGCCAAGACGGACTGCGCCACGGCCTCCCGCATCGAGGGCATCGGCCGGCCGCGGATGGAACCGAGCTTCGTGCCCGGCGCTATAGACCGCATGATGAAGGTCCCGGACGCGGCCAGCATCGCCGCCGTACGCGCCCTGGAGGCGGCGATCGGCCGCAAGGCGGGCGGCTCGACCGGAACGGGGCTGTGGAGCGCCCTGAGGATCGTCGCCGAGATGGTCGCCGAGGGCCGTACGGGCTCCGTCGTCACCCTCCTCTGCGACCCCGGCGACCGCTACCTCGACAAGTACTACTCCGACGACTGGCTGGCCGCGCAGGGCCTGGACATCACGCCCTATGGGCGCACGCTCGACGAGTTCCTGGCCACGGGGCGCTGGCCCTGCTGAGGCCGCGGGGGCTCGCCTCCTGAGCCCGCTTCGGGGTGAGGGGGGGCCTGGGGTGGCGGGGGTGACGGGCTGACGGGGGCGACGGTGGGTGGCATGCGGCGGCATGCGGCCGACGGGAGGGGCGCGGCGCCGACAGGGCTTGGGCTTCGGGCCGACGTCAGCTACGAGCGGGCCAGGCGGTGGTCCAGCGCCCGTGCCGACTCCCGGAAGGCCCGGCCCAGTCCTGGCCTGGCCAGCGCCATCACCCAGCGGAACGGTGCCGGGCCGTCCGCCGCGAACGTCCACCGCAGTCGGGTACCACTGCCCGTCGGCGTCAGCCGCCAGTCCTCCAACAGGGCACGCAGCCCAGGGACGTTGGTGGTGTCGACCCGGTAGGCGTAGTGCGCGTCCGGCTCGGCCGCCAGCACGGTCTCGGCGAAACGGGTACCTCCCGTGAGCCGTACCTCGCGGCCCCGGCCGTCGTGCGTCGACGACGCCCACGCCACCCCCGTGAACCAGGACGACCACCCGGCCACGTCGTCCACGAGCGCCGCATAGACCGCCTGGGGCGGCGCGGCGACCTCTCCGGTGAACACCAGCCGCACTGGCGCGGACTCGACGAAGTCCAGCTCGACGGCGCGAAGTCGGCGTGCCATGGACGAGCACCCCCTGGGGGACGGGAGAGAACGGGCCGGGACGGGAGGGAAGGGGCCGGACGAGACGGGAGGGAAAGCCGCTGGGCGGCGGTGCGGCGGCGCGGTGGACGAGGTGACGGGAGCGCACACCGTACCTGACGCCCCATCAGGTGACCAGCCCTTCACCGTCCAGGTGGGCGCCGCAGCCGTCAGAGGTCTCCGTCTTCCGGGAGCTCGCCCGCCACCACCAGCTCCGGCGGCAGCTCCGCGAACTCGGCCCGGGCTTCCGCGGGCAGCCCCGAGTCCGTCACCAGCACATCGACCTCGTCCAGCGTCGCGAACGAACTCAGCCCGACCGTGCCCCACTTGGTGTGGTCGGCGACCACCACCACCCGTCGCGCGGACCGGACGAAATGACGGTTGGTCTCCGCTTCCGCCAGATTCGGCGTCGACAGCCCGGCTTCCACCGATATGCCGTGCACCCCGAGGAACAGGACGTCGAAATGGAGCGAGCGGATCGCGGCATCGGCGACCGGCCCCACGAGCGTGTCCGACGGCGTACGCACCCCGCCCGTCAGCACGACCGTCGCGGCCCCCGCACGGGGCGCCGCACCGCCGCTGGCCGCCGCCCGCTGGGCGGTGTAGAACACATCGGCCACCCGGACCGAATTCGTCACCACCGTCAGATCCGGCACGTCCAGCAGCTGCTGCGCCAGTGCGAAGGCGGTCGTGCCGCCCGCGAGCGCGATCGCGCTGCCGGGCGCTGCCATCTGGGCCGCCGCCTTGGCGATGTCCTCCTTGGCGCTCAGCTCCAGCCCGGACTTCGCCTCGAACCCGGGCTCATGGGCGCTCGGCTCGCTGACCGGCACCGCGCCGCCGTGCACCTTCTCCACCATGCCCTGGCGGGCCAGCGCGTCGAGATCGCGACGGACCGTCATGTCCGACACGCTCAGCTTGCGGGTGAGCTCATTGACCCGCACCCCGCCGCGTCGCCTGACCTCGTCGAGAATCAGGGCCCGCCGCTGCTCCGCGAGGAGGTTCTGGTTGTCGCTCACCCCACCCGTCCCTTCCGCCCGGCTCGCCACGTCGGGTCGTACGCGCCGGCTCCCGCTTGCGATCACTGATGCCCTCATCCTCGCACGAGGCACTGACACCGCAGCCGTCCCGACGAACACCGCCGAAGCCGAGGCGATCGACGACGCCCCCTGGAGGCTTCTCTGCGCCTCCGGTTCGCCCGCCCTACCCTCGCGGCGCCCGCCGCCCCGCCCGCCCCCGCTTGCCGCGCCTGCCGGCCCTGGCGGGCCCGCCTGGCCGCCTCATGGCGCCGCTGCACCCGGCGTCCCGCCGCCTGCTGGGCCCGCTGGCCTGGCCGGGGCCCTGCCGGCTTGCGGGGGTCCTGCCGCGCCTGGCTGGTCCTGGCGGCCTGCCAGGCCGACTGCTGGCGCCGCTGCACCTGGCCTCCCGCCGCCTGCTGGGCCCGCTGGCCTGCCGGGGCCCTGCCGGCTTGCCGGAGTCCCCGGCTGCCGCTGCCCCGTTGCCTCCCGGCGCCCTGTTTGCTGCTCTTCGAGGACCTTGCAGGTCCGGGCGCCTGCTGAACGTCCCTCCCGGGGCCGTGTACGTCGCCGCGCCTCGCTGGCCGCCCCTCGGGGCCCTGTGTGTCGCCGCGCCTCGGCGACCGTCCCTTCCGGGGCCATGTACGTCGCCGAGCCGCGGCGACCGACCCTTCCGGAGCCTGTGCATCCCGGGCGCCCGCTGACCGTCCCCCGGGGCCTGTGCGTTCTGGCGCCCGCCGACCGTCCCCCGGATCCCTGTGAGCCCGGGGCGCCGCCGCCCTTCCCCCCCGCCCCTGTGCGTCCTGGTGCCTGTCGATCTCCCCCCGGGCCCCTGTGCGCCCCGGCGCCTGCCGACCGTCCTCCCGGAGTCCTGTACGTCCCGGCGCCTGCCGACCGCGCCTCCCGGGGCCTTGTGCGACCCGCTCCGCGGGCCACCCCTCCCGCCAACCGCCCGCGCGGCGCCTCGGCCCGTCGCCTGCCTCAACCCGCAGTCCCCTGGCCTGGTCCCGGCGCTGCCGCGCCTCCAGCCGCCTTCCGGCGCTTCCCCCGCCCCCTCCCCCTCTCCCCCTTCGGGGGAGGGGGCGGGGGGTGGGTTCGGGGGTGGGGGGATGGGCGTCGCGCGCGAAGCGCACCCGCGGGCGTCCAGGGTCCGCGCAGCCCGCGCAGCCCCCGCAGCCCCCCCCGCAGCGCCTGGAACTCCCGGAGCCCCCCGGAACTCCCGGAACTCCCGGAACTCCCGGAACTCTCGGGACTCTCGGAACTCCTGGAGCCCCCCGGAACTCCTGGAGCCCCCCGGAACTCCCGGAGCCCCAGAACCCCCAGACCCCCCAGAACCCCCGGGCACTCGCTCAAGTCGCCTCCGTCCCACGCGGCATGGCGCGGATGCGTTGTCAGCGGGCCGCCGCGCCGGTCCGTGTCTCAGTTCGGGTGGATGGGCTCCCGCCGGAAAGGGACAATCCTTGGTGCGCCGCAATCACGTTCGCGGGCGCACCAAGGGGCCAAGCCCGTACCGAGAACCAAGCCCGCACCAAGACCAACGCAGCACGAAGACAACGCAGCACGAAGACAACCCAGTACGAAGACGATGCAGCACCAAGACCAAGTGCCGCACCACATAACAGGCATCACACAACAGGCATCACACCCCAGGCGCTCCAGGCACCCCACAACAAGCAGTCAGGCACAACAAGCAACCACACACAGCCACCACCCACACCCCACCACGGCCACACCGCACAGGCACCGCGCCCAGTCGCCCCGCCGCCGCGCGGCCGGGCCACACCGACACACACCGACACGGGGGACACCAGTGGAGACCGCAAAACCCACACCGGCCGACGCGCTCGAAAAACATCCTTCAACCGCCCACGTACCAGCCCCAGTTGACGGCCCCACGGACACCTCGCAGCCACAGCCGCAGCCCCAACCCCAACCCCACCCCCGGCCCCACCCCCAGCTCTCCCTGGAGCTTCTGGTGCACGGAGTGGGTGGCACAACCGCCCAGGACATGCTCGGTGATCCGCGGGTGCAGTTGATCACGGGGGACGACACCGCCGCCTGTTACCGGCGTACGGAGGATGCCGACGCAGAGGAGCGGCCCGGTGACTACCGGGGCGAGCCGGTGCGGGAGGCGTACTGCTGGTCCAACCTCACCTCGGGCAACGGGGCGCGTGCCCTGTGGCTGATTCTGGTGCCCTTCATGGTCGCCAACCTCGCGCACTGGATGCGTCCGGCCGCGCCACCCGACCACCGGGCGCAGCGGATCTACGACCTCCTGGTGCGGATGCTCGCCCTCACCCTGACCGTCCTGCTCGCCGCCGCGGCCTGCGAGGTCGCCCTGGACCTCACGGCCTGGCAGTGCGCCGGAACCCCCGTGTGCGTGGCCGGGAAGTCCTGGCTGGGGTTTCTCAGCCCGGACAACGGCGGCTGGTGGAGCGCCCCCGGCCGGCGGCTGGCGCTCGCCGCTGTGGTGCCGCTGCTCGTCATCGGCTTCCTGTGGTGGCTCTCGCACCGCACCTGGAGCGCCTACGAATCCGCCTCGCCGCCACCACGGGTGCCGGGCAGCTCCCGTTACACCCCGGACGCCGAACGCACCGCGCTGAGCCTGGAGGGCTTCTGGTACGGCCGTCGGCTGGTCGCCCGGCTGCGTGCCGCGCACACCACCGCGGGGGTGCTCACCATCGCCGCGGTGCTGCTCGCGGCCGGTGCGAAGGCGGACGGGGCCGGAGGCCACTATTCCGTTCTCGCGGTCACCGGGCGGGCGCTGACCGCCGTGGTCATCCTGCTCGCCGCGGCCACCCTGGTGGTCGTCTGGCGCACCGCGCGCAGTGAGGCCGCGCCGGACGAGGAGTCCGACCGGCTCGTCGTCCGCGCGCTGCCCTACGCCGCCCTCGTGGTGCTCGGGCTGATCGCCGTGCATTCCGGTTGGGCGCGGCCCGGATCGCACAGTTACGGCCCGCTGCCCGGCGCCGCGGCCTTCGGCGGTATCGCCGTCTTCCAGGGGGTGCTGGTCCTCGCCCTCGCGGTGACCGCCTGGGTGCTGCAGCGCGCCGCCGCCCGGGACGACGACGCACGGACGGCGCTACGAGGCATGGGCGGCCCGGCCGTCGCCCTGCTGGCGTGCGCGGTCGGCGGGGTGCTCTCCGGGGGAGTGGCCCAGCGCTTCGCCGACTGGATGGACGGCGGGGCGACGCCGGGTCAGGCGCACGCGCCCATTCCCGGCCCGCCGGTGCTGCTGTCCTGGCAGGCCTCGGTCATCCCGGCGCTGCTGGTCGTGTGCGCGGTCGCCGCGGTGCTCGCCGCCGTCCGCGTGCTGATCGTCCGCCGCCGCGTCGCCGCGGACGTGCCCGGCCTCTACGACCCGCGCGAACACCCCGACCACCGCCGTACGCGGGCGATCGCGGGCACCATCGCCCGGGCCGGGCTCACCGACGCGGCGCCCGTCCTGGTCGCCGCCACCTCCGCGGTCACCCTCGTCCTCGGCGCGGGCGCGGTGGCCGGCGCCTGGCTGACCGACCGCGCGCCCGGCCGCGCCACCGAGGGCGCACCGCCCGTCGTGCACGCCGCCGCCGAGACCGCCGAGTCCCTCGGTTCCTGGCTGATGAGCGCCGGCGTCATACTGCTGCTCGCCATGGGGCGGCGTGCCTACCGCGACCACTCCGCCCGCCGCACCATCGGCATCCTCTGGGACGTCGGCACGTTCTGGCCGCGCGCCGCCCACCCCTTCGCGCCGCCCTGTTACGCCGAGCGCGCCGTACCGGACCTCACCTGGCGGATGGCCACCTGGACCGAGCGGTTCGACGGCCGGCTGGTGATCTCCGGGCACTCCCAGGGCAGCGTGCTCGCGGCCGCCGCCGTATGGCAGCTGGACCTGGTGACCCGCAGCCGGGTCGCCCTGCTGACGTACGGCAGCCCTCTGGAGCGGCTCTACGGACGCTGGTTCCCGGCCTTCTTCGGGCCGCCCGCGCTCACCGGACTCCACCGCGAGATGGACGACTGGCGCAATCTGTGGCGGTTCACCGACCCCATCGGCGGGCCGATCCGGCTCACCTGCGAGGACGGCCGCCGGGTCGACCAGGGGCCGCTGCGCGACCCGCTCGCCTTCGGCCGTACGCTGCGGAACCCGCTGCCCGCCCAGATACTGGGCCACGGCGACTACCAGGCCGACCCGGTCTTCGACACCGTCCGGGCCGAGCTGATCGCCCGCCTCGGGCCGGGGCTGCCGGGGATGCCGGAGCAGCGGCCGGCCGGCGGCCACCCGGACGGCCGCCCCGCTCAGGGCAGTTCGGGCAGGTCCTCGGCGTAGAGCAGGGTCAGGTCGTCGGTGCTCGGGTCGGTCAGCTGCGCCACCCGGCCCGCGTGCCGTTCGACCATCGCCTCGAAGGTCTGCCGCGCGGTGCGGCCGTTGCCGAACGACGGGCCCTTCGGCAGTACGGTGAAGTACTTCAGCAGCGCCTCGCCGGCCCCCTCGGCGAGGTGGTACTCGTGCTCCTCGCCCTGCTGCTCGACGATCCGCAGCAGCTCCTCCGGGGCGTAGTCGCCGAACCTGATGGTGCGTGAGAAACGCGACGCCACACCGGGGTTGACCGCCAGGAAGCGTTCCATCTCGGCGGTGTAGCCGGCCACGATCACCACCACGGCCTCCCGGTGGTCCTCCATCAGCTTCACCAGGGTGTCGATGGCTTCCTTGCCGAAGTCCCGCCCGGAGTCCTCGGGGGAGAGGGCGTACGCCTCGTCGATGAACAGCACCCCGCCGCGCGCCCGGTCGAACGCCTCCTGGGTGCGGATCGCGGTCGACCCGATGTGCTCGCCGACCAGGTCCACCCGGGACACCTCGACCAGATGGCCGCGCTCCAGCACCCCGAGGGAGGCCAGGATCTCGCCGTAGAGCCGGGCCACCGTGGTCTTGCCGGTGCCGGGGGAGCCGGTGAAGACGAGGTGGCGGCGCACCGAAGCGGCCTTCAGGCCGGCCTGCTGCCGGCGGCGGCCCACCTCGATCATGTTGATCAGGCTGCGCACCTCGCGCTTGACGCTCTCCAGCCCCACGAGGGTGTCCAGTTCGCCCAGCACCTCGTCGGACGGCCGGCTGTGCACGGCCGGCTCCGGTTCGGGGACCGCGGCGGCCGGCGGCGGGCTCTGTGACGGGACGTTGCCCAGCAGCCCGGCGGTCTGCGTCGCGTGCTGCACGGTGGGCGCGGTGCCGGTGCCGGGCGCGGGCACGGCCCGGCTCTCGTCACTGGTGCAGTCCTGGACGGTCGGCCCGTCGCCCTGTCCGGCGCCGCCCTCGGCGAACTCGTAGCCGCCGCGCGCGCACCGCTCCGTACGGCACCGGGTCAGCGTCGTACGGCAGCCGTCGATCACATGGAAGCCGAAGCCGGAGCTGCCGGTGACCCGGCAGCCGTGGAACGTGCCGCGCCCCTCGGCGGAGACGTAGAACCCGGCCTCCGCCGGGGAACTGACCGTGCAGCCCTCGATGGTGGGGTCCGCGCCCTTGGTGACGATCACGCCGGTCTGGGCGCCGTCGATGGTGCAGTTGGCGAGCGTGCCGCCGCTGCCGTGGTCGCGGAACCAGGCGCCGGTCGCGGCCTCCCGGATCCGGCAGTCGTCCAGCTGGACGGTGGCCCCGTCGCTCACCGACACCGCGGTGTTCCGCACCTGGGCGAGGTCGCAGTCCACCACGTCGGCCCGGGAGCCGCGGTCCAGGACGAACAGCGCGTCCGGTACGTCGTGGACCCGGGTCGCGTCCAGTACGGCGGTGGCGCCGTCGCTGACCCACACCGCCGGGTAGTCGCCCGTACTGTCGTGGATCTCGCACTGGTTGGCGTCCACCCGGGTGCCCGGGTCCCATACGGACAGGCCGTTGCGCCCGAAGTGGCGCACCGTGCTGCGGGTCAGCGTCAGCACCGAACGGGAGCGCAGATCGACCGCGTTCTCCGGGATGTCGTGGATGTCGCAATCGGCGAGGGTGAGCACCGCGTCGGTGTCCAGGGTGACGCCGTCGGCGGAGGTGCGGTGGACGGTGCAGTCGGTGAGATGGCCGGTGGCCCGCGCGGCCACCTGGATGCCGGTGCCCTTGATCTCGTACAGCTCGCAGCCCACCGCCTCGACCGCGCTGCCCTCGCCGTTGACCGCCAGGCCCGCGCCCGAGGCGTGGTGGACCTTGCAGTTCTCCAGGCGGGGGTGGGCCCCGTCGCGCACCGTGATCCCCGCCTGGCCGGCGGCCATCACCTCGCAGCCCTCGAAGAGCCCGCCGGCGCCGTCCAGGACGCTGATGCCCACACCGCCCGCGTTGTCGACGGTGCAGCGGCGCACCGTCGGGCGGGCCCCGCCGCGCACCTCGATGCCGGACGCGGACCGGGTCACCACCCGCAGCCCGGACAGCTCGGGGGCGCCGTCCTCCACCAGCAGCGCGGGCGCGGCCGAATCGGTGGCCTCCAGGTGGAGGTCGTGCACGGTCGCCGACGACCGTATCGTCAGCGCCACGCCGTCCGGCGGCGCGATCCGCACCGAGCCGCGCGACCCGTCCGCGCCGCGCAGCGTCACCGCGCGCGCCAGGACCAGGTTCTCGCGGTACGTACCGGCCGGGACGGTGAGCACATCACCGTCCCCGGCGGCCTCCAGGGCTGCGGCGAGCGAGCTGTACTCCCCTGTACGGCGCCGCCATCGCGACGTGCCGGAGTGCGTCACCTGGACCGAGCCCTGTGCCATGGCGCTGTCGTGTCCCCACTTCGTGCGGCTGATGTCGGCCCGGCACGCTCCGTCCGCGGATGTCCGCATTCGGGTCCGCCGGGCCCCAGCCGGGAGGCTGGCGCCCCCACCGTAGCGCGCCCGGAGGGCGGCAGTTGACACGGTCAGCCGCTGGTCAGCCGGCGGGGCCCCGGGGCCTCAACTCCCGGCGTCCGCCCGGCCCCAGGTCTGGCCCGCGCGCTCCCACTCCTGGTCCCACCGGCGGAAGCGACGCGCCATCAGCTGCCCGACGAGCAGCCGCCGGCCGGCCTCGATCAGTCCGCCGGCCGCGGCGGCGGTGCCCAGACCGGCCAGCACCGCATGCGTACCGGCCGTGCTGACGTCCATCGGGCGCGGCATCACCCGGCCACGGCCGTCCGTCCAGATCCGGAACCCTTCGCCCGGCTCCACCGGATGCGGCGCCGCGATCTGCCCGATGTGCCCACTGCCGTCGACGGCCGTCCAGCGGGCGATGACCCGGAGGTGCGCATCGCGCTGCGACGACGTCTCCGGATCGGGGTCGAGCGGGGCGCGGGAGACCAGCCGGTCGACGCTGACCCGGACCAGATGCCGCTGCTGGTGCTGCAGCCGTACGGTCTCCAGCAGGGCGCCGTGCGCGGCCCGGCCGGTGAACCAGCCCGCCAGGGGCGCCGCGAGGACGATCAGGAGCGCGGCCGTGAGGGCCGCCCAGGCCTCGATCCGGTCCGTGCGGCGGCGCAGCGGATTCCGCCGCCAGCGCCAGACTCCGGTCATCGCGCGCATCGTCGCCCCCTCTCGTGTCCGTTGAATACCGCATCAGGGGCGGTCCACGCGAGGGTTGTGCGAAGAGAGAGCGACATCACGCCCCCGGCGCACGGCGTCCGGCCGCGGGCGGAAGGGCGGTCCGGCCGTGCGGCACGGGCCCGCCGTACGGCGCCGGCGGGGTCAGCGCAGACGGACGGCCAGGGTCACCTCGGCCCCCGGCATGCCCGTCCCGGCCGGCCCCGAGGCCACCGAGAAGCGGTCCGCCACCAGGCGCGCGAGCCACAGCCCGCGCCCCTTCGGCGCGCCGTCCAGACCGGGCAGCAGCTCGGGGATCACCGCCTCGCTGAACCCGGGGCCGGTATCGGTGATCCGGCACTCCAGTTCGTCGCCGATCCGGCGCAGCACCAGCCGTCCCGAGCCGCCCGCGTGTTCCACGGCGTTGCCCGCGATCTCGTCGACCGCGAGCACGAACTCGCCCCGCCGGGGCTCGCACAGGCCCTCCCGGGCGGCGCATTCCTCGACCAGCAGCCGCAACTGCGGCAGCAGCCGGGCGGTGAACCGCCGCTGGAGCAGCCGGCGGCCGGACCCCTCGGTCGGGTCCGCCGGATCCGCGTTCACCACGGCCGTACCACCTCCTCGCACACCAGCCGCGGCAACTCGTCGCCGCCCAGCCGGCACAGCATCCGGCGCTGCCCGCCGTCGCAGCGCACCTCGACCACATCGTGGCCCACGGCGCCGCGGACCAGTAGGAGCAGGCCGACGGCGCTGCCCACCGACAGGAAGTGCAGACCGGTCAGATCCACCGTCAGCCGCCGGGCCGGTGCGGTGTGCGCCAGCGCGAGCTGCAGCGCCCGGGTGAAGGCGTCCTGCTGGGCGGCGTCCGCCTCACCGATGAAGCGCAGCGTGCCGTCCGGCTCGCGCTCCCGGCGCAGGCTGCCCAGCCGCTCCAGCAGCGCGCGCGGATGCGCCCGTTCCATGGCGGTGAGCACCGCGCGGTCGAACCGGCGGCGGTCGTAGGCGCAGATCTCGGTGTACGGCCGGCCGGTGAACAGTGCCTCGGCGTCGGTCTCACGGTGCATCATCGCCTCGACGCCGGCGCCGAGCGCGGCCACCCAGCCCATGTCGATGAACGCCCGCAGTCCCGCGTACCCCTCGGCCGTCGCCCGGTCCGTCTCGGCGTGCAGCCGGCCCATCTGGCGGGCGGCGGTGAACTCCGCGTCGGGGCGGATCACTTCGCGCATGCTGCTCACCACCAGCTGACCGCGCCGGCGGGCGCGCAGCGTGCTGCGGCTGGGGAAGTCGAGGCGGGCCAGCACCTCTTCCTCGGGCACGTCGGGGCAGGGCAGCACCAGGACCTTCTCGCCGCGGGCCAGTCCGAGCCGTACGAAGGCCGTGACCACGTCCCAGCGCACCTCGTCATTGCCGTAACTCACAAAGGCGTGGTCCCCGGGGCGCAGCTGCTGGACGGGAAGGAGATGGACGCTCCCAGGGGCGTTCGCAGGCATCGACACGCAGTTCTTTGTCTCCCGTCGCGCTGCGCCGGCGGCGGGCGCGGCCGGGTGGGGGCCGCGCCGGCCCGTCAGTCGAGTATCTCGAACGGGTCGCCGACGCGGATCGTGCCGACCCCGCGGGGTATCAGGTTCTGGCCGAAGACCAGACGGTCACCGAAGCGGCGGTGCCGGGCGAGGGTACGCAGCGGTTCCTTGCCGCGCTCCGCGGTGAGCTGGTCGGTGGTCGTGACGACACAACGGGAGCAGGGCTTGACGACCTGGAAGACCACCTCGCCGATCCGGACCCGGCGCCAGTCGTCCTCCGCCCAGGGGGCCGTGCCGTCCACCACCACATTGGGCCGGAAACGGTTCATGGGCAGGGGGCCCTCGTCGGCGTGGTCGCCCTGCGCGATGAGGGAGTTGAGGGCGTCGAGCGAGGACGTCGTGGTCAGCAGCAGCGGGAAGCCGTCCGCGAAGCTGACCGTGTCCCCGGGCGCGGAGTACTCCGGATCGACCGGCCGGCGCTTCTCCGGGAGGTCGAGGTACATCAGCCGGCACTCGACGCCCAGATACGCGCTGAACCACTCCGCGGCGGCGGTGCCCGCGGGCACCGCCTCGACCACGTCCCGCCAGACCTCCACCGGGAGGGTCCCGGTGTACTCGGGCACCTCCACCGTCAGCGGCTCCTTGCCGGGCGCGGTGAGGCGCAGGCCGCCGCCCGGCAGCTCCTCGGCATGCGCCAGCGCCAGCGTCGGCTGCTGCCGCTGGGTGATCTGCCGGCGCTCGGCGTCCACCAGCAGCCACCGTCGGTCCCCGGCGAGCCCCCACGGCTCCACGACCGCCTCGCCGGGACCGGACCCCGCAATGGATTTGACCGGATAGAGATGGATCGACTGGAGCGCAGGCTTGAGCATGCGTTCCATCCTGCCAGGCACCTCTGACAGCCGATCCGGTGACCGGGTCAGTACCCGCGCGGATACTGCCGGCCGTACGGATCGTCGTACGCCGGGGCCGGCCGGGGCGCGACCGGAGCGGCCGGCCGCATGGCCTCGTAGCCCGTGCCCATGCCCGGGGCCGGGCGCTGGGGTTGCGGCGCCTGCTGCGGCTGGTAGCCGCCGCGGGACCCCGCCTGCTGGGGGATGTAGGGCGCCGGCGCCTGCTGCAGGGGGGCGACCGGATGCGCGGAGGCAGCCGGGTAGCCCTGCGCGGGCGACGAGTGGGACGGAGCGGCCGGAAGTGCCGGCAGCGCCGAGGGCAGCGCCGGCAAATACGACGAGCCCGTGTCGTAGGGCGAGGGGTTCACCCTGATCGGCGCGATCTGCGGTGTGCCGCGCTCGGCCACGAGGCTGTCGTAGATCGGGGTGTCGGGGAAGGAAGGCGAAGCGTAGTAGCCGCCGCCGTAGGTAGAGCGGGGGGAGGTCATGCGTCATAAGTTAAGCCCACGATGTGTCGATTGGGGAGCCTGAAAAGAAGGTTGTTTTACGTGTGCGGAGTGGCCATGGATCCCCAATGCGAGCGAACTTGGGAAAATCGGTCGCGATCGCCCGTTGGAATCGTGTAAAGACCTCGCTTCTCACGGGTGAACAACGGACGTTCGGCGCGGTCCGGGGCACGTTAGGTTGAGGGAGGTCGCGTACGTGGGGCGCCACGGGTGGCACCGCGCGCGGCCGGCGGACGAGAGGAAGGCGCAGCATGTCGATGCCCAAAGGCGGCAACGTTCCGGTCCCGGCCCCGGCGGTACGGGTGGAACTGGGCTGGCGGGCCGGCCCCGGCACACCGGCCGTCGACGCCTCCGCGCTCCTCCTTTCGTCCGGAAAGGTCCGCGACGACGGCGACTTCGTCTTCTACAACCAGCCCGTGCACGCCTCCGGCGCGGTGCGCCACGAGGGCAAGCACGCCGCGGGCGGGGCTCCGAGGGACGGCCTGACGGTGACCCTCGGCGCCGTGGAGCCGGCCGTCGACAAGGTGGTGCTGGCCGTCTCCGCCGACGGCGGCACCTTCGGGAGCGTCCCCGGGCTCCACATCCGCGTACTGGACGCGGCCGACGGCACCGAGCTCGCCCGCTTCGACAGCCAGGACGCCACCACGGAGACCGCGTTCGTGCTCGGGGAGCTCTACCGGCGCCAGGGGGCGTGGAAGTTCCGCGCGGTCGGGCAGGGGTACGACAGCGGACTCGCCGGTCTGGCCACCGACTTCGGCATCAGCGTCGAGGAGCCGCCCGGGGCCCCGGCCGCCCCCGCAGCGCCCGTTCCGCCGCCCGCCGCACCCCCGGTCGCGACGCCCGCGCCTCCCGTCGCGCCGCCGCCCGCGGCGTTCGCGCCCCCGTTGCCGGCCGGTCAACCGGCGGTGTCAATGGCGCCCCCGTCGGGGCAGCCCGCGCCGGTCCCCGCGCCCCCTGCCGTTCGTCTGACAAAAGTCACCCTCACGAAGGAGGCCCCCGCCGTCTCGTTGACGAAGCAGGGCGGCACCTCCGGGGTGATGCGGGTGAACCTCAACTGGAGCGGCGGCAGCGCCGGCAAGCGGCTGACCCAGAAGCTCGGCCGCAAGGCGATGCAGGCCATGGGCGCCCGCGGCGCCCTGCTGCCCCCGTCCGGCGAGCTGGACCTCGACCTGTGCGCGCTGTACGAACTCACCGACGGCGCGGCCGGGGTGATCCACCCGCTGGGCAACAACTTCGGTGCCCTGCACGCTCCGCCGTACATCCAGCTCGACGGGGACGACCGCACCGGCGCGGTCGCGGCCGGCGAGAACATGACCATCAACCTCGACCACCAGGCGCGCATCAGGCGCATCCTGATCTTCGTCACCGTCTATGCCGGCGCCCGCACCTTCGAGGGCCTGAACGCGACGGTCACCCTCCAGCCGCAGCACGGCGCCCCCGTCGACTTCACCCTCGACGCCTGCACGGTCCCGTCCAACGTCTGCGCACTGGCCCTGATCACCCACACCGGCGGCGAACTCGTCGTCCAGCGCGAGGCCCGCTACCTCGTCCCCCAGCCGGGCGTCAGCCCGCAGCGCACCGTCGACCACGCCTACGGCTGGGGGCTCAACTGGTCGCCGGCCAGCAAGTGACCGCACCCCGGCGGGCGCGGCTCACGGCGCCCCGTACGTCCGGCCCTTCCAGGCCGCGCCGCGCCCCCGGTAGTGCTGCACCGCCGAGTCCACCGTCATCAGGAGGTAGAGCAGCGCCGTGAACGGCAGCAGGGGCGCGGTCCACAGCGGCTGACCGTAGTAGCGCAGCATCGGCAGGTACGTCCCGCACATCACCGCCCAGGCCGCCCCGCCCAGCGCCGCGAGCACCGGCCCGCCGCCGGCCAGCCCCGCCACCAGCGCCACCGGCGGCGCCAGATAGACCAGGGCCAGCCCCAGGACCGTGCCGAGCAACAGCACCGGCCGGTGCAGCAGCTGGGCGTACGCGCTGCGCGAGACCATCCGCCACAGCTCGGCCAGCCGCGGATACGGCCGCACGCTGTCCACCCGGTCCGCCAGCCCCAGCCAGACCGCGCCGCCCGACCGCTTCACCGCCCGCGCCAGCGTCACGTCGTCGATCACCGCGTGCCGGATCGCCTCCGGGACGCCCGCCCGCTCCGCCGCCTCCCGCCGCAGCAGCACACAGCCGCCGGCCGCCGCCGCGGTCCGGGCCCCCGGCCGGTTGACCCGGCGGAACGGATACAGCTGCCCGAAGAAGTACACGAACGCCGGCACGATCAGCCGCTCCCAGAACGTCACCACCCGCAGCCGCGCCATCTGGGACACCAGGTCCAGGTCCGCCGACCGGGCCGCCGCCACCAACTCCCGCAGGCTGTCCGGGGCGTGGGCGATGTCCGCGTCGGTCAGCAGGAGATAGTCCGGTGCGGTCCGCTCCCGCGCGAGCGCGATCCCGTGCCGGAGGGCCCACAGCTTCCCGGTCCACCCCGGCCCCGGCTCCCCGGGCGAGGTGACCGTCAGCGGCAGCCCGCCCCGCGCGGCCGCCAGCTCCCGCGCCAGCGCACCGGTCCCGTCGCTGCTGCCGTCGTCGACCAGGAACACCTCCGCCCGGCCCGGGTACTTCTGGCCGAGCAGCGAGGGCAGGCTCGCCGGCAGCACCGCGGCCTCGTCCCGGGCCGGCACCACCACCGCGACCGACGGCCAGCGGTCCGGGTCCCCCCGTTCCGGCAGCCGGACGTCGGTCCGCCAGAAAAAGCCCTGGCCGAGCAGCAGCCACAGCCAGGCCAGCAGCGACCCGGCACCGATCCACTCCATCGCTCCCACGGCCGCAGTCTGCCGCACCGGCCCCGCCGCCGGACGTCCCCGGCGCGGGCCCGGACCCACGTGTCTCTCCGGACGGGGCGCGTTCCGGGGGAACGTGAGGCCCGGGCCACCCGCTCGCCGGGCCGGTATGACAAGTGGGACCCGTCGCCCGGTAAAGTGTCCGGGTGAAGATCGCGCTGATGGACTCCGGAACCGGCCTGCTCGCGGCGGCCGCGGCCGTACGGCGACTGCGGCCGGACGCCGATCTGATCCTCTCCTCCGACCCCGACGGCATGCCCTGGGGCCCGCGCACGCCCGAGGACGTCACGGCACACGCCCTCGCGGTGGCCCGGGCGGCCGCCGCGCACCGCCCCGACGCGCTGATCGTGGCCTGCAACACCGCGTCCGTGCACGCCCTGCCCGCGCTGCGCGCCGAACTGGAACCGGCCGTCCCGGTCATCGGCACCGTCCCGGCCATCAAGCCCGCCGCGACCGGCGGCGGCCCGGTCGCCATCTGGGCCACCCCCGCCACCACCGGCAGCCCCTACCAGCGGGACCTGATCGAACGCTTCGCGCGCGGCGTGGACGTCACCGGCGTCGCCTGCCCGGGGCTCGCCGACGCGGTGGAGCAGGCCGACGAGGCCGCCATCGACGCGGCCGTCGCCGTCGCCGCGGGCCGCACCCCGCGCGACGTGCGGGCCGTCGTCCTGGGCTGCACCCACTACGAGCTGGTCGCCGAACGCATCCGTGCCGCCCTCCAGCAGCCCGGCGCCCCGGCGCTCGTCCTGCACGGCTCGGCCGAGGCGGTCGCCGCCCAGGCGCTGCGCCGTATCGGTGCCGAGCCGGCGCCCGCGGCCACCCCGGCCGGCGGACTCACCGTGCTCCTCAGCGGCCGTACGGCGGAGCTCCCCGCGACCACGCTCGCCTACGCCGAGGGCCGGCTGCTGGCGCAGTCCCGTACGGACACCGCCGGGGCGCTGAGCGGCTGAACGGGGCGTTCGACACCCTGCCGCAGCGTGCGAAGACGCGTACGCTGCGTCTCATGAGGGACCACCCCCACGAGGGGGCAGCAGCCCCCGGCGCAGACGGCAGCACGGACGACGGTACCGACGGCGGTACCGACGGCACCGGCCGGCCCGTGGGGCCGGGGCGGGTGCCCGGCGGCTCGCACGCGGAGATCCCCGAGGTCTGGCACGGCAGCGCCACCAACCGCGTCCAGTGGCTGCTGGCCGCGATCGGGGCGGCCTGTCTGGCGCTCGGCATCGAGCTGGCCGTCGACAGCAGCTGGACCTCCGGTCTGGCGCCGCTGGTGATGGCGGTGGTCGGTTGTGTCGCGGCCGGCCTGCTGGTCCTGTTCGGCACGCTCGCCTTCGTCCACGTCGCGGTACGGGTCGACAAGGAATGCCTGGAAGTGCGCTGCGGCCACATCGGTGTGCCGCGCCGCCGGATCCCCCTCGACACCGTCGTGGGGGCCGAGTTCGCGCCCCGGGTCACGCCCCGCCACTGGGGCGGCTGGGGCTACCGCTGGCGCCCGGACCAGGGCACGGCGGTGGTCGTCCGCCGTGGGGAGGCCGTGGTCCTCCGGCTCGGCGACGGGCGCACCTTCACGATCACGGTCGACGACGCCGAGGGCGCGGTCCGGGCGGTCCGCGGCCGGCTGCGGCCGCGCAAGGGGAGCCCGGCGGGCGCCTGAGCGCGCGGCGGGGGTGTGCGGGGCGGGCCGCGCTCCGGGATCGGGGAGCCCTCCGGGTCGTCCCGTAGGGTCGGAGCATGGCAACACCCGAATTCATCCGTGACCTCCGGAGCTCCATCGGCCGGCAGCTGCTGTGGCTGCCCGGGGTGACTGCGGTGGTCTTCGACGACGACGGGCGGGTCCTGCTGGGCAAGCGGGCCGACACCGGCGGCTGGTCGGTGATCGGCGGCATCCCCGAGCCCGGTGAGCAGCCCGCCGAGACCGCGGTGCGCGAGGTCTACGAGGAGACAGCGGTCCGGGTCGTCCCCGAGGGGGTGGTCCTCGTCGAGACCATGCCGCCCACGGAGTACCCCAACGGCGACATCTGCCAGTTCATGGACGTGACGCTGCGCTGCCGCGCGGTCGGCGGCCGGGCCCGGGTCAACGACGACGAGTCGCTGGAGGTCGGCTGGTTCGCCATGGACGCCCTGCCGGAGCTGGACACGTACGCGCTGACCCGCATCCGCCGGGCCGTCGCGGCCGGTCCGACGTGGTTCCACGGGATCGACGAGGTCTAGAAGGGCCCGCCCGAAGGCACGGCTGCCTCAAGCTCTTTCGTCGCCGACAGCTCCTCCGTCGACCACCGCTCTTTCGTCGACTACAGCTCCTCCGTCGACGGGTCGTCCATCGGGGCGGAGGGATCACCGGGCAGCGGGGGCAGCTGCGAGCCGTCCGGGGCGTCCGGTTCGTCCGGCCCGTCCGGGCCGGTGTCCTGGTCGTCCGCCTCCTCCGTGTGCATCTCCCGTTCGTCCTTGCTGCAGGCCGAGATCCAGGTGCCGGTCGGCCCGCTCTCGTAGTGGCAGAACCAGCCGCGTACGGACAGCGTGCCGCGGTCGTCACCGGCCTCCCGCGGTGCCCGCAGGAAGAACTCGGTCATCACGTCCCGGGCCTGCGCGCACGGCACCGTGCCCCCGGCCCCGGGATCCGCGTACAGCGCGACGTCCCCCTCCTGGCCCAGCGCGTCCTTCAGCCGCCCGCAGCTCACCGGCTGGCCGGGCACCCCCGGTGAGCCCTCACCGGTGCGCTGCGGCCCGGGCCCGGTACCGGTGGACGACGCCGAGCGGGTCCCGCTGTCGTCCCCGTCCGCACAGCCCGCCGCGGTCAGCGCGAGCAGCACGGTCGGCACGGTGATCAGCCTGCGCATGTGGGACTCCCTCGTGGCGGCGGTGCAGGCGGCGCGCTGCGTCGTACGACGCTAGGAGCCCGGCGGAAGCGCGGCGAACCGGGACGGCCGATCAGGTGATCCGGCGCGTCGCGCCCACCGGCACCGGGCCCGGGCCGCCGCGCACCGCCCGCTGCCCCGGCCGCCGTCCGGTGCCGCGCTTCCCGGGTGGCCGGCCCCCATCTCCCGCCCGCGAACTGTGGTGCCACGGCACATCGGTGCCGGGTCCGCCCGTGCCTAAGGTGCGGTCATGACCACGATCGGCACCCCGGGCCCGGTATCCCTCGACCTCGGCGGCCGCACCGCCCTCGTCACCGGCGCGGCCGGAGGCATCGGACGCGCCTGCGCCCTGCGGCTGGCGGCGGCCGGCGCCACGGTGCGGGCGGTCGACCGGGACGCCGCCGGCCTGGCCGCACTGGCCGCGGACCTCCCGGACGGCGCCGGCGGCACCATCGAGCCGCAGGTCCTGGACCTGACCGACCTCGACGCCGCCGAGCGGGCCGCGGCCGGCACCGACCTGCTGGTCAACAACGCCGGACTGCAACTCGTGCGCCCCATCGAGGAGTTCCCGCCCGAGGTCTTCCACCAGGTGCTGACCGTGATGCTGGAGGCGCCCTTCCGGCTGCTGCGCGGTGCCCTGCCCCACATGTACGAGCGGGGGTGGGGGCGGATCGTGAACATCTCGTCGGTGCACGGGCTGCGGGCCTCACCGTTCAAGTCCGCCTATGTGGCGGCCAAACACGGTCTGGAGGGCCTGTCGAAGACCGCCGCCCTGGAGGGCGCCACGCACGGCGTCACCAGCAACTGCGTCAACCCCGGCTACGTCCGCACCCCGCTCGTCGAACGGCAGATCGCCGACCAGGCCGTCGCGCACGGCATCCCCGAGGAGCGGGTGCTGGCCGACGTCCTGCTCGCCGACACGGCCCTCAAGCGGCTGCTCGAACCGGAGGAGGTCGCCGAGGCCGTCGCCTACCTCTGCACCCCGCAGGCGTCCTTCGTGACGGGGACCTCGCTCACCCTGGACGGCGGCTGGACCGCGCACTGACGATCCAGGGGGCGCCGAGCGGCAGCAGGGGAGAGGCCCCCGAGCCCCTGGCGCCCGGCGACGACCCGAAGGTATCCCTGTGACCATGCCCACCGATCCGTCCTCGTCCGCGCCCACCACCGAACCGGCCGAGGCCCCCTTCCTCGCGCTGCTCGCCGCCGACGCCCCCGCCGAGGACTACGAGCGGCCGGTGCTGCGCGCCCGTGCCGAGGGTGCCGCGCCCGGCCGGCTCGCCGCCCTGGAGCGGGCCAAGCGCCAGGCGCTGCGGATACGCACCGAACTGGAGGGCCGCCGGCGGCGCGAGGCCGAACTGTCCGCGCTCTACGCCACCGCGCACGACCTGGCGGGACTGCGCGACCTGGACGCCGTCCTGCGGGCCATCGTGCGCCGGGCCCGCTCCCTCCTGGGCACCGAGGTCGCCTACCTCACCCTGCACGACCCGGCCGCCGGCGACACCTACATGCGGGTCACCGACGGCTCGGTCTCCGCGCGGTTCCAGCAACTCCGGCTCGGCATGGGTGAGGGACTGGGCGGACTGGTCGCACAGACCGCCCGCCCGTACGTGACCGACAACTACTTCCACGACGAGCGGTTCCGGCACACCGGCACCATCGACGCCGGCGTCCGCGACGAGGGCCTGGTGGCGATCCTGGGCGTGCCGCTGATGCTGGGCAGCGGCGTCATCGGGGTGCTCTTCGCCGCCGACCGCCGCGAGCGGGTCTTCGAACCCGGCCAGATCGCCCTGCTCGCCGCCCACGCGGCGCATGCCGCGGTCGCCCTCGACACCGCCCGCCTGCTCGCCGGGACCCGTAAGGCGCTGACCGAACTGGAAGCGGCCAACGAGATCATCCGTGACCGCAGCGCGGTCATCGAACGCGCCTCGGACATCCACGACCGGCTGACGGAACTGGTGCTGCGCGGCGGCGGGGTGCAGGACGTCGCGGCCGCGGTGGCCGAAGTGCTGCACGGCGACGTGGAGTTCACCGAACCCGCCGACGCCCCGGCCGCCGCCCTGGACCGGTCCCGGGCCGACGGGCACGCCGTACGGGACGGTGCCGACTGGGTCGCCGCGGTATCGGCGGGCGGGGAGGTCCTGGGCGCGCTGGTCCTGCGCGGCCACCCGGCCCTGGACCCGGTCGACCAGCGGACCCTGGAGCGGGCCGCCGTGGTCACCTCGCTGCTGCTGCTCGCCCGCCGGACCGCGGGCGAGGCCGAACAGCGGGTCCGCGGCGAGCTGTTGGACGACCTGCTGGACGCCGCCGGGCGCGACCCCCGGCTGCTGCGGGAACGCGCGGCCCGGGTCGGTGCCGACCTCGACGCGCCGCAGGTCGTGCTGGCCGCCCGGGTCGACGCCGCCGCGGCCCAGGACGCCGCCGGCGACCGGCGGCGCCTGTGGTCGGCGGCGTCCCATCTCGCCGCCACCCGGCACGGGCTGGCCGCGGTCCGCGACGGCGGCGCCGTCCTACTGCTGCCGCTCGGGCCCGACGGCGATCCGGCCGGCCGGGCACGGGAGATCGCCGCCCGGCTGGGCGCCGCGCTCCACGTACCGGTCACGGTCGGTGCCTCGGCCCCGGTCCCGGCCCCCGCCGGACGGCCCGCGGCGGTCGCCGACGCGTACGCGGAGGCCCGGCGCTGCCGGGAGGCGCTGCGGGTGCTGGGCCGGGCCGGCCAGGGCGCGGCCGCCGCCGACTTCGGCTTCCTGGGACTGCTGCTCGCCGACACCCGCGACGTCGACGGCTTCGTGCGCCGCACGCTCGGCACGGTCGCCGACTACGACGCCCGCCGCGGGACGGAGCTGCTGCGCACCCTGCGGGAGTACTTCGCCTGCGGGATGAGCCCCGGCCGCACCAAGGACGAGCTGCATGTCCACGTGAACACCGTGGCGCAGCGCCTGGAGCGGGTGGGCCGGCTGCTGGGGCCCGACTGGCAGAGCCCGGCGCGCGCCCTGGAACTCCAGCTGGCGCTGCGGCTGCACCAGCTCTCGTCCGCCGTGGAGCACGCCGGCGAGCGGTAACGGCACAGCGGACGCGCCGGTGGGCGCGGGTGCGAAACGGAGGAGTAACGGGCCGTCGCTCCGGGTGCGCCCCGGTGGGCCGTGCGGCAGCCTGGGATGCGGAGCCCTCCATTCCGCGAGTGCTCCGCACGTCCCGTGGCTTCCCGGCCCGTACGCGGACCACGGGCCCCAGATCACGCACGAAGGAGTTGGACATGGCCGGCAAGGGCGCCAAGGACAAGATGAAGGGCAAGGCCAAGCAGGCCACCGGCAAGATCACCGGTGACGACCGCCTGAAGGCCGAAGGCCGGATGGAAGAGGCCAAGGGCAAGGCCAAGGACACCATGGACGACGCCGGGGAGAACATCCGCGGCACGAAGGAGTCCATCAAGCGCAGGACCGAGCGGTCCTGACGTCCGGCGGGGGCGCGGCGGGCGAGCTTGCCCCGTCTCCCGGAGCGTCCCACGGCCCGCCGCGCCCCCGCCGCACATCAGACCCTCATCTCCCGCCCGTCGCCGGTCCGCCCGGAGGCGGGCCGCGGCTCGTCCTCCGCCACCGCCGCCAGGTCCCGGTTGCGGGTCTCCCGGGCCGCACCCACCGCGACCAGCGTCAGCAGCGCGGCCGCGACGACGTACAGCGCGATCGGCGCCGGGCCGCCGAAGTCGGCGAGCAGCGCGGTCGCGATCAGCGGGGCCGGCGCACCGGCGGCGACCGACGCGAACTGGGCCCCGATCGAGGCGCCCGAATACCGCATCCGGGTCGCGAACATCTCCGCGAAGAAGGCCGCCTGCGGCGCGTACATCGCACCGTGGAAGAACAGCCCGACGCTCACGGCGAGCAGCAGCGGGCCGAACCGGCCGGAGTCCACCAGCGCGAAGAACGGGAACGCCCAGGCGCCGACGCCGGCCGCGCCCAGCAGATAGACCGGCCGGCGCCCGATCCGGTCCGACAGCGCGCCCCAGGCGGGGATCACCGCGAAGTGCAGCGCCGAGGCGATCAGCACCGCGTTCAGCGCGGTCTGCTGCGCCACCCCGGCGTGCGAGGTCGCGTAGACCAGCACGAACGCCGTGAGGACGTAGTACGAGATGTTCTCGGCCATCCGCGCGCCCATCGCGATCAGCACCTCGCGCCAGTGGTGCCGGAGCACGGCGACCAGCGGCGGCTTCTCCACGCGGGTGGCCGCCCCCTCCGCCCGGCGGGCCTCGGCACGCGCCAACGCGGCCCGGAACACGGGGGATTCGTCCACCGACAGCCGCATCCACAGCCCGACCAGGACCAGGACGCCGGAGAGCAGGAACGGCACCCGCCACCCCCAGGCGGCGAACGCCGCGGCCGGCAGCAGCGCCGTCATCAGCGAGAGCACGCCGGTGGCCAGCAGTTGCCCGGCGGGCGCGCCGGTCTGCGGCCACGAGGCCCAGAACCCGCGCCGCCGCGCATCACCGTGCTCCGACACCAGCAGCACCGCGCCGCCCCACTCACCGCCCAGCGCGAACCCCTGGACCAGCCGCAGCACGGTCAGCAGCACCGGCGCCGCCGTACCGATCGTGGCGTGCGTCGGCAGCAGCCCGATCGCGAACGTGGCACCGCCCATCATCAGCAGGCTCAGCACCAGCAGTCTCTTGCGGCCCAGCCGGTCGCCGAAGTGCCCGAAGACCAGCGCACCGACGGGCCGCGCGGCGAACCCCACCGCGTACGTCAGGAACGCCAGCAGGGTCCCGACGAGCGGATCCGAACCGGGAAAGAACAGCTTGTTGAAGACCAGCGCGGCGGCGGAGCCGTAGAGGAAGAAGTCGTACCACTCGATGGTGGTCCCGATGAGGCTGGCGGCGACGATGCGCTTGAGGTCGGTGGGGGGTGGGGGAGCGGTTGCTGCGCGGGCCATGTGCACCACTTCCAGGCGGTCGGCGGGATGTGCTCGTGCCGCCACACGGTAGGAACGCGCAGGTCAGTGGCACATGTGGTGGGACGCCATAGTTCCGGTCACGGGGGTGCGCGGGCCCACCATGAGGGACCGCACGGCCCCGCGGCAGCGCCGGAGCCGGCACCTCAGGTGACGGCCCGACGGTAGACCTGCCGGGAACCGCCTTCCGGGCCGGGCGCGGCAGCCTCGGCGGGGTGGAAACCGAGACGCCGGTAGAAGACGCGGGAACCGCCGGCAACGGCGCCCGGGTGGTCTTCTCCGAAGGTGACCACCTCGATGGTGCCCGGGCCCCGCACGAACCTGCCCAGTGCCTCGCTCATCAGGGCGCGACCGGTGCCCTTCCCGCGTTCCTGTTCCGAGACGACGAGCCAGTGCACGTGGTGGACCGGGGCGTTGGCACCGAACAGCAGGCCGCCGAGCACGTCCGCGTCCGGGGAGACCGCGACGAGCGCCGTGGACCGGCGGATGTGCTTCTGTACGGCCCGGTGGAATCCGGGGTCCTCGACCATCGGGCCGAACCAGTGCTCCACCTGGGCGGCCAGGGCGAGAAAGCCGGGAAAGTCCTGCTCCCGGGCGAGTCTGACGATCACCCGAGCAGTCTGGCAGACGGATTTTGCTTGGCTGCGAAACGATCACCGGTTACGCTCCCCCGGCGCGCATCCGGCGCGAATCAGCAGATGGGGGAAGTACGGGAAGTGGGGGAAGCGGGGGAAGTGGGGGAAGCGGGGGAAGTGGGGGACATGGACGGGGAATTCGACAGATCCGCGACCGGATCCGCGACCGGATCCGCGACCGGATCCGCGACCGGATCCAAGGCCGGGCCCGAGAAGGGGATGAACGCCGGGGCGCAGGTGGTCGCGGCGGTGGTGCTGGTCGGGGGCCTCGCGGGGGGCATGTGGGTCATGGCGACGGCTTCGGGGCAGGAGGTCGAGGAGAGCAAGCCGGCTGCTTGCTCGCCCCCGCATGACGACGCCCGGCCGCCGCGGCATGCTGCCTCGAAGCGCGTTGCGTCGAAGCACGTTTCGGGGGCTCAGCTGTGCACGGCGCTGAACCGTTCGGACCTGCCGGAGCTCCTCGGAACGCCGGCGGAGCGGGCCGAGACCGCGGACGGCAGCGAGAGCACGACCAAGCTCGCCGGCGGCACCGAGATCGTCACTCCCGAGGCGAAAGTGACGCTGAAGACCTACTCCGTGCAGCTCTCGGCGTCCTCCGACGACCTCTCGGTCGCCCGGACGGCCGACCTGCTGGGCAATACCGCGGAGAAGCGAACGGTGCTGGGGCGTCCCGCGGTCCTCTCCTCGGACCGGACCATCGCCATCCGTTTCAACTTCGAGGGTGGCAAGCCCGGCAAGGCCGACACCGCGCCCGGCGGCATCGCCCGCCGCCTGCAGGTCGCCAGGAACGCCAAGGACGGCGGCGGCTCCTTCGAGGTCGTCGTCTGGCGGGAGGACGAGGGGATGCCCGATGACGCGGCCTTGCTCCGCGTCGCCGAGAAGGTCCTGCCGACGGTTCCGGGCTGGGACGCCGGCTGACGTATGCCGTGGGACCGCTTCCGGGATGCGGGGGGCGCGGCGGCGGCCGACCCTGGGACCAGGGCCCCGCGCCGGACGAGGAGGAGCTCACGTGCCGGATCGTGCGCACCAAGGCGAGGCGTCGCCGCCCGGGGCCCGGCACCGCATGTCCGAGGCGGCCTTCCGCTCCCTGTACCGCCGGCTGCGTGAGCAGGCGCTGGACGGCCCGGATGCCGGGCGCGGAGCGCTGGGCCACCTGACCCCCGAGCGGGTGGTGGCCGCCGCCACCGAGGTGCGGGCCGGCCGGACCGTATCGCTGGCCGCCCCGATCGAGACCTCGCCGGGGCCGGACGACCCGCAGCCCGCCACCCACCGGATGACCGCACCGGCGCCCGGCGAGGCCGACGCCCCGGGACTGCACTTCGCCCTCGACCGGTTCGCCATGAACGTGCACGGGGACGCGGACAGCCACCTCGACGCGCTGTGCCATGTGATGTTCGACGGCGAGCTCTACGGCGGTGTTCCGGCGAGCAGCGTGACGCCGGACGGGGCCGGCGCGCTCACCGCGGACCTGGTGCGCGACGGGATCGTCGGCCGCGGGGTGCTGCTGGACGTCCCGCGCCTGCGCCAGGTGCCGTGGCTGGAGCCCGGCGACCACGTGACCGCCGATGACCTCGTGGCGGCCGAGGCGGCCCAGGGCGTCACGGTCGGGCCGGGCGACCTGCTGTTCGTGCGCGTCGGGCACCGCCGCCGACGCCGCAGCCTCGGCGCCTGGAACGCCGCGCAGCAGCGGGCCGGCCTGCACCCGGCAGCGGTGCCCTTCCTCGCCGAGCGGCGGGTGGCCGCCCTGGGGTCGGACGGCAACAACGACACGGCCCCCAGCGCGGTCGCCGAGGTCCCGTTCCCGGTGCACGTGCTGGCCATGAACGCCATGGGGCTGCATCTCATGGACTACCTGAACTTCGAGGAGTTGGTACCGGTGTGTGCGCAGCTGCGCCGCTGGCACTTCCTGTGCGTGGTCGCCCCGCTGCGGCTCCCGGCGGCCACCGGCTCCCCGGTGAACCCGATCGCCGTCCTCTGACCGGCCGGGACGCCCGGCGCCTTCCAGGTGCCGCGCCGTCCCGGGGCGTATACGTTCGAAGGAGCGGAGAAGGCTACCGGCAGGTCCCGGCAGCGGCCGGCGACGCAACGGCAAGGACGGTGGTCGCTGTGGGCGACACCTCCCACTACGACGTCATCATCATCGGCACCGGAGCCGGCGGCGGCACCCTCGCCCACCGGCTCGCCCCCTCCGGCAAGCGGGTGCTCCTCCTCGAACGCGGCGGCTGGCTGCCGCGCGAACGCGACAACTGGGACTCCACCGCCGTCTTCGTCAAGGCGAAGTACCGGGCCCCGGAGTTCTGGCTCGACCGGCACGGCAACGAGTTCCCGCCCGAGGTCAACTACTACGTCGGCGGCAACACCAAGTTCTACGGCGCGGCACTGTTCCGGCTGCGCCCCGAGGACTTCGGCGAGCTGCGCCACCACGACGGCGTCTCTCCCGCCTGGCCGCTTCGCTACGAGGACCTGGAGCCCTACTACACCCAGGCGGAACACCTCTATCTGGTGCACGGCCGGCACGGCGAGGACCCCTGGGAAGGGCCGTGCAGCGGACCGTACGCCTATCCGCCGGTGGAACACGAGCCGCGCATCCAGCAGTTGAGCGACGATCTGGAGAAGCGCGGACTGCACCCCTTCCACCTGCCCATCGGCGTCGACCTCACCCAGGACGGGAACGGGCGGGCGGCCCACTCCAGCGTCTGCATCCGCTGCAACCGGGTGGACGGCTTCCCGTGCCTGGTCCGCGGCAAGTCCGACGCCCAGGTCATCTGTGTGGAGCCGGCACTGCGGCACCCCGGCGTCGAGCTGGTCACCCACGCCCGGGTGACCAGGCTCGAAACCGGTCCGAGCGGACGCAGCGTCACCACCGTCGTCGCCGAGCTCCCGGACGCGGAGCAGGCCCGGTTCTCGGCCGACATCGTGGTCGTGGCCTGCGGGGCGGTCAACTCCGCGGCCCTGCTGCTGGCTTCGGCCGACGACCACCATCCCCACGGGCTGGCCAACGGCTCCGATGTGGTCGGCCGCCACTACATGCGGCACAACAACCTTGCGCTGATGGCGATTTCGAAGGAGCCCAACGACACCCAGTTCCAGAAGACCCTCGCCCTGCACGACTGGTACCTGGGCGCGGACGACTGGGACTACCCCCTCGGCGGGATCCAGATGCTGGGCAAGTCGGACGCCGAGCAGATCCACGGCGAGGCGCCGCGCTGGGCCGGCGCGGTCACCCCGGACATGCCCTTCGAGGTCCTGGCCCACCACGCCGTCGACTTCTGGCTGTGCGGGGAGGACCTGCCGCAGCCGGACAACCGGGTCACCCTGGACGCCGACGGCCGCATCCGCCTCGCCCTCGACGAGACCAACAACATCGCCGGCCTGACCCGCCTGCGGCACAAGCTCCAGCACATGCTCGGCCACCTCGGCATGCACGAGCACCAACTGCTGTCGCACAGCATCTACCTGCACAAGGGCATGCCGATCGGCGCCACCGCCCACCAGGCGGGCACCGTGCGGTTCGGCGACGATCCGGCGTCCTCGGCCCTCGACCTCAACTGCAAGGCCCACGACCTGGACAACCTCTACGTCGTGGACACGAGCTTCTTCCCGAGCATCGGCGCGGTCAATCCGTCCCTGACGGCCATCGCGAACGCCCTGCGGGTGGGCGACCACCTGCTCGCCCGGCTCGGCTGACCGGCCCGCGGCGACGCACCACCGATCGGGCGAAGATCGTCAGTCGGGCAGCGCAAAGCGGACCGCTCCGCCGCGCCGTCGCCCCGCCCCGGTGGTTGTGTGACGCCTGCACCTCCGGGCCACGGCCCGGCTGATCCCGGGCCACGCAGTGGAGGAGTAGGGCATCGTGAGTTCCCCCGAGGGCGCACCCCAGGACGTGATCCCCGCGGATCTGCTGAAGGGCCAGAAGGCGCTGGTCACCGGTGCGAATTCGGGCATCGGCCGGGCCACCGCCGTCGCCCTGGGCCGGGCCGGCGCCGACGTCGTCGTGAACTACGTGGCCGGCCGCGAGGAAGCCGACAAGGTGGTCGAGGAGATCGCGTCCTTCGGAGTGCGGGCGGCGGCCTACGAGGCGGACGTCTCCGACGAGGGACAGGTCGTCGCCATGACGGACCGGATGGTCAAGGAGTTCGGCACCGTCGACATCCTCGTGGCCAACGCCGGACTGCAGCGTGACGCGTCGTTCACCGACATGTCCCTCGCCCAGTGGCAGAAGGTCCTGGACGTCAACCTCACCGGGCAGTTCCTCTGCGCCCGCGAGGCGACCAAGGAGTTCCTCCGGCGCGGGGTGGTTCCCGAGGTGTCGCGTGCGGCGGGCAAGATCATCTGCATGAGCTCGGTGCACCAGATCATCCCGTGGGCCGGCCACGTCAACTACGCCGCCTCCAAGGGCGGTGTGCAGATGATGATGGAGACGCTGGCGCAGGAACTCGCCCCGAAGAAGATCCGCGTCAACGCGATCGCCCCCGGAGCCATCAAGACCCCCATCAACCGCGACGCCTGGGACACCCCCGAGGCCCGGCAGGACCTCCTGAAACTGATCCCCTACGACCGTGTCGGCGCCCCCGAGGACATCGCCTGCGCGGCCGTCGCGCTCGCCTCCGACCTCCTGGACTACGTCGTGGGCGCCACCCTCTACGTGGACGGCGGGATGACCCTCTTCCCCGGGTTCGCCACCGGCGGCTGACCGACCCACCCACGTCGGTCCCGAGGAGACTCCATGCACACCACGCTCGCGCTGCTGACGGCCGCGCCCGCGCAGCTGCTCCCGGCCAGATCGATGATGGCCTTCACCCTCGCCGCGCACATCATCCTGGTGCCGCTGGGGGTGGCGTTGCCGCTGATCACGATCGTCATGCACGGTTACGGACTGCGCCGGAACGACCCGGCCGCCCTGCTGCTGGCCCGGCGCTGGTCGGCGGTCATGGCGGTCCAGTTCGCGATCGGCGTCGTCACCGGCACCGTGCTGTCCTTCGAGTTCGGGCTGTTGTGGCCGGGCATGATGGGCCGGTGGGGCGATGTCTTCGGGCTCGGTTTCGGGGTGGAGGCGTGGGGTTTCTTCCTGGAGGCGGTCCTCATCGCCGTCTACCTCTACGGCTGGCGGCGACTGCCCTCCCGCGCCCACTTCCTGCTCGCGGTGCCGCTGCCCTTCGTGGCCCTGCTGGGCGCCTTCGGGATCCTGGCCGCCAACTCGTGGATGAACACGCCCCGCGGCTTCGTCCTCGACGCCGCGGGCAACCCCGTGGACGTGGACGTCCGCAAGGCGATCTTCACGCCCATGTTCGGCCCGGAGTACTGGCACTTCGTCGTGGCGATGTTCGTCACGGCGGGCTACGTCACGGCGGGCGTCTACGCCGTGGGTTGGCTGCGGGGCCGCCGCGACCGTTACCACCGGCTCGGCTTCACGATCCCCTTCACGCTCGCCGCGGTGTTCACCCCCGTGCAGTTCGTCCTGGGCGACTCCATCGCCCGGCAGGTCTTCCACAAACAGCCGGTGAAGTTCGCCGCGATGGAGATCGTCTGGAGGACCGACACCCACGTGCCGGAGTACCTCTTCGGCCGGCTGCATCCCGACGGGACCGTCTCCGGCGGCCTCAAGATTCCCCAACTCGACTCCATCCTGGCCGGCTTCCGGCCGGACACCAAGGTCACCGGGCTGACCACGGTCCCGGCGAGCGACCGGCCGACGGCCACTCAGGCCACCATCGTCCACTGGACCTTCGACATCATGGTCGGGATCGGCTCCCTGCTGCTCCTGCTCGCGCTCTGGTACGGCGTTCTGTGGCTGTGGCGCCGCCGGCTGCCGGCCTCCCCGTGGTTCTTCCGCGGCGCGGCGTGCGCGGGCGTGGCCTCCGTCGTCGCCGTCGAGTGCGGCTGGATCACCACCGAAGTGGGCCGCCAGCCGTGGATCGTCTACCAGAACATGCGGGTCGCGGAGGCGGTGACGGCGACCCGCTCCACCAGCCTGTGGATCATGTTCGCCCTGGTCGTCGTGGTGTACGTCTTCGTGTTCGGGTCGTTGCTGCTGATCCTTTTGAAGATGCGCTCCCGCTGGCGGCTCGCCGATGGGACGGGCGGGCCGCAGCCACCGACGGAGACACCGGAGACGGACACGCCGTACGGGCCGCGGTCCGTCGGGAGCCGGCCGTGATCGCCGGGGTCATCGCCGTCGTCCTGCTGCTGGGCGTCGTCGCCTACGCCTGCGCCGGCGGCACCGACTACGGCGCCGGGTTCTGGGACCTGACCGCGGGCGGAGCGGCGCGCGGCGAGCGCCCCCGCAGGCTGATCGACCACGCCATGGAGCCCGTCTGGGAGGTCAACAACGTCTGGCTGATCTTCGTGCTGGTCCTCATGTGGACGGGTTTCCCGGTCCTCTTCGCGCGGGTGTTCCAGGCGATGTGGCTCCCCCTGGCGCTGGCCGCGGTGGGCATCGTGCTGCGCGGTGCCGGCTTCGCCCTGCGCAAGCCCGCCAGGCGGCTGGCCGGCCGGCGCCTGTACGGCGCGGTCTTCGCCGTCTCCTCGCTGCTGACGCCGTTCTTCCTGGGCGCCGCCGCCGGGGGTGTGGCCTCGGGCCGGGCGACGGCGGGCGCGACGGCGTCGACGGACGCCTGGGCCAACCCCACCTCCGCCCTGTTCGGGCTGCTCGCCGTGGCGACCACGGCCCTGCTCGGAGCGGTGTTCCTCGCCGCGGACGCCCGGCGCTTCGCCGCGCCGGACCTCGACCGGTACTTCCGGCGACGGGCGCTGGGCGCCCTGGCCGTCGTCGCCGTGCTCGCCGTCCTCACCCTGTTCGTCACCCACGGGGACGCGCCGTACGTCTGGCACGGGCTCACCCACGGCGTGGGGCTCGTCTTCGTCGTCCTCGCGGCGCTGGCCACCTGCGCCACCGGCTGGCTGCTGATCCGGTCCTCCGGGGCCTGGTCCCGCATCGCGGCGGTCGGTCTGGTCGCCTCCGCCGTGCTCGCCTGGGGGATGGCGCAGCGCCCGTACCTGATCCCGACCTCGCTCACCGTGGCCGAGGGGGCGGGCGCGCACACCACGCTCCGCTGGCTGGGCCTGGTCACCCTCGTCGCCGTCGTCCTGGTCGTTCCCGCGGTGGCCCTCCTGTACTGGCTGGACACCCACGGTGAGCTGGCGGGTCTCACCGATGCCGACCTGCGGCGCACCGGTGCCGGTGACGAGGGCTGACCTCGCGCGCCGAACGGCGGCGGCCCGATGAGCACGGACCAGATCCTGCTGGGCGTCGGACTGACCGTGGCCCTCGCCGTCGGTTCCCAGATCCTCGCCGGCCGGCTGCGGATCCCGGCCCTGATCCTGCTGCTGCCGGCCGGGTTCGCCGCCGGAGCGCTCACCGACACCGTCCGCCCCGACACACTCCTGGGGCCGGCCTTCGCACCCCTGGTGTCGCTGTCGGTGGCGCTCATCCTCTACGACGCCGGCCTGGGACTGGACCTGCGCCACCTCAAGGGCGCGACGCGGAGCGTCGTCGTGCGCCTCATCGTGCTGGGCGTGCTGCTCACCGCGGGCAGCGTGATGGCCCTGGGGCCGGTCCTGTACGGGGTGCCGTTCGCCGTCGCCTGCATGATCGGCGTGATCCTCGTGGTGTCCGGGCCGACCGTCGTCGCTCCGCTGCTCGAACACGTCGGGCCGTCGGCCACGGTGCGGCGGGTCCTGCTGTGGGAAGGGTCCCTGGTGGATCCCGTCGGCGGCATCCTCGGCGCCGTCGTCTTCCACTCCGTCATCTCCGGCGGCTTCCGGACCGGACACGGGTTCCGGGCCGCGGACTTCGTCGCCGGTATCGCCCTGGGGACCGCGGCCGGGGTGGCCGGTGCCGCACTGCTGTGGTTCACCCTCCGGCGGCTCAGGCTCGGCGAGACGCTCGGCACGCTCGCCCAGCTGGCCACCGTCGTCGCGGTGGCCGCGGGCTGCGACATGGTCTACGACGACACCGGGCTGATCGCCGCGGTCGTCACCGGGCTGATCGTCGCGAACCTCCCCGGCTTCGACATGCCCGCCCGGCGGCCGTTCTTCGAGACGCTCGTCCAGCTCATCATCGGCCTGCTGTTCGTCTCCATCTCGGCGACGGTGACGCCGAGGTCCGTCGTCCCCGTGCTGCTGCCCACCCTCGCGCTCGTCGCCGTGCTCGTCCTGGTGGTCAGGCCCCTGGTCGCCCTGCTGTCCACGGCGGGGACCGAACTCAGCACCCCGGAACGGGCCTTCACCGGCTGGATGGCCCCGCGCGGCATCGTCGCCGCGTCCACCGCCACGACGTTCTCCGCGTCGTTGATCGCCGCGGGACTGCCCGGCGCCGACAAGATCCTCCCGGTGACCTTCCTGGTGATCGTCGGAACGGTGGTGCTCTACGGCCTGACCGCCAGGCCGGTGGCCACCGGCCTGGGCGTCGTCCGCCCCGCACGGGCCCGTCCGCTCCTGGTGGGCGGCGACCCCTGGGTGATCGACCTCGCCCGGTCGCTGCGCACCGCCGGACTCGACGTGCTGATGTGGGCCGGCCTGGCCCACGAGAGGGACCGGATCGCGGAAGCCGGGATCGAGCTGGCGGCCGGGGAGCTGATGGCCGCGGCCACCGATCCGCAGGCCCGGCCGGAGGGGGTCACCGCGGCCTTCCTGCTGACCGACGACGACGACTTCAACGCCCTCGCCTCGATCGTCATGCGGGACAGCGTCGACGGCCCCGTCTACCGCATCGGCCCGCCACCGGGCGGCCACGGCGTCGTCGCGCCCTATACGGCCGGGGACACCCTCTTCGGCGCCGGCCTCCTCCGCCACGCCCTGGTGGCCCGGCACGGGCAGGGCGCCCGCTTCCACGTACGGCCCGCCTCGGACCCGCCCCCGCCGGGGTACGCGACCCTGTTCGTCGTCCGGCGCGACGGCCGGCTGGACCCGGTCACCGCGGCCCTGCCGGTGACCGCGGAGGAGGGCGACACGCTGATCCTCCTCGGGCCGGCGTCCGCGACGGGGGCGGAACCGGCCGGCTGAACCGGTCCGGCTACCGCCGGTCGAGCGCCGCGTTCAGGGTGAGGGCCGCGTCGATGAGGGCGAGGTGGGTGAACGCCTGCGGAAAATTGCCCAGTTGACGACCCGTCAGGTCGATCTCCTCGGAGTACAGGCCCAGGTGGTTGGCGTACCCCAGCATCTTCTCGAACACCAGCCGCGCCCGGTTCAGGCGTCCCGCGCGGGCCAGCGCGTCGACGTACATGAACGTGCACAGCGAGAAGGTGCCCTCCGAGCCGCGCAGGCCGTCGGGGGAGGCCCCGGGGTCGTAGCGGTAGACCAGGCTGTCGCTGACCAGCTCCTGATCCATGGCGTCCAGGGTCGATGCCCACATCGGATCCTCGGGGGTGAGGAACCCGACGGTCGCCATGCGCAGCAGCGAGGAGTCCAGTACGTCACCGCCGTAGTGCTGGACGAAGGCCTGCCGTTCCTCGCTCCAACCCTTGGCCATGACCTGCTCGTAGACGGCGTCCCGCTCGGCGCGCCAGCGTTCGGACGCCGACGGCCACCCCTTCGACTCGGCGAGTCGTAGCGCGCGGTCGAACGCGACCCACGACATGACCCGGCCGTAGGTGAAGTCCTGGCGACCGCCGCGGGTCTCCCAGATGCCCTCCTCCGCCTGGTCCCAGTGGTCGGCGAGCCAGTCCAGGTCCGCCCGCATCGAGGTCCATCCGCCGTGCCCGACCTGGAAGCCGTGCCGGTGCGCGAAATAGATGCTGTCCAGCGCCTCGCCGTAGATGTCCAGTTGGAGCTGGGTCGCGGCGCCGTTGCCGATCCGCACCGGCGCGGAGCCCGCATAGCCCTCCCAGTGGTGGAGGATCTGCTCGTCCAGGTCGGAGGAGCCGTCGACCTTGTACATGATGTTGAGCGGGCCGGTGTCCCCACCGCTGCCGGCGCGCTCCTTGACCCGGTCGCTCAGCCAGATGATGAACGCCCGGGCCTCGGCCGTGAAGCCCAGTCCCAGCAGGGCGTACACGGAGAAGGAGGCGTCCCGGATCCAGGTGAAGCGGTAGTCCCAGTTGCGTTCGCCGCCCAGTTGCTCCGGGAGAGCCGCCGTCGGGGCGGCCACCACGGCGCCGCTGGGGGCGAAGGTCATGAGCTTCAGTGTGATCGCGGAACGCTCCACCACCTCCCGCCAGCGTCCGGTGTAGCGCGACTGCGTCAGCCAGGAGCGCCAGAACGCCACGGTCTCGTCGAAGAGGCGTTGGTGTGCGTCGAGGCGTACCTCCGCGGGCGGCCCCTCGCCCCCCATCTCCAGAATCAGCCCCCGCTGCTGCCCGGCCTGCAGGGTCAGCGAGAGGTGCAGGTCGGCATCCCGGTCCGTGAGAACGTCCACGAGCCGCTCGTCCTCCGGTTCGCGGATGGGGTGCACGGTGAGTTCCGTGCCGTCCTCCGCGACGAAGACCGCTCCGTGCTCGGTGATGTGCAACTGGTGGGCCGTACGCCCGTAGTTGAAGCGCGGGGCGATCTCGACCTCGAAGGACATGCTGCCGCGCACGCAGCGGACCATGCGCACCAGCCGGTGGTCGGCCGTGACCGTCGTCCCGGTCACGGGCATGAAGTCGAGCACCTCACCGGCGCCCGCCTCGGTCATGAAGCGGGTCACCAGGATCGCCGTGTCGGGCAGGTACAACTGCTTGGTCGAGTGGGTCCGGTGCGCCGGCCGGACCGTGCAGTGCCCGCCCTTCTCCTTGTCCAGAAGCGCCCCGAACACACTCGGCGAGTCGAACCGTGGGGAGCAGAACCAGTCGACCACGCCCTCGGTGGTCACCAACGCCGCGGTCTGCAGATCGCCGATGAGACCGTGGTTCTCGATCAGTGGGTAGTCGTCCATCGGGGCGCCCCTTTCGGCGTGCGAGCCACCCGATTGCCGCCCTCCGCCCAGGGTAAGGCGGGGTCCGGGTCCCGGCGCGCCGAGCCCGGGGTGCCGGTCGCGGGCGGCCGGCCCCTACTGCCGGGGCTTCGTCGTGGCACGCCGGCCCGCGCGGCGCCACAGGCGTCGCTGCAGACGGAGGGTGAGGACGCCGACCGCGACCAGCACGACGACGTTGAGCAGGAGCTGGAGCAGCGAGCCCCATGCCTCGTGCCAGTCGGCGAAGGCCAGCGAGACGGCGATGTCCGAGGCGGCGGGGATGGTGGTCACGGAGATGAAGACGCCGAGCAGGGCACTGCCGCGCGCCTCGGTGAGCGAGACGATGCCGACCACGCCGGCGAGGAAGGCGACGACGAGGGAGAAGAAGTCCGGGGTGTCGATGAGGTGGGAAACGGGCCGCAGGCCCAGGTCGAAGGCCTCGGACTGCAGGTGTGCGGCCCGCGACAGCGCGGCGAAGCCCAGGGTGACCACGATGGCCAGCAGGAAGCCGACGGTCAGCGCACGGAAACCGTCCCGGACCCGGCGCCGGGTGCCCCGGTCGAGGCCGAGGGCGATGCTGGTGATCGCGTGGTACTCGGGGCCGACGACCATGGCCGCCACGATCAGGATCTGCGAGTTCGACATGATGCCGACCGCGCTGATCAGGCCGGCGATCACCAGGAACAGGTAGAAGGACGGCAGATAGGTGCCCTCCGACCGGATGTGGGCCTCGACCGTGGCCCACAGCGGTGCGTGGACCAGGGCGCTCGGCTGGTCGGCCTCGACCTGCTCGGCGCGGTGCGAGAACATCATCTCCACGCCGTCGACGGCGATCGATCCCGCCCGGTCCACGCCCAGCGCGCGCAGCTCACCCAGGACGTCGTTCGCGGCGCCCTTCATCACATCGCATTCGAGCGCGTCGCCCTCCGGGAGGTGCGCCGACCTCACGACCATCAGGTTGAGGACGCGGTCGTCCGAGCTGAGCAGGTCGACGGCCGGCGGGGTGAGTGCGGGCGGCATGACCATGCGCAAGTGGATCAAGTCCATCCGGACCTCCGGCGGCAGTCGGACACCGGCACATGTCCACTATCGCCTGCCGCTCCGCCACCCGCCGCACAGGCAAAACCCCCGCCCGGGCCGGCAGGCCGGGGCCGTCCGCTAGGCGCAGTCCGCGTCGAGCAGGTCGCCGTCCAGGTGCCGTACGAGCGCCTCGCGGTGCAGGTCGGCGACCGGGGCGAGGAGGTCGGGGTGGCGCAGCAGGGCCGCGGCCCGGCGGTCGCGGTCGTCGGGGTGGGTCAGCCGGCGGAAGTCGGGGGAGACCCCGGCGACGTGCTCACCGTCCACGAGGGCGGCCACCGCGTCCTCGGCGAGCCGGGGGGTGGTGAGCAGGCAGGCCGCCCAGCTGGCCACGACCTCGTCGACCCAGCTCCGCCAGGCTTCCTCGGGGGCCTCGGGCCCGGACGCGTCGGCACCGGTGAGCCAGTCCAGCCGGGCCGAACCGCCGGGACCGACCAGCGCGACCAGTGCGGCGTCCGCCGCCGTGGGGTAGCGCAGCCAGGCGGCGACCGTTGCGGCCTGCCGCGCCTGGGCCTGCGCGAGGGCCGTGTCGAGGGCGCCGCCGGTGACGGGGTAGGAGCGCAGCAGCCACTGCGCGGTGGAGGCTATGACCGGCGAGATGTCGGCGGACAACGGCACGGGGTCCCTTCTCTGGTGACGCCGGCAGCACCGGCGTCCACGGCTGTTCGGCGTCTTCGGTGTCTTCGGCGGTGAAGGCGTCCGGGGCGCGGAACGGGGAGGGGTGCGGAACGGGGAGGGCGCGGCCCGCTGAACCGGGCCTCCGGCAGCCTAGGCGCCCGGCCTATCGGGCGAAATGACGCAGCTCACGCGAAAGCCCCGAAATTCTGGCCGCCCCCCTCACGGCACCCCCGCCGCGCCCGCCCACCGCCTCCCCGTCCCCGCCTCCGGGTGACAACGCGGCGCCAACCAGGGCCAAGACACCCCTCTCCCCGTTAGGAAGCGCCGTGCCCGGGAACCCGTGGTGAGGCCCGCCGCACGGTGCGCGGGCGGCACGGCACACCGTTTCAGGAGGCACTCATGGCACACGGCGGCAACATCATCGACGAACTGACCACCGACCACCGCGAGGTCGATGACCTCTTCCGCCGGATCGAGGCCATGCCCAGCGGCCACAAGGACCGCAAGAAACTCATCGACCAGGTCACCATCGAGCTGGTACGGCACTCGGTCGCCGAGGAGCAGTACCTGTACCCGGCGGTCCGCGAGCACGTGGCGAACGGCGGCCCGATGGCCGACAAGGAGCTCAAGGACCACGCCGAGGTCGAGAAGATCCTCAAGAAGCTCGAAGGCTGTTCCGCCGACGACCCGCAGCTGGACCAGCTGTTCATGCTCCTGAAGGACTCGGTCACCAGCCACGTCCAGGACGAGGAGGCCAACCTCTTCCCCCAGCTGCGCGCGGTCTGCTCCGCCGACACCCTGGACACCCTCGGCGACAAGATCCGTACCGCGAAGAAGATGGCCCCCACCCGCCCGCACCCGTCCGCGCCCGACACCCCGCCGGCGAACAAGCTGCTCGCGCCGGGGGCCGGGCTGGTGGACCGGACCAGGGACTTCATCAGCGGCCGTGGGAAGTCCGCGTAGCGGCGCTGCGGAGCGGCGACGGCAGCACGCCCGGCCGGACGCAGACGCACGCCCGATCGCGGGCGTATCGTCCCGATATGGTCCATGCGCGGTGCGGCAGATGCGGCAACCGGCCGGGGAGGCTGACGCGGTGACGGACATCTTCGGGTCCGCTGCCGCCGGGGGCTCCGACATGCTGCTGGACGCCCCCCTGGTCCAGGCCGTCCAGGAATCGGGGGCCTCCGCCGGTCTGGTGTTCCTGCTGCCCCCGGGCGACAGCCGGCTGCATCTGACCGTCATGACGGGCATCTCCCAGCGGATCGTCGCCCCCTGGGAACGGATGCGGCTGGCCGGATCGGTCCCGGTGACGGACGCGGTCCGCGAGCGGCGCCTGGTCTGGGTCGCCGGACACGAGGAGATGGCCCGCCGGTACCCCCGGGCCGCCCTCGCCCTGCCGTACGCCTTCGCGCTGGCCACCGCGCCGATCACCGCCGACGGGGCCGACTGGGGCGGCCTGGCGCTGCTCTGGCCCGGCTCGCACCCGCCGGAACTCTCCCCGCGCGAGCACGACAGCCTCCGCGCCTGCTGCCACCACCTGGGACTGCTGCTGCAACACGCCGCCGACACCGGCCACCCGGTCCTCCCGGGCCCGGAGCCGCGGATCATCCCGGCGCTGCGGACCCGCGCGCCCGGTGCGGCCGAGGCGCTGGCCGCCTTCGACTTCGCCGAGCGGCTGCCCGAGGGCGCCTGCGCGCTGGACCTCGACGGCCGGATCACCTTCATCACCGCCACCGCCGCGGAGCTCGTCGGCGCCACCGTCGGCGAGCTGCGCGGCGCGCTGCCGTGGGAGGCGCTGCCCTGGCTGCACGACCCGGTCTTCGAGGACCACTACCGGGCCGCGGTCATCAGCCGGCAGCCGGTGTCCTTCACCGCGCTGCGCCCGCCGGACCGCTGGCTGTCCTTCCGCCTCCACCCGGACGCCGGCGGCCTCAGCGTCCTGATCGCCCCGGCACCCACGGACCGGCCGACGGACCGGCCGACGGACCGGACCGAGGGCGGGCCCGCGGACCCGGCCACCGCCGCGGACCGCCCCGCGGACGGCTCCGGCCCCAGCCGGCCGGCCGGGCCCGCCGGGCCGAGCCGCACGGACGTGCTCTACCACCTGCTGCACCTGGCCGCCGCGCTGACCGAAGCGGTCGGCGTGCAGGACGTGACCGAACGGGTCGCCAACCAGATCATGCCCGCCTTCGGCGTACACGCCCTCGCCCTGACGACCGCCGCCGAGGGACGGCTGCGCATCGTCGGCCACCGCGGCTTCACCGCCGACGTCCTGGACCGCTTCGAGGGCCTGACGCTGACCGCCGACACCCCGGTCGTCCGCGTGCTGAGCAGCGGCGTCCCCAGCTTCTTCGCCACGTTCGAGGACCTCAGGCGGGCCTACCCCGAGGCCGTCCTGCAGGACGACATGGCCGCCTGGGCCTTTCTCCCCCTGATCGCCTCCGGCGCACCCGTCGGCTCCCTCGTCCTCGCCTACGACCGGCCCTTCCCCTGGTCCCCGCAGGAGCGCGCGATGCTGACCTCCCTCGCCGGGCTGGTCGCCCAGGCCCTGGACCGGGCCCTGCTCTACGACACCAAACACCGGCTCGCCCGCAGCCTGCAGGCCGGACTGCTGCCCACCGGCCTGCCCCGGATCCCCGGCCTGGACGTGGCCGCCCGCTACCTCCCGGCCGGCCGGGTCACGGACATCGGCGGCGACTTCTACGACCTCATCCACCTCGGGGACCGCACCGCCGCCGCGGCCATCGGCGACGTCCAGGGCCACAACGTCAACGCCGCCGCCCTCATGGGCCAGGTCCGCACCGCCGTCCACGCCACCGCCGGCGCGCCCCCGGGCGAGGTCCTCGCCCGCACCAACCGCCTGCTCACCGACCTGGACGCCGGACTCCTGACCAGCTGCCTCTACGTCCACCTCGACCTCGCCGAGCACCGCGCCCGGATGGCCAGCGCCGGCCATCCGCCCCCGCTGCTGCGCCACCCGGACGGGTACACCGAGGTCCTCACCCTGCCGCCCGGCCTGCTGCTCGGCATCGACCCCGACACCGACTACCCGACGACCGAGATCACCCTCCGGCCCGGCAGCGTGCTCGCCCTCTACACGGACGGACTCGTCGAATCGCCCGGCGGGGACATCGAGGAGGAGATCGCCGGCCTCGCCGGCCACCTCGCCCGCTCCGGGCCCCCGCCCATGGAGACCCTCGCCGACGACCTCCTCCGCCGCACCGGCCTCACCTCACCGCGGGGCGACGACATCGCGCTCCTGCTCATCGGCGCTCAGGCCGACGACGACGGCGGCACGGCCCCCGGCACCGGACGTGACACACCTGGAAGGGACCGCTCCGATGGCTGACCGGACCACCGATGTGTGGGGGGCACGCACCCCCTACGGCGCGGGCGACCGGTGGCCGCCCCGCGGGGACCGGTACCTGACCGTGCCGGACGACGAGGTCGAGCGCTGGGTGCCGTCCGCCTGTGTGCTGTGCTCGAACGGCTGCGGACTGGACATCGCGGTCGCCGGCGGACGCATGGTCGGCGTACGCGGCCGGGAGGACGACCGGGTCAACCACGGCCGGCTGGGACCGAAGGGCCTCTACGGCTGGCAGGCCAACCACTCCGGCGACCGGCTCACCCGGCCGCTGGTCCGCACCGACGGCGCCCTCCGGCCGGCGGACTGGGAGACCGCGATGCGTGCGGTGACCGACCGGTCGAAGGCGGTGCTCGCCGAACACGGGCCGCTGGCCATGGCGTTCTACACCAGCGGCCAGCTGTTCGCCGAGGAGTACTACGCCCAGGCGCTGATCGCCCGCGCCGGCATCAGCACCCCGCACCTGGACGGCAACACCCGGCTGTGCACCGCCACGGCGGAATGGGCGCTGATCGAGAGCTTCGGCAGCGACGGCGCCCCCGGCTCGTACACCGACATCGACGTCTGCGACACCCTGCTGCTGGTCGGCCACAACGTCGCGGAGACCCAGACCGTGCTGTGGTCGCGGATGCTGGACCGGCTGCACGGTCCGGACCGCCCCCGGCTGGTCGTGATCGACCCGCGGGCGACGCCCACCGCGCGCGAGGCCGACGTCCACCTGGCCCTCCGGCCGGGCACCAACGTCGCCCTGCTCAACGCCCTGCTCCACGAACTGATCGACCACGACCGGATCGACCGGGCCTTCCTCGACGCGCACACCGTCGGCTTCCCGGACCTGGCGGAGGTGACCACGCAGTACCCCGCGGAGAAGGCGGCCGCCATCTGCGGCGTACCGGCCGACGACATCCGCGCGGCCGCCCGGATCATCGGCACCGGACAGCGGCTGGTCTCCACCGTGCTGCAGGGCGTCTACCAGTCCCACCAGGCCACCGCCGCGGCCGTCCAGGTCAACAACCTCCACCTGGTCCGCGGCATGATCGGCCGCCCCGGCTGCACCGTCTTCCAGATGAACGGCCAGCCCACCGCCGAGAACACCCGCGAGACCGGCGCCGACGGCACCCTGCCGGCGTACTTCAACTGGCAGAACGACGCGCACGTACAGCAGCTCGCCGACGCCTGGAACGTCGACGCCCTGCAGATCCCGCACTGGTCACCGCCCACCCACGCCATGGAGATCTTCCGGCACTGCGAGAACGGCTCGATCCGGTTCCTGTGGATCACCGGCACCAACCCGGCCGTCTCCCTCCCCGAACTCCACCGCATCCGCGCCATCTACGGCTCCGACCGGCTGTTCCTCGTGGTCTCCGACGCCTTCCCCACCGAGACCACCGCCCTGGCCGACGTCGTCCTGCCGGCCGCGATGTGGGGCGAGAAGACCGGCTGCTTCACCAACGCCGACCGGACCGTGCACCTGTCCGAGCGGGCCGTCGACCCGCCCGGCGAGGCCCGCAGCGACTTCGACGTCCTGCTGGACTACGCCCGGCGCATGGACCTCACCGACCGGGACGGCCGCCCCCTGCTGCCGTGGAGCCGCCCCGAGGAGGCCTGGCACGACTTCATCGCCCTCACCCGGGGCCGCCCCTGCGACCAGTCGGCCCTCACCTACGACCGGTTGCGCAACGCCGGCGGCATCCAGTGGCCGTGCACCGACCGGGCGCCCGACGGCACCGAACGCCTCTACACCGACCACTTCTTCCCCACCGCGGCCGACCGCTGCGAGGACTACGGCCACGATCTGACCAGCGGCGCCCAGAAGGACGCCGACACCTACCGGGCCCACGACCCCGACGGCCGGGCCGTACTCAAGGCGGCGCACTACCTGCCGCCGCACGAACCGGTCGACGAGCGCTACCCCCTGCAGCTCACCACCGGCCGCACCGTCCACCACTGGCACACCCGCACCAAGACGGCGCGCAGCCCGCAACTCCAGGACGCCGCGCCCGAGATGTGGGTCGAACTGCACCCCGAGGACGCCGCGCGCGCCGGCATCGCCGAGGGCGACCTGGTACGCGTCGCCTCCCGCCGCGGCGACCTCGTCGCCCCCGCCCTGCTGCGCGGACCCCGGCCCGGCGTGGTCTTCGCCCCGTTCCACTACGGCTACTTCGACCAGGCCGACCCCGACCGCCACAACCGGGCCGCCAACGAACTCACCCGCACCGAATGGGACCCGGTCTCCAAACAGCCGGTCTACAAGGTCACCGCCGTCCGCATCGTCAAGGTCGCCGATGCCGCGGTCGGCGGCCGGCCCGTCGTCATCAGCGAACCCGGCCTCAGCGCCGTGGCCCCGCCCCAGCCCCCGAAGGAGCGGCCATGAGCAAGACCGGCCTCCTGCTGAAGGAACTCCACGCCTCCGAAACCGAGTTGGCGGCCGCCTACCACGCCGTGGCCGAGCGCCACACCGCCGACCACGGCACCTACTACCCGTGCCACACCCTCGCCGCCCAGTGCGACGCCCACGCCGAGCAGATCCGCGGCTGGGGCGAACGCTACGGGGCCGCCCTCCACCCGCCGGTCCACTCCGACCTGCTGACCGCGGCCAGGGACGCCCTGCGCCACGAAGGCTCCGAACTCCTCGGCCGCCGCCCCGAGTCCGGCCTCCTCCTGCTGCGCGATCTGCGCCGGCTGTACGTCAAGGCCGAGGCCACCTACATCAACTGGATCATGCTCGGCCAGGCGGCCCGGGCCCTCCGCGACCAGGACCTGCTGACCGCCCTCGGCCCGCTCCAGCAGCAGACCCGCACCCAGGCCACCTGGATCACCACCCGCATCAAGGAAGCCGCGCCCCAGATCCTGGTGGCCACCGACTGATCACGGCTCACGCACCGCCGGTGGGGCGGGAGTCGGCGTGGTCCGGGAAGAGGGTGCGGGCCACGTGGTGGGTGTCGGCGTACTCGATGACCGAGGTGATCCGGCCGTCGCGGACGGTGTAGATGCCCAGGCAGCGGTTGTCGTACCGGTCGCCGTGCACGGTCGTGGCCTTCGCCGTCCACTCGGCGACCACCCGGTCGCCCTCGGCCACGGTGCTGACCAGCGCGATCTCCATGGTGCCGGGGACGAAGGCGGGCCCCATGCCGCCGAGGAAGTCGTTGACGATCGCGTCGCGGCCCTGCCACACCCGGGAGACCGGCAGATCGCCCGGGTAGTCCCAGGTGGCGTCCTCGGCGAAGCTGTCGCGGATGACGTCCGCGTCGCCGTCGCGGACGGCCTCGACGTAGCGGATGACGACGGACCGGGGGTCGGTGAGGGTGCTCATGAGTGTGCTCCTTCGTTCGGGTTGGGTTCCCGGGCCGGGAGCTTCCGGCCCGGGGGAGGGGTTCAGGACAGGGTGAGGACGGCCTTGCCGCGGATACGGCGGTCGCGCAGGTCGGTGAGGGTGGCCGCGGTGTCGGCCCAGTCCGCGACCCGGCCGATCTCCGGGTGCAGCCGGCCCTCCTCGGTCAGCCGGACCAGGGCCGCCAGGTCGTCGTCGAGGCGGGTGTCCGCGTCGAGGTAGTGGAAGTGCCGGAGCACGGCCGATTCCGGGCCGCGGAAGAAGTCGAAGAAGTCGAGCGTGGCAGGGGTGCGGCTGGCCTGGCCGAACCAGATGAGCGTGCCGCGCCGGGCCAGCCGCGCCAGAGCGAGCGGGAGGGCCCGGCCGCCGGTCGACTCCAGCACCAGGTCGTACGGACCGCTCGCGTCGGCGACCTCATGGACGATCTCCGCGGCGCCGAGTCCGGCCAGCCGGGCGCCGCGTTCGGCGTCCCTCGTCACGGCGGTGACCTGCGCCCCCGCCGCGGCCGCGAGCTCGGTCACGTAGTGGCCCACACCGCCGGACGCACCGGTCAGCAGGACCCGCCGGCCCACCACCGGTCCGGCGGCGCGCAGCAGCCGCAACGCGGTGAGCCCGGCCAGCGGCAGCGCCGCGCCCTGGAGCACCGGGACCCCGTCCGGCAGTACCGCGAGCGCATCGGTGGGAACCGCCACGTACTCGGCCCAGCCGCCCGCCATGGGATGGCCGACGACCCGGGTGATCCCGGACGGTCCGCTTCCGTCGGCGGCCGGCTGCACCACCAGCCCCGCGACGTCCTTCCCCGGGCGCTCGCCGGCGACCGGCCGCTCCAGCTTGAACGTCTCGCCCCGGTTGACCGAGAACGCCTCGACCTTGACCAGCGCCTCATGGGGGCGCGGGGTCGGCTCGGGAACGTCGGCGAGCACGACCGGCTCGGCGGGATCCCCGGTCGGTATCAGGGCTTTCATCGTGGTCGGTCCTCCTCGGTGGCCTCCGGGGGCCGTCCCCGGTGCGGCGCCTGGTGCGGCGTCAGGACCATCTGACCGGTCGGCGGGCCGGCCCGGCCAACAACCGGACCACCCGGCCGACAACGCACGGTTGTCGCATAAGGTCAGCGGCATGGATCTCGACCTCGCCCTGGTCCGCGCGTTCACCACGACCGCCGGGACGCTGCACTTCGGGCGGGCCGCCGAGGAGCTGATGACCAGTCAGCAGGCGCTGTCGAAGCGCATCGCACGGCTGGAGGAGCTGCTGGCCGTGCGGCTCTTCGTGCGCAAAGGGGGCATCCGGCTGACCGAGGCGGGCGAGCGGTTCCTGCCGGCCGCGCACGAAGCGCTGGCGGCGGGCGAGCGCGCGATCGCGGCGGTGAGCGGGTCCGGCCCGGCCGTACGGATCGACACCTGGGGCCATCTCTACGCACCGATGCGCACCGTCGCCCAGGCCGTGCAGGCGCTCGGGCCGGTACGGCTGGAGCCCGGCCCGGGACGCGACTGGCCCTCGGTCGCGCAGGCCCTGCTGCACGGCGGGACCGACCTGGGCTTCGGCCGGGTGCATCCGCTGCCCGGCGGCCGCGACGCCGGGCTCACCCAGCGGCTGGTGCGGCTGGAACCGGTCGACGCGGTGGTCGGCCCCGAGCATCCGCTGGCCGGCGCGGACGCGCTGCGCCCGGCCGACCTGCGCGAGTGCACCCTGTGGTGCCCGGCCGAACTGACCCGGCTGGACTTCCTGCGCCGCTTCGCCGACGCCTTCGGCATCACCCGGCGGCAGGACGGCCCCAACCTCGGCCTGGACCACCTCGTCCAGCACCTCCGCGGCGACCCCGCGTGCTTCACCCTCTTCCCCGCCGACGCCCCGCTCCCCGACCACGCGGGCCTGCGCGCGATCCCGCTCGTCGAGCCGGTCCCGCTGTACGCCTGGTCGCTGGCCTGGCGCGAGTCCGCCCGCCACCCGCTGCTCGACACCCTGCTCCGCGGCTTCACCGAAACCGGCCGCTCCCGCCGCTGGCTGGACTACACGCCCCGGCGCGACTGGCTCCCCGAGACCGACCACGCGAAGCTCGCCGTGGACCAGGAATGACGGGGACCAGGGGCGTCACGGCCGGGGACGGAAACCCCTAGGGCGCTGCTGACGGATCTCCGCGGCGTCGCGACGCCTGGCACGCACGCTCGCGGCGCCGAAATGCCCCCATAGCTCCGCTATGAAGACATCCCGGCGCCTTGCGATCGCACGCACCAGGCGCCGCTCCTTCCTCCACGGAGATCCGTTCAGAAGCGCCCTAGTCGGCGCGCGGGCCCTCGCGGTCGATCAGGGCCTGCACCCCGTCGAGGATGCGGTCCAGACCGAAGGCGAGCGGGTCCTCGTCGGTGGGGGCGAAGGCGCCGGCGGCGACGGCCTTGGTCAGGGCGGGGAAGCGGTCGGCGTGCCGGTCGAGGAGCTCGCCGGTGAGGCGGTTCCACTCCTGGTCCTGCTCCGCGTCGAAGTCGACCAACTGCTGGGCGAGGTTGCGGATCAGCCCGACGACGAGCAGGAAGACCTGGTGCCGCTGCGCCGGGGCCAGACCGGTCGGCTCCAGGGCCGCCAACGCGGCGTCCAGCCAGCCCAGTTGGTGGGGGCCCATGGCCTGGCGGCGCATCGCGGTGGCCGCGAGCAGCCAGGGGTGGGCCTGGTGGACGGCCCAGGACCGGCGGGCCCACTCGGTCAGCTGCGGCCGCCAGCCCTCTCCCGCCACCGAGAGGTCGGGCCGCTCCACGAGCACGGCCTCGACCATCAGCTCGACCAGCTCGGCCTTGCCGGGGACGTAGCGGTACAGCGCCATCGCCGAGACGTCGAACGCGCCGGCGACCTTGTTCATGGAGACGGCTTCCAGGCCCTCGGCATCGGCCAGCGCCACGGCGGCCTCCGCTATCCGGTGGGGGGTGAGGCTGGGCTTGGGCCCCCGGGTGGGCCGGTCCTGCTCGCCCCACAGCAGCGCGAGGCTCGCGCGCACGTCCCGCGCCTCCTTGGCCTTGGTGGTCCTGGCCACGGCGGTCCTCCTTCTCCTCGCGGTCGGCGGAAGCCGGTTGACGTCCGCTCCAACTGTATATACCGTAAAGCTCACTGCTGATGGCATAAACAGTTTAGGGGGGACACCCATCATGCTGGGAACCGTTCTTGGGGCTTCTGCCGCCGCCGTCGTTGCCGCACCTGCGGCGGGGCTGCTGGGATACCGCCAGGTCAAGCGCGCCGCTCTGGCGCGGCGGCTGCGCATCACCGCACCCGGGGGGATCGACGAGGCCGGCTTCGTCCGGATCGGCGGCGTCGACCAGTACGTCTCCGTCCGCGGCGAGGACCGCCGCAACCCGGTCGTCCTGGAGCTGCACGGCGGCCCCGGCGCGTCCAACCTGGTCTTCGTCCCGCGCACCCGCGCATGGGAGAAGCACTTCACGATCGTGCGGTGGGACATGCGCGGCGCCGCCAAGACCTTCGGCCGCGGCGGCCCGGCCGGGCAGGGCGAGATGAGCCTGGCGCGGCTGCAGAGCGACGCACTGGAGCTGACCGAGCACATCCGGGCCCGGCTCGGCGTCGGCAAGGTCCTGCTGGCCGCCAACTCCTTCGGCACGTTCGTCGGCCTCCGCCTGGCCCGCAGCAATCCGGAGCTGTTCTCCGGCTATGTCGGCACCGACCAGAACATCGCCGCGGGCGGCCGCGACCGGTCCTCCTACCGCGCCCTGTGCGAGCGCCTCCGGGAAGCCGGCAAGCGCAAGGAGCTGGCCGCCGTCACCGCCATGGGGCCCGACGCCTCCGCCTGGAGCCCCGAACAGTGGTCGCGGTACGCCAAGTTGGTCGTCACGTCCGACCCGCTGACCTACGACACCATGAAGACCGTGGTGGTCCGCTCGCTCTGGTTCTCCCCGCTGCACAGCCTCCGCGAGCTGCGTACGTACTTCCAGGGCATGAGCTTCTCCGAGCAGCTCGGGCCCGAGGCCATGGGCATCGACGAATGGGTCGAGGGGACCGCGTTCCGCATCCCGTTCTTCCTCTTCCAGGGCGACCGCGATGTGCTCACCCCGCCCGAGCCCGCCCGGCGGTTCTTCGACGACGTCACCGCGCCGGTCAAGGACTTCGCGCTCATACGCGACGCCAGCCACTTCGCGTCGTTCCGCCACCCGGACCAGTTCCTGGACCTGATGCTCACCAAGGTGCGGCCCGTGGTCACCGGCCAGCCGATCGCCTCCTGACCGCGCGGGGTGGGAGGCGGGCCCCGGCAAGGCCCGCCCGTACGGCTCCGCCCATACGGCTCCGCCCATACGGCTCCGCCCGTACGGCTCCGGCCGCAGGTGCCGGACTGCAGGTGCCGGACCGCCGGTGTCAGACCGCGGGGGTCGCCGCCCAGCTGGCCAGCAGCCGCAGCCGTTCCTCGGTCTGCGAACCGGGCTCCGGGGTGTAGACGACCAGCATCTGGTCCGGCTCCCCGGAGACGGTCAAGGTCTCGTACGGCATGGTGAGTTCACCCACCACGGGATGTCTCATGCGCTTCGCCCCGGCGGTCTTCTCCTTGACCAGGTGGTCCGCCCACAGCCGGCGGAAGTCCTCGCTGCCCAGCGACAACTCGCCCACCAGCGTGGCCAGTTGCCGGTCATGCGGATGACTGCCCGCGTCCAGGCGCAGATAGGCCACCGTCTCCGCGGCCACCGCCGGCCAGTCGGGGTAGACCTCGCGCGCCTGCGGGTTGAGGAACACCTGCCGCGGCATATTGCGTTCCGCGGGCGGCATCTGGGAGAAGCCGACGACGGCGTCGCCCAGCGCGTTCCAGGCGAGCACGTCCATGCGCCGGCCGAGGATGAACGCGGGCACCTTGTCGATGCTGTCCAGGAGGAGCCGCAGTCCCGGGCGGACCTTCTGGGACGCGGAGCCGGCGGCGGCCCTCCGGCGGGCGGCGGGTCTGGCCACCGTGCGCAGGTACTCCTGCTCGGTGTCGTCGAGGCGCAGCACGCGCCCGACGGCGTCGAGCACGGCATCCGAGACGGAGGGGCCACGGCCCTGTTCGAGGCGGATGTAGTAGTCGACGCTGACGCCCGCGAGCTGGGCGACCTCCTCACGCCGCAGGCCCGGCACCCGCCGCCTGCCGTGACCGGGCAGTCCGACCTCCTCGGGCTGGATACGGGCGCGCCGCGAGCGCAGGAAGTCGCCGAGTTCCCGGTCCGGGGATATGTCCATGACGTGATCCTAGGCGCCGGAGCCGCTCCGCTCCTGGTACTGCCAGACCCAGGAAAACGGCAACCCTGGGTAAGGACGGCGGACCGGAGCAAGGTGAGGTCATCGCCGGGGGACGCCCGGCGGCACACCACCTCTCACCAGGAGTTCCCATGTCGTACGACACCCTCACCGGCCGTACCGCCGTCGTCACCGGAGCCGCCAGCGGGATGGGCGAGGCCACCGCCCGGCTGCTCGCCTCGCACGGCGTGCGGGTGGCACTGCTCGCCCGCCGGGCCGAGCGGCTGACGGAGCTGGCCTCGGAGATCGAGGCAGCGGGCGGGCAGGCCCTCGCGGTCGTCACCGACGTCACCGACCCGGCGTCCGTGGAGGCGGCGACGGCACGGGTGCACGCCGCGTACGGCCAGGTCGACCTGGTGGTCAACGCGGCGGGCGTGATGCTGCCGAACCCGATCACCGACGGCCGTGCCGACGAATGGCAGCGCATGCTCGACACCAACGTCGCCGGCGCGCTCCGCGTCATTCGCGCCTTCACACCCGACCTGCTCGCGGTGGCGGAGTCCGGCCGGACCGCGGACCTGGTCAACGTCTCCTCGATCGGCGCGCACATCCCCTTCCCGAATTACGCGGTGTACGGCGCGACGAAGGCCGCGCTGACGTACCTCTCGCAGTCCCTGCGCACGGAGCTGGGCCCGCGCGACGTCCGCGTCACCAACATCGAGCCGGGCCTCACCGACACCGAGCTGGGCGGCCACATCGACAACGCGGAGCTCTCCGGTCAGCTGGACGGGATGTTCGACGCCCTGATCGGCCTGTCCGCGGACGACATCGCGGACCTGATCGCGTACACGACCAGCCGCGCCCGCCACGTCAACCTGCGCCAGGCCATCGTGCTGCCGACCCGCCAGGCGTGAGCCGGGAGAGCGGGCGGGGAGGGGGAGCTGCCCGGTGTGTGAGACCTCGCACATCGGGCCGGTGAATCTGGTGGATTCCCGCGCTTTCCGTGTATGCCTGGTATTTGCCTTCGCCCGGTTGAGGCGAAGTGACCTGGATTACCCGGTGAGGTGCCGAAAGCGCAGCGCAATCACCGATATCCCATCTCCGCATTTCTTTGTCGAATTTCCGTACACCTGGGGGATTGCTCGAGAGGGGCAACAGAACCGTGCATCGTCTGAAGGTGGCCGCGACCACACTTGCCGTCGGGGCGCTCGTTTCCGTCCCGGCGATCGCCGAGGGCGCCGCGAAGTCCTCGTCCCAGCCGTCCACCACCGCCCGCCCCTCGGCTGCCGTCGCCCCCCGGCCCGCATCGGCCGGGCCGGCCGGAATTCCCGGCAGCTGGACGACGAAATTCGCCGATGAATTCAACGGTACGACGTTGTCCCGCACCTGGACGCCCGGCTGGTTCGGCACCGGGGTCACCAAGCCGGTCAACGGCAAGGAACAGGCCTGCTACGACTCCCGCAACGCCACGCTGCCCGGCGACGGCGCCCTGCACCTGAGGGTCAAGGCCGGCAGTTCGACCTGCGGCGGACAGACCAAGCCGAACACCGGGGCGCTGGTCAGCAGCAACGGCCGGTTCTCCTACACCTACGGCACCGTGGAGTGGCGCGCGTACCTCCCCTCCGGCGGGACGCAGATAGCCAACTGGCCCGCCCTGTGGTCCAACGGCCAGAACTGGCCGACGGACGGTGAGAACGACACGATGGAGGGCCTCGGCGGAAAGGCCTGCTTCCACTTCCATTCGCCCTCGGGCGGCCCCGGCAACTGCGTACCCGGCAACCTCAGCGGGTGGCACACCTTCGCCTCCGACTGGGAGCCCGGCAGCGTCACCTACTACTACGACGGCGTGAAGGTCGGCCGGATCGCGACGGGTGTCACCCGCTCCCCGCAGTACCTCGTGATGGACCACACGGTGTCGTCGTCGATCGGCGGACCGACCGTTCTGCCCAAGGACATGAAGGTCGATTACGTACGGGTCTGGCAGCACTGAGGCCCGCCGGGAGGGGCGTCCCGGCCAACCGCCATACTGCGTGCGATCTTTCTCCCCGCCCGAAGGGAATCGCACGACGTGAACCCGCCTGCCTCCGCCTCCTTCACCCGCACCTCGGTCGCCGTCGTCGGCGCCGGCCCCGCCGGGCTCACCGTCGCCAATCTGCTGCGCGCGGCCGGTGTCGACTGCGTGGTACTGGAGGCGGAGAGCAGGGAATTCATCGAACAGCGGCCGCGCGCCGGCTTCATGGAGGAGTGGGCGGTACGCGCCCTGGACCGGCACGGCCTGGCCGGCCGGCTGCTCGAAACGGCCGAGACCCAGGAGAAGTTCGAGTTCCGCTTCGACGGGCAGCGGCACACCTTCCGGACGGCCGAACTCTCCGGCCGCCGGCACTTCGTCTATCCCCAGCCGTTGTTGGTCACCGATCTGGTCGCGGCGTACGTCGACCGGGCGGGCGGTGACGCCCGCTTCGGCGTGCGCGACGTCCGGCTGCACGACATCGACGGCGACCGGCCCGCCGTGTCGTACACCGATCCCCGGACCGGCGCGCGGCACCACATCTCCTGCGACATCATCGCCGGTTGCGACGGCGCGCGGGGGGTGACGCGGGCGGCGATACCCGCCGGTCGGACCGTCCTGACCCGCTACGACCACGGCGTCGCCTGGCTCGCCCTGCTCGCCGAGGCCCCGCCGTCCGCCGCCGGCGTGGTCTTCGGCATCCACGAGCGCGGGCTCGGCGCCCATATGGCCCGCAGCCCTCAGGTCACCCGCTACTACCTCCAGGTCCCGCCCGGTGAGGACGCGGACGACTGGCCGCACGCCCGGGTCTGGGACGAGCTGCACATCCGGCTCGCCGCCGCCGGGGCCCCGCCCCTGACCGAAGGGCCGCTGCGGGAGAAGGTCGTCCTGGACATGCACAACTACGTCGTGGAGCCCATGGCATACGGCCGGCTCTACCTGGCGGGCGACGCCGCACATCTGGTCGCGCCGATCGCCGCCAAGGGCATGAACCTCGCGATCAACGACGCCCTGCTGCTCGCCGAGGCGCTGATCGCGCACCACAACGGCGACGACACCGGCCTGGCCGGCTACTCGGACGCCTGTCTGCGGCGGGTCTGGCAGTACCTGGAGTTCTCGCAGTGGCTCTCCGAGGTGCTGCACGGCGCCTCGTCCGGCGACCGGTTCCGGGCCGGCACGGCCTCCGCCCGGCTGCGGCGGCTGCTGGGTTCCCGTCCGGCGGCCGAGGCGTTCGCCGGTCTGTACCTCGGCGAGGAGGCCGATCTGTGAGGAACCGATCTGTGAGGAAGCCGTTCTGTGAGGAAGCCGTTCTGTGCGGAGGCTGATCTGTGCGGAGGCTCTGTGAGGTCGCCGGTCCGGCGGCCCGGGCGGGACGACTCGGAGGCACGACCCCCTGGCGGGACGGCTTCCGGTGGCATGGCTCACAGGGAGCCGGAGGGTGATGTCCCGGAACGCTGGGTACGGGCCTCATGATCGCCGGGCGGGATACCGCGTCGAAGTGGTAGAAATTCGGCGAAACGATCGATGAGCCGCCAGGGAGAAGGGAGACGCCATGTCCTCGAAGCGCCGTCGCAAGAAGAAGGCACGCCGCAAGAACGGAGCCAACCACGGCAAGCGGCCGCAGTCCTGAACTGAGGACACGACCGCCCTCACCCGTAGCCGGCACCCCTGGGGACGACTCCCGTCAACCCCACGGGCGTCGGCTACGCCTTCGTACGGCCGGGGCCTTACCGGTCCCGGTCAGTGCCCGGACGGGGGCTTCGTCAGGGCGTCGGCCATGCGCAAGGTGGCCTGGACCTGGGTGGCATCGCGCCGGACCGGGTTGAACGACAGGACCGCACGCCGCTGTTGGTCCCGCGTGGCGACCATGGCCGAGGCGTAGCCGAAGCGTTCGCCGGTCTTCCCCCAGAAGGTGATCCCGTTCACCGTGACCGTCTGCAGACCCGCGGCGTACCGCGCCGGGGTGCCGTCCAGCATCCGCACCTCCTCCGGCGGCAGGGTGAACATCCGGTCCAGCTCACGGGGCGGCAGCAGCTCACCGGAGAACAGGGCGGTGAGGAAGCGGTCCAGATCGCCCGTGGTGGAGATCATCTCGCCCTCGCCCCAGGCTTCCGACTGGTCGAAATCGGTGATGTCCAGCAGGGACCCGTCCGTCATCTCCATATAGCCGTGCACATGCGGGCCGTGGATCCGCGGGTCGTTGCCCGGCACGCAGGTGTGGTGCAGGCCGAGCGGGCGCAGTATGCGGTGCGCGACGACCTCTCCGTAGGGCCGGCCGGTCAGCCGCTCGACGAGCAGCGCCAGCAGGACGTAATTGATGCCGCGGTACTCCTGTTTCCGGCCGGGCGTGAACTTCATCGGGCCGGGCGGGAGGAGGGCCACGAGCTGCCGGGGTGTCCACCGGTCGTAGCGGTGCCGGGCGATGGCCTCGGGTGTGGACAGATCCGGTGTGCCCTCCTCGTCGGGGAGTCCGCTGGTGTGGTTCAGCAGCTGCAGCACCGTGATCGGTGGGTACCCGGCCGGCAGCAGCCCGGGCAGATGGCGCTGGATCGGCGACTCCACCACGACCCGTCCCTCGGCCGCCAGCTGGAGCACCACCGTGGCGACGAAGACCTTGGTGATGCTGCCGATGCGGAAGGTGTCGCGGGCCCGGACCGCCCGGCCGGTCTCCCGCTCCGCGACGCCCGCGGTGCCGTACCACCGGCCCGCCGAGCCGCTCACCCGCACCTGCGCCGCGGTCAGCTGCGGATGCTCCAGATCGCCGATGGCGGCCCGCAGCGCCGGAACGTTCAGCGGAGGCACCGGCACCGAGGGAGTGGGGTGGGCGGACGGGGCGGCGGGGACGGACGGGACGGTCCGGTGCGGCGGGCGCGGGCCGGGCGCGCGGCCGGCGGCCTGTGCGAGGCCCGACGTCGCCATGACCGCCGCACCGGACAGCGCCGCACCCACAACTGCCCTGCGGGACAAGGAAGAAGAACTCATGTGACTCAGCATGAGGAAAATCCGCCGCGATTCCGTCAGGGCTTTCCCCGACCTGTCCCTGATCCGCCCCTGAGACAGCCCTGAGACAGTCCTGACAGAGCCCCGATCCGGTGCTGATCCGGCGCTGCTCACGGCCGTGGCACGGCACGGCAGGGCACTGCACTGCGCGGCACTGCACCGAACGGCAGCGCAGACCGTGACACTCACTCTCAAACCCCCGGCTAACAGGAAACATCGGCATGTGATCTAGAATCGACGGATGATCTTCATTGTCGTCAAGTTCCCCGTGAAGCCCGAGTACGCCGAAGAGTGGCCGCAGCACGTCCACGCCTTCACCGGGGCCACCCGTGCCGAACCCGGCAACCTGTGGTTCGAGTGGTCACGCAGCCTGGAGGACCCGAACACCTACGTCCTCGTCGAGGCGTTCCAGGACGACGCCGGCGAGGCGCACGTCAACTCCGACCACTTCCGGGCCGGTCTGGAAACCATGCGCCCGCTGCTGCGCAGTACCCCCGAGATCGTGAGCACCACCATCGAGGGCGCCCACGGCTGGAGCGCGATGGGCGAACTCACCATCGACTGACGAGACCGACGAGACCGACGAGACCGACGAGACCGACGAGACCGACAAGGCTGACAAGGCTGACGACGAGCGAGGGCACCGGCACCGGCACCGGCCCGCTCAGCCGACCAGATGGTCGAGGAACCAGTCCCGGGCGAGCTCGGACACCTGGTCCAGGGCGCCGTGCTCCTCGAAGAGGTGGGTGGCGCCGGGGACCACGTCGAGACGGGTCTCGCAGCGCAGGGCGGATTCCGCGTCGCGGTTGAGGTCGAGGACCAGCGGGTCGTTGCCGCCGACGATCAGCAGGGTCGGCGCGCGGACGCCGGCCAGCAGCGGCCCGGCGAGATCCGGGCGGCCGCCGCGGGAGACCACGGCGCCGATGTCCGCGCTCGGGGAGGCGGCGGCCCGTAGCGCGGCGGCGGCCCCGGTGCTCGCGCCGAAGTAGCCGATCGGTACGGGAACGCGGCCGCGCAGCCACTCCGTGGCGTCGGTCAGCCGCTCGGCCAGCGTCTCGATCGCGAAGACGTTCGCCCGGTTGGCTTCCTCCGCCGGTGTGAGCAGGTCGAAGAGCAGGGTGCCCAGGCCCGCCCGGTTGAGGGCGGTGGCGACCAGGCGGTTACGGGGGCTGTGCCGGCTGCTGCCCGAGCCGTGGGCGAACATCACGACCGCCTTGGCGCCCGCCGGCAAGGTCAGATCGCCGGTCAGCCGGACCCCGGCGGCGTCGATGGCCACTTCTTCCTCGACGTCGACGTCCGCCACGGCGGCCGCGCCCTCCTCGGAGCCCGCGCCTTCCCCGGCGCCCGGGGTCTCCTCGGCGGCCGCGCCGGCACCCGTACCGGGCCGGGCGGCGGCCTGCGCCAGCAGGGAGACCACTTCGTCGTCGGGGGTCTGGGAGAAGTCCTGGTACCACTCGCCCACGGCGGAGAACCCGAACGGCGTGGAGAGGCAGATGAATTCATCGGCGCTGCTGCGGAGCCGTTCGGCCGCGTCCGGAGGCGCCACCGGCACGGCGAGCACCACCCGGGCCGCGCCCTGCGCCCGTACCACTTCACAGGCGGCGGCCGCCGTGGAGCCGGTGGCGATACCGTCGTCCACCAGGATCGCGGTCCGTCCTTCCAGGGACAGCCGGGGGCGGCCGGCGCGGAACTTCTCCGCCTGGCGCACCAGTTCCGCCTCCTCGGTGCGCTCGACGGACGCCAGGTCCGCCTGGCCGAGGTGGCCGCGACGGACGATGTCATCGCTGATCACCCGCACGCCGCCCTCGCCGATGGCGCCGAACCCCAGCTCACGCTGGTACGGGACGCCGAGTTTGCGGACCACGATCACATCGAGCGGCGCGTTCAGCGCCCGCGCCACCTGGAAGGCCACCGGGACCCCGCCCCGCGGCAGGCCCAGCACCACGGGCTCTTCCTGCGCCAGCTGCCGCAGCGCTTCGGCAAGGCGCTGACCTGCGTCGACGCGGTCGGTGAACAGCACGATGGGCACCCCCTGCCCAGGGGACGGACGCCACGTCCAACCCTGTCTCGGACCCCGTACACCTGTCTCCGACGTAACCGCAAGTGGAGGGCGGGCGCAAGTCGGGCCGGTCGCCGTCGGCCGTACACCGGCCGGATGCCGCCGACCGTGGTTACCGTCGTTCCCATGGAACACATCCGGGCGGTGCTGATCGATATCGACGGGGTGCTCACGGTGTCCTGGAAGGCGCTGCCGGGTGCCGTCGAGGCCATGGAACGGCTGCGCGCCGCGGACCTCCCGCTGGCCCTGGTCACCAACACCACCTCGCGCACCCGCGCCGAGATCGCCCGGCGACTGAGCGGGGAGGGCTTTCCCGTCGGCACCGACGACATCCTCACCGCGCCCGCGGTCACCGCCGCCTACCTGCGGAAACACCATCCTGACGCCCGCTGTCTGCTGATCAACAGCGGTGATGTCCGGGCCGATCTGGAGGGCGTCGAGATCGTGCAGGGGACGGACCGGCCGGGGACGGACCGTCCGGAGGCGGACCGTCCGGGGACCGACTCCGGGGCGGCGCCGGATGTGGTGGTCTTCGGAGGGGCGGGCGAGGAATTCAGCTACCCGGCGCTGAACGCGGCGTTCCGGCACCTGCGGTCCGGTGCCCGGCTCGTCGCCATGCACCGCAATCTGTACTGGCGCACGGCACAGGGGCTGGACCTGGACACCGGCGCCTTCCTCCTGGGCCTGGAACGGGCCGCCCGGGTCGATGCCGTGGTCACCGGAAAGCCGTCCGAGGCGTTCTTCGCCGCCGCGCTGGCGCACCTGGGCACGTCCGCCTCCGAGGCGCTGATGGTGGGCGACGACGTCGAGTCCGACGTGCTCGCGGCCCAGCGCTGCGGGATCACCGGGGTGCTGGTCCGGACCGGCAAGTACCAGTCCGAGGCCGTCGAGGCGGCCGACGGGACCCCGGACCGGGTCATCGACTCGTTCGCCGATCTGCCGGCGCTGCTGGGCCGCTGAGCAGCGCGGCGATGTCCGTGGCCGTCCAGTGGCCGTGGGCGCCCGGGCAGCCGGCCAGATAGCCGGCGGCGCGGCGTGCGCTCCAGCCGTGGGAGGCGATGATCCCGGTCGCGATGTGGCGCAGATAGGCCGCGGACGGCGGGTTCAGGTCGACGGCTCCGTCAGCACTGCTCCAGGGGGCCGTGAAGGTCAGCACCGGCAGGCCCTCCAGCCGCCCGGCACACACCAGCGTTTCGTACCGGCCCGGGCCGATGCGCGCCCGTCCCTCGCGCAGCACCTCCGCGAGATCGAGCTCCCCGCCCGGTTCCCGGTACATCTCCTGGGCGGCGATGTCGGAGAACTGCTGATGCGTCAGGAGATAGAGCCGCGCGGGGAGTTCGGGGGCCCGGCCGTCGGCGCCGTGCGGTGCTTGGGGGGCGCGGTGGTCGGGGTCGTAGAAGGCGCGGCCGCCGGTCCACACCTGCGAGGTGGTGGCGAAGTACATCCGGCCGGACAGCATGACCGGCTCGGTACGGGCGGGCGGGCGCGGGTCCCGGCAGCCGGGGTAGCTGCGCAGCCCGCCGGGCGGACGCCCGCCGGCCAGGTAGTACGTCAGCCGGTCGAGGTGCATGTTGGAGCCGTAGGCGGCGTACCACAGGTGACGCTCGCCGTCCGGAGGGGCGGTGGCGTCATCGAGGCGTCGGGGCCTGGTCACGTCTTCACGCTACGCGCCGGGGGAGGCGTTGCGCCTGCTCCGCCCCCGTGCGGTCGCCCGAGGGGGCCGGAAATGGCCTGACCTCGCCGGGTCGGCGAAAGGAGGGCGGCGGCGCGGGTTTTGCGCGGAATCGGCTGGAGAAGCGCACTGGACGGAAAGGGACGCCCGAAGGACGGAGGCAGTGTGCCGGACACCGCGCCAGGAACCGGAACGGACCGGACAGCACGGCGGACAACGGACGGAGCGCCGGGGAGGGCAGCGGGCGTCGGCCGCCGGGAGGCGCTCGCGGCGTCCGTGGCGGCCGGCCTCACGCTGCTCACCGGCTGCGGGGAGGCGCCGTCCGCCGGCCGCTCGGACGCCAAGCCCGCGCCCCGGTCCTCGCACGCCTCGCCCACCACGCCCGGCCCGCACGGTTCTCCCACCCCGGCCCGGACGCCGCACCGCCCCCGCCCTGAACTCCCCCGAGGAGGGCGGGAGTTGTTCCCGCGGTACCGGATGGTCGGCTTCTGCGGTCTGCCCGGTGCGGCGGCGCTCGGCCGGCTCGGGACCGGCGATCCGGCGGAGCGCGCCGACGAGATCGAGAAGACGGCCCGCCGTTTTGCGGCGGGGCGCGAACCGCTGCCCGTACTGGAGCTGCTGGCCGTCGTCGCCAACTCCACCCCCGGCCCGGACGGCACCTACCGCTCCCGGACGCCCGCCGCGACCATCGCCCGCTTCCACCGGCTGGCGCGCCGCCGGCGGGCGATGCTGCTGCTGAACGTCCAGCCCGGGCGGGCGGCGGTGCTCGACGAGGTCAAGGCGCTGCGGGAGTGGCTGGTCCACCCGGACGTGGGGGTGGCGCTGGACCCCGAGTGGGAGATGGGCCCCGGCGCGATACCGGGCGACTCCTACGGGCGGACCGACGGCCATGAGCTGACCTCGGTGGCCCGCTATCTGTCGGGGCTGGTCGAGGCGCACGACCTGCCGGAGAAACCGCTGGTCTTCCATCAGGTCGCCACGTCCGTCGTACGGGAGCAGTCCGCGCTGCGGCCGCAACCGGGCGTGGCGCTGATCAAGAGCGCCGACGGCATCGGCTCGCCGGGGCTCAAACGCGGTACCTGGAAGCGGCTGGTGCGCGAGCTGCCGGACGGGCTGCACACCGGTTTCAAGCTCTTCTACGAGGAGGACGCGCAGGGCGGCAGCCACCTGATGACGCCGAACGAGGTGCTGGCGCTCAGGCCGCAGCCGGAGTACGTGATGTACGAGTGAGCAGGCCGTCCACGGGGGGACTGGAGCTCAGTACCAGTGCCGGTCCGCCCGTTCCCGCCAGGCGTCGTAGGCGCGGGCGCCCAGCTCGGGGTGGAGCTGCTCCATCGTGATCGCGCGCCGGTCGAGCGGTTTGTCGAATTCCTCGTACTGGAACGAGTCGTCGAATCCCAGTTTCCGGGTCTCCTCCAGATCGCAGCCGAAATACACCGCGTCCAGCCGCGCCCAGTAGATGGCGCTCAGGCACATCGGGCACGGTGCGCCGCTGACGTAGATCGAGCAGCCTCGCAGCATCCGGGCGCGTGCGGGGACCGGATCGGAGGAGCCTTCCGGGCGCGGTACGTACGCCAGGGTGCTTTCGCCTTGGCGCTGCCGGGAAATGGACGGCGCCTCGGGGTTGAGCCGGCGCACGGCCTCGCGGATGCATTCCACCTCGGCGTGCGCGGTGGGGTCGCCGGTGAGCAGGACGCGGTTCTGGCCGCGGGCGACGATCTCGCCGTCGCGGGTGAGCACCGCGCCGAAGGGGCCGCCCCAGCCGTTCTCCACGGATTCGGTGGCGAGCCGGGCCGCCTCCGCCATGAGGTCCTCCGGGTCCATCGCACACCCTCCGATCGGCATCGCCCTGCGCGCACCACCGGGGAAGCCGGCTGAGCCGGCAGCTGCCCGTTCGGCGCAGAAATTGCTTGTGGGTGAGGCTACTTCACGGCGGGCCCACCTGCGCCGCGGGCCGTACGGAGGCACCATGGCCCTATGTTGCTGGCCGATCTCGCGCAGGTGTCAGGGGAGGTGGCCGCGACCTCCGCGCGGTCGCGGAAGATCGCGCTGCTGGCCGGGCTGTTCCGGGCCGCGGCGCCGGAGGACGTCCCGGTGGTCATCCCGTATCTGGCCGGGCGGCTGCCCCAGGGGCGGATCGGGGTCGGCTGGAGCGTGCTGCGCGAGCCGGTTCCGGCCGCGGAGCGGGCCACGCTGACCGTGGGGGAGGCGGACGCGGCGCTGACCGGGCTGGCCGGGGTCGCCGGGGCCGGGGCGCAGGCGGAGCGGCGCCGGCGGGTGCGGGAGCTGCTGGGCGCGGCGACCGCCGAGGAGCAGCGGTTCCTGGTCGCACTGCTCACCGGCGAGGTGCGCCAGGGCGCGCTGGACGCCCTCGCGGTCGAGGGGCTGGCCGCGGCGACCGAGGTGCCCGCCGAGGACGTGCGGCGGGCGGTGATGCTCGCCGGCTCGCTGCAGGACGTGGCCCGGGAGCTGCTCGCGGAGGGGCCGGCGGCGCTGACCCGCTTCCGGCTGACCGTCGGCCGGCCGGTCGGGCCGATGCTGGCGCACAGCGCCAAGTCCGTGGCCGAGGCCATCGACAAACTGGGGGCCTGCGCCGTGGAGGAGAAGCTCGACGGCATCCGCGTCCAGGTGCACCGGGACGGCCCGGACGTACGGATCTACACCCGCACGCTGGACGAGGTCACCGGGCGGCTGCCCGAGGTGACCGCCGCCGCCCGGGAGCTGCCGGCCGACCGCTTCATCCTCGACGGCGAGGTGATCGCCCTCGGACGGAGCGGCCGTCCGGTGCCGTTCCAGCAGGTCGCGGGCCGGTTCGGATCACGGGTCGATGTCGCCGCCGCGCAGGCCGCGCTGCCGCTCTCCGCGGTCTTCTTCGACGTCCTGGCGGTGGACGGCCGGGAACTGCTGGAACTGCCGGGCGCCCGGCGGCATGCGGAGCTGGCGCGGCTGGTGCCGGAGCCGATGCGGGTGCGGCGCTGTGTGGTCGAGGACCCGGCCGACCCCGCGGCCCGCGCGGCCGCCGAGGAGTTCTGGACCCGGACGCTGGACCGCGGCCACGAGGGCGTCATGGTCAAGGCGCTCGACGCCCCGTACAGCGCGGGCCGCCGGGGCGCCGCCTGGCTGAAGGTGAAGCCGGTGCACACCCTGGACCTGGTGGTACTCGCGGCGGAGTGGGGGCACGGCCGGCGCACCGGAAAGCTGTCCAACCTCCACCTGGGCGCCCGCGACCCGGACGGCGGGTTCGTCATGCTCGGCAAGACCTTCAAGGGGCTCACCGACACCGTCCTCGGCTGGCAGACCGAGCGGCTGCGGGAGCTCGCGGTGTCCGACGACGGGCATGTGGTGACCGTGCGGCCGGAACTCGTCGTGGAGATCGCCTACGACGGGCTGCAGACGTCCTCGCGCTACCCGGCGGGGGTGACGCTGCGGTTCGCGCGCGTGGTGCGCTACCGGGACGACAAGACGGCCGCGGAGGCGGACACGGTGGGCACCGTCCTCGCCGCGCATCCCGGCGGGGAGGCGTAGGCCGTGGCGGCGCGGCGCAGCGCCGGGCTGCTGCTGTACCGCAGGGGCGGGCCCGGCGTCGAGGTGCTGCTGGCGCACATGGGCGGACCGCTGTGGGCCCGGCGGGACGCGGGCGCCTGGTCCGTGCCCAAGGGGGAGTACCGGCCGCCCGAGGAGCCGTGGGCCGCCGCCCGGCGGGAGTTCGAGGAGGAGCTCGGGCTGCCGCCGCCCGACGGCACCTGTCTGCCGCTGGGGGAGACCCGGCAGTCCGGCGGCAAGGTGGTGACCGTGTGGGCCGTCGAGGGCGATCTCGACCCGGAACGGATCGTGCCCGGCACCTTCACCATGGAATGGCCGCGCGGCTCCGGCACGGTCCGCAGTTTCCCGGAGATCGACCGGGTGGCGTGGTTCTCCCCGGACGAGGCGCACGGGCGGCTGGTGACGGGGCAGCGGGTGTTCCTGGCCCGCCTCGCCGAGCGGCTCACGGCCGGCGACTGACTCCGGGGGCCCGCCAAGGCCCCGCCCCTGCCCCCTGGCCGGAACCGGCCGCCGGGCCGCTCGCGCACCGCGTCCCGCGCTCCCCGCCTTCACCACCTGTGCACACGGCCGGCCGGCCCTCGCCCTGGACACCCCGTCCCCGGCCCGGCAGGCTGACGGCGGGGCCCGGGGGAGGCCCGGAACACAGGGCTCCGGCAACGGGGTCATGAGCATGCTGCGGGGGCCGCATGTTGCGCATCCACTTCGAGGACCGGGACGTCGCGCGGCTGCAGATCGCCGCGGAACCCGACCCGCTCTGGGAAACGGTGCTGGCGATGCACCAGCTGGTGCCGGCCGGTCCCGGAGTGCCGGTGTACGCGGCCTGGCGGGCCCGGGCCCGGCGCGAGCTGGACGCCCGCGGGCTGGTCCGGGCCGCCCGGCTGATCAGCGTCCTCGCCCCGGCCGGCGCCCGCTACTTCCCGGACTTCCTCACCCCCGATGCGGCCCGCGACGGGCTCGCCGCGGGCCTGGCGGCGCTCCGCGACACCCCCGCCGACCGGCTGGTCGCGGAGGCCGCCCGGGCCGCGCTGCCGGCCCGGCTGCCGCGCTGGACCGGTGCGCTGGCCGCGGGCAGCCGGCAGCCGCTCGACGAACTGGCCATCGCCCTTGCGGAGGTGCACCGTGCGGTGGTCGCGCCGGACTGGACACAGGTGGCCGCCACGGTCGGCTGCGACCGCGGCACCCGGACCCGCGCGTTCTGCCGCGGCGGCGTGGACGGCATGCTCAACTCCCTTCGGCCGTCCGCGCGTTGGGACCCGCCGGTGCTGTCCGTGGACTATCCCTGCGAGCGCGAGCTGCATCTGCGCGGCCGCGGGCTGCGGCTGATCCCGTCCCACTTCTGCTGGCGCCGGCCCATCGCGCTCGCCGACCCCGGCCTGCCGCCGGTCCTCGTCCACCCGGTGGAACACGTCACCGGCTGGGCGCCGGATGCCACCCGCGGCTGCCGCCCGGAGGCGCTGTCCGCCCTGCTGGGCCGCACCCGGGCCCGGGTTCTCGCCGCCCTCGACGCGCCCGCCACCACCGGTGAACTGGCCCGCCGCCTCCGGGTCTCCGCGCCGTCGGCCAGCGAGCACGTCAGCGCGCTGCGCGAGGCCGACCTGGCCCGCAGCCGGCGCGACGGCGGCTGCGTCGTCCACGCCCTCACCCCGCTCGGCAGCGCGCTGCTGCACGGCGAGCTCGCGCCGGCACGCCTGGCGGAGTGAGGGCCGGGCACGTCCTACGGGCAGACCTGGATCTTGCGGCCCTGCCCGCCCTGGAACCGGCCGATCGCCTCGGCGTAGTGGTCCAGGGGGAGGCGGTCGCTGATGAAGACCTCCGGGTCGAGGACGCCCGCCGCGAAGAGTTCCGCGGCGCGTTCGTAGCTGTGCAGGACGGCCATCGAGCCGGTGATGGTGATCTCCTGGTTGTAGATCCGGTACGGCTCGATGACGGCGCGGGCGGCGTAGTCGGCCACGCCGAACTGGAGGAACGTGCCGCCCTTGCCGACCCGGCCGAGCGCGTCCTGGATGGCGCGTTCGTTGCCGGTGGCGTCGATGACCACGTCCCAGCCGCGCGGCCGGTCCAGCTCGTCGGCGGAGCCGGCGGCGTTGCTGCAGCCCAGTGTGCGGGCGGTGGCCAGCCGTTCGGGGTTGATGTCGATGACGTCCACGCCGGCCGCACCGGTCCGCTTGGCCAGCTCCAGCATCATCAGGCCCATCGTGCCCGACCCGTAGATCAGCACCTGGCTGCCCAGCTGCTGGGAGCGCAGGATGTCGTAGCCGCGGACCGCGCAGGACAGCGGCTCGATCAGGGCCGCGTCCTCGGTGCGGACGTGGTCGGGCAGCTTGACGCAGTTCGCGACCGGTGCCACGGCGAACTCGGCGGCGCCGCCGGCCGTGGTCACCCCGATCGCGGCCCAGCGCTCGCAGAGGTTGTTGCGGCCGATCCGGCAGTAGTGGCACTCGTGGCAGTACAGGGAGGGGTCGACGGCCACCCGGTCGCCCTCGGCGAGCTCGGTGACCGCGGTGCCGGTCGCGACGACCGTACCGGCGAACTCGTGGCCCGGGACGACCGGCAGGGTGGGCGCGAACTCGCCCTGGAGGATGTGCAGATCGGTGCCGCACAGCCCGCAGGCGGCCACCTGGACCACGACCTCGCGCGGCCCGGGGGTGGGGTCGTCCACGGTGGTGACCTCGACCTTGCCGGGGGCGCTGATCAGTGCGGCCTTCATTTCACGGTTCCCTTCGTTGCACGGCCGCGAGTCATTTCACGGCTCCGAGCGACAGGCCCTGGACGAGTTTGTCCTGGGCGGCGAATCCGGCGACGAGCACCGGGAGCGAGATGACGGTGGCGGCGGCGCACACCTTGGCCAGGAACAGGCCCTGGCTGGTCACGAGTCCGGTCAGGAACACCGGCGCGGTGCCGGCCACGATCCCGGTCAGGACCCGGGCGAACAGCAGCTCGTTCCAGCTGAAGATGAACGAGATCAGCGCCGTCGCGGCGATGCCGGGCAGGGCGACCGGAGCCACGATGCGGGTCAGCGTGGTGGTCAGCCCGGCACCGTCGATCGAGGCCGCCTCCAGCATCTCCACCGGCACCTCGGCGAGGAACGAGCGCATCATCCACACCGCGATCGGCAGGTTCATCGACGTGTAGAGGATGACCAGCAGCCAGACGCTGTCGAGCAGCCCGGTGTTCTGGGCGACGAGGTAGACCGGCAGCAGACCGGCCACCAGCGGCAGCATCTTCGTGGAGAGGAAGAAGAACAGGACGTCGCTCCACTTCCGTACCGGCTTGATGGCCAGGGCGTACGCGGCCGGGACGGCGAGCGCCAGCACGAGCAGGGTGGAAACCACCGATGCCGTCAGGGAGTTGAGCAGCGGGGGCCAGGGGCTGACGCCGCTGTCCGCGCCGAAGAACTCCCGGTAGCCGTGCAGGCTCAGCCCCGCGCCGACGCTCGGCGGGTTGGTCGCCGCGTCCGCCTCGCTGTGGAAGGACGTCAGCACCATCCAGGCGACGGGCAGGAAGAAGGCGATCCCGCACAGCCAGGCCGCCAGGCCCAGCAGGCTCCCGGTCCGCCGTGGGCGCCGGGTCAGGGGTGCGCGGTTCATCGGGTGACCTCCTCGCGCAGCAGGGACGAGACGGTACGCAGCGCGAAGGTCGCCACGAGCAGGGAGCACACGACCACGACGACGCCCTGCGCGGACGCCCGTCCGTAGTCGTGGGCCTGGTAGAAGGTCTGGTAGATGGTGTACGGGAGGTTGGCGGTGCCCAGGCCCCCGGACGTGATGGTGAACACCGCGTCGAAGTTCTGGACGACGTAGACGGTGCCCAGCAGCGCGGCCAGTTCGAGGTAGCGGCGCAGATGCGGCAGGGTCAGGTAACGGAAGATGTCGAAGGCGGTGGCCCCGTCCATCCGGGCCGCCTCGACCGCGTCGGCCGCCCGGCTCTGCAGCCCGGCCAGCAGGATCAGCATCATGAACGGCGTCCACTGCCAGATCAGCGACACCTCGACCGAGGCCAGCGGCACATCGGTCATCCAGTCCGGCTGCGGTGCGTTGTCGCTTCCGAACAGACCCCATATCCAGGTCAGCGAGCCGTTGATCAGCCCGTACGAGGCGTTGTAGAGGGCGTGCTTCCACAGCAGCGCGGAGGCCACCGGAACGACCAGGAACGGGGTGATGAGCAGCGTCCGGACGATGCCGCGGCCGCGGAAGCTGCGGTCCAGCAGCAGCGCCAGGCCCAGCCCGAGCACCAGGCTGACGAGCACCACGGTCACGGTCAGCAGCACCGTCGTGCCCACCGAGGACCGCAGGGCCGGATCGGTGAAGACCGCCCGGTAGTTGGCGAAGGCGGCGAAGCCGCGGTGGTCGGGGGCCAGCGCGTTCCAGCGGGTGAAGGAGATCACCACCGTCGCCACGAACGGGAGCTGGGTGACGACGATCAGGAAGACCAGGGCGGGCAGGAGCGGGGCGCGCCGGGCCCAGTCCTTGGCCCGCCCGGTGCGGCGGGCGCGGGCGGCCGGTCCGCCGGCCGGCGGTGCTCCCGGGGCCGCGGCCTCCCGGGCCGGTTCAGTGGTCTGCGTAGGCATCGGACACCTCCTGCGCCAGTCGCTGGCTCGCGGTAAGGGCCTCGGGCACGCTCTGCTTGCCGGCGATGGCCGCGCTGATCTCGTGCGAGACCTTGGTGCCGAGGTCGGAGAATTCGGGGATGCCGACGAACTGGATCCCGGGGGCGGGGCGTTGCTGGACGCCGGGGTCGCCGGGCCGGGCCGAGCCGATGGCGTGCTGCGTGGCCGCGGCGAAGGCGCCGGCGGACCGGGTGTAGTCGGGGTTGCGGTAGAGCGAGGCCCGTTTGCCGCCGGGCACCCTCGACCAGCCCAGTTCGCGGCCCACCAGCCGTTCGTACGAGGCGCCCGAGGCCCAGCGGATGAACTTCCAGGCGGCGTCCTGGTGCGTGCTGGCCTTCTGCACGCCCCAGGCCCAGGTGTAGAGCCAGCCGGAGGTGCGGGTGCGCTCGACCGGTGCGGGGGCGTAGCCGATCCTGCCGGCGACCTTGGAGCCGGTGGTTTCCAGGGAGCCGGCGCCGGCGGTGGCGTCGTACCACATGGCGACCTTGCCCTGCTGCATGTCGTTGAGGCACTCGGTGTAGCCGGCCTGCGGGGCGCCCGCCTCGCCGTGCTTGCGGACCAGATCGACGTAGAACCGGGTGGCCCGGGTGAATTCCGGGCTGTCGACCCGTGCCTTCCAGTCCTTGGTGAACCACGTTCCGCCGAAGGTGTTGACGACGGTGGTCAGCGGCGCGGCCAGCTGGCCCCAGCCGGGCTGGCCGCGCAGGCAGATGCCCTTCATGCCCTTGCGGAATCCGTCCAACTTGGCTGCGAGTGTGGCAACTTGGTGCCAGGTGGGGTGCGCGGGCATGGTCAGGCCGGCGGCCTTGAGCAGGTCCTTGCGGTACATCAGGAAGGACGATTCGCCGTAGAACGGTTCCGCGTAGATCTTGCCGTCGGCGGCGGTGAGGGAGCTGCGGAGCGGCGGGAGGATGTCGTTCTGGTCGAACGTCCGGTCCTTCGCGGCACGGGTGCCGAGTTCCGCCAGCCAGCCGTTGCGGGCGTAGATGGGGGTCTCGTAATTGCTGACGCTGGCCACGTCGTACTGGCCGGCCTGGCTGGAGAAGTCCTGGCTCATCTTGTCGCGCAGGTCGTCCTCCGGCAGCACGGTGAAGTTGACCTTGATGCCGGTCTCCTTGGTGAAGTGCTCGGCGGTGAGCCGCTGCAGATCCACCATCTGCGGGTTGTTGACCATCAGGACGTTCAGGGTGTTGCGGCCGTCGTTGCCGGCGTCACCGGCGCCGCGGTAGCAGCCGGTGGTGGACAGCGACAGGGCCAGGGCCAGGGCGGTGAGCCCCGCCGCGCGGGGGCCGCGGCGTGGCCCGGGGGATCGTGCTCGCACGGCTCATACCTCTCTTTTTCACTGCATGTCGGCATATCGGGGATACAAGGTCGTGCCGAGGCACGGTGGGGGAACCGCACGAGGGCCCGCGATGCGGTGCGGCCTCGGCGGCGGCTGGTGGTGTGGTGCGGACCGGTCCGGTCCGGGCCCTGGGTCAGACCCGGAGCACCTGCGGCCCCAGGAGGGAGTAGCGGTGGGCCTCCGGCGCGGACAGCCCCGCGTCGGTGACGATCGTGTCGAAGTCGCCGACCTCGGCGAACCGGCAGAAGCTGCTGGCGCCGAATTTGCTGTGCACCCCGACCAGCACCCGCCGCCGCGAGGAGCGGACGGCCTGCTCCTTCACCTCCGCGACCGCCGGGTCGGGGGTGGTCAGTCCGTGCTCCCGGGAGACGCCGTTCGCCCCGAGGAACGCCAGGTCGATCACGAACCGGGAGAGCATGTCGCGGGCCCAGGACCCCACCGTCGCCTGCGTCCCGGAGCGCACCCGGCCGCCGGCGAGCAGCACGGTGGCGGACTCCGCGGCGGAGACCAGGGACGCGGTCCGCAGCGAGGCGGTGATCACGGTCAGCGGGCGGTCGGTCGGCAGCAGCATGGCGACCAGCTCCGGGGTGTAGCCCTCGTCGACGAACACCGTCTCGGCGGAGCCGACCAGTTCCGCGGCGGCCGCGGCGATCCGCCGCTTCTCGGCCACCTGCTGGGTCTCCCGCCGGGCGAGCGTGGTCTCGAAACCGGCGCTCTCGACCGGGTACGCGGCCCCGTGCGTCCGCCGGACCAGCCCGCGGCGCTCCAGCTCGCTCAGGTCGCGGCGGACGGTCTCGCGGGCCACGCCGAACTCGGCCGCGGCATCGGCGACCTCGACCCGGCCGGACTGCCGGGCCAGCGCGAGGATGCGGTGCTGGCGTTCCTCGGCCCTCATGGCTCACTCCTGCCCGGTGTCCGGTGGTTTTCCGGTGGCTTCCGTTCGGTCACGGGCCTGCCCGTTTCCGCCCGCATCAGGTTTATAGCAACCGGGGCCGACCGAAGTCCTGCCCGTCAGGACAGAAAAACTGCCCGTTTTTGCCCGCTCCGGACCGCTTCTGCACCGGCCGCGGCCCCGGGCGGCTGCCCGTACCGCTCCTGTGGGGTGCCCGTCGCCCACTGCGGCCGCCCGATCGGATCCGGCCGCCCGCAGCGGTGGTGCCGGCGGCGGCGCCGCATAGTCTGGACGGCATGAGCTCGGAGATGCGGTCGTTGGCGGTCACCTCGGTCGTGGAGGCGGAGGAGTGCGCGGTGCTGCGGGTCAGCGGGGAACTCGACCTCCGCACCGAGCAGGCGTTCCTCGCCGAAGCGCGGTCGGTGGTCTCGGCCGGTCACCGCTTCCTCGTACTGGACCTGACCGCCCTGCGCTTCTGCGACTCCCGGGGGCTCAGCTGCCTGCTGGCCCTGGAATGGCTCTGCCGCCGCCTGGAGGGCCGGCTGCTGCTGGCCTCCCTCGGCGTACGGATGCTCCGGCTGCTGGTCGGCACGCAGTCCCTGGGCGTCTTCTCCTGCTACCCGACGGTCGGCCATGCGCTGGCCGCCGTCCCCGACGGCGCCCGCCCGGCCTGGCCGCCCGCCGTCGAGGACCCGTCCGTGTGAAGCGGCGGTTCACCCGGGTGACGGCCCCGGGCAGCGCATCCCCAGCCATGCCCCGTCGAACCGGGCGAAGGTGATCTTCCGGTACGGGCCGGTCTCGTAGAGCAGCCCGAACGTGCCGTCCGGCAGCCGGGTCAGCGTCGAGTATCCGGCCGGCCCCGGCACCACGGTCCGGGACACCGGCCAGCTCTTCCCGTCGTCGCACGAGCCCCGCACGGTGAGGTTCTCCCGGGCCCGGGCGCTCGCCGTATTGCTGAACAGCAGCCAGTGCGCCCGCGGCCGGCCGGCCGGCGCCGCCGGGTCGTACCGCAGGATCGAGGCGTTGTTGGCCGGATCGGGCAGCTCGTCGTCGGCCACCGGGGCGCTGTACGACAGCCCGCCGTCCCGCGAGTGCGCGACCAGCCGCCGGGGCGTGCTCGTGGTGCGGCTGTTGAGCAGCACCCGCCCGTCGGCCAGCTCGACGGTCTTGTTCTCGTCCATCCGCGGCCCCACCGGCGTCCCCAGGTGCCAGGTCGCCCCGTGGTCGTCGCTGTACGCGCTCGCCGCCCACATGCCGCCGTCCGCCGTGCGGAACGCGTACTGCTGCAGCAGCCGCCCGCCGGACAGCTGGCTGCCGGACCCGGACGAGGCGAAGATGCCGCGCCAGGACGGGTCCTTCAGGGCGCGGGTGATCCGGCGGTGCCGCCAGCTGCGGCCGCCGTCGTCGGACCAGCTGTAATCGGTGTGCAGCACGCTGGTGCTGTCGTGCGCGTTGCCGGTGCCCGCGGTGCCGAAACCGACCCCCTTGGGCGCGTACGCGTGGAAGAGGAAGATCCGCCCGGTCGTCCGGTCCACCAGCAGGCTCGGGTCCCCGGCCCCCACCCCGCCGTCGTAGTCCACCGCCGCCCGCGGCGCGCTCCAGGTGCGCCCCTTGTCGACACTGCGCCGCACCATCACGTCCACGTCGCCCGGCAGATCGGCCGCGCTGTGGTTCCGCCGGTCGTACGCCGCGATCAGCGTGCCGTCCGGCAGCGTGGCCAGCGCCGGGATGCGGTACGTGTGCGCGCCCTGCCCGGACACCGCCAGGTCCGTGGTCTCGAACAAACCCCGGCCGGCTCCCGGGCCCGGCACGGCGGCGGGGACCCCCGGAGCCGCCGGCAGGACGGCGCCGAGGCCCGCGACGAGCAGTACGGCCAGGGTGCGGAAGCGGGCGGCTGCGGGCACCGGGACCTCCAGGCGGACACGACGGCGGCCGCTCCAGCGTGCGCGCGGGCGACCCGGCGGGCGCGCCGACCGGCCCCGTCGGGGTGACCGGACCGCGCGCCCGGAGCAGCCGGCCACCTTGCGCAACCCCGCCCCGCCCAGAACCCTGGGACCGGGAACCCGGCAGTTCCGGAGCCCGGGACACCGCGTCCGCCGCCCGCCCCATGGACGCGCGACGGCACGCCCGTCATCCTTCGCACCACCGGTGCCCGACCGGCACCGGCTCCCGCACCGCGACACGGGAAGGCGGACCGGATGGCTTGTGACGCGGCATCGGCCACGGCCGCAGCGCCCCTCCCAGGACGGGCCGACGTGGTGATCGTCGGCGGCGGGGTGATCGGCGCGAGCATCGCCTTCCACCTGGCCGAGGCGGGCGTCGGCCGGGTGCTCCTGCTGGAGCGCGACCGGCCCGCTTCCGGGTCCTCCGGCAAACCGATCGGCGGCGTCCGCGCCCAGTTCTCCGACCCGCTCAACATCCGGCTCGGGCTGCGCAGCCTGGCCGCCTGGCGGGACTTCGCCCGCCGGCCCGGCGCCGACATCGGCCTGACCACCGTCGGCTACCTCTTCCTCCTCGCCGACGACCGCGAACTGGCCGTCTTCACCGAGGGCGTCGAGACCCAGAACCGGCACGGCGTCCCCAGCCGCCTCGTCGGCCCGCGCGCCGCCCGGGAGTTGTGCCCCTACGTCGACCCCCGCGGCATCGTCGCCGCCGCCTACTCACCCACCGACGGCCACGCCCTGCCCCGTGCCGCGGTCACCGGCTATCTGCGTGCCGCCCGCCGGCTCGGCGCGACCGTCCGCACCCGCTGCCCGGTCACCGCCGTCGACACCGCGGACGGCGTGATCCGTGCCGTGCGCACCCCGCACGGCACGGTCCGCACCTCCACGGTCATCTGCTGCGCGGGCGCCTGGTCCCGGGCGGTCGGCGCGCTGGCCGGGGTCGCCCTCCCGGTCACCCCGCTGCGCCGGCAGATCGCCTTCACCGGCCCGCTGCACCCCGCCCCGCCCCGGATCCCCTTCACCCTCGACTTCGGCTCCACCCTCTACTTCCACAACGACGGCGCCGGCGGACTGCTCATGGGCCTCTCCGACACCCGCCAAACCCCGGGATTCGGGCGGGAGTTCAGCCGTGAATGGCTGGCACCGCTGCGTGCCGCCGCGGCCCGCCGGGCCCCGGACCTCGCCGGCCTCCCGGTCGTCGACGGCTGGGCCGGCCTCTACGAGATGACCCCCGACCGCAACGCGCTGATCGGCGAGGCCGGCCGCCCCGGCCGGTTCCTGTACGCCACCGGCTTCTCCGGCCACGGCTTCCTCCAGGCCCCGGCCGTCGGCGAACTCGTCCGCGACCTCTACCTGGGCCGCGAGCCGTTCCTCGACATCGGCCCGCTCGCCGCGACCCGCTTCGACGACGGCGCACCGCCCGCGGCCCGCCCGGAGGCCCACATCATCTGACCCCGCCCGGTACCCGTCCCCTCCCCGCCCCCCCGGAGCTGCGTATGGTCCCCACCTGGCAACTGCGCGCCGCGTTCGCCCGCCGGCTGTCCGGCATGTACGGCACCGAAGTCCCCGCCTACACCACGCTGCTGGAGGTGACCGGGCAGATCAACGACGAGGTCGCGGCCCGGGACCCGGAGGCCGGCCGGCTCGGCGGCCCGGCCCGGGTCGGCGTGGAACGGCACGGCGCCATCCGCGTCGGCACACCGGAGGAACTCCGGCAGGCCGCCCAGGTCTTCGCGGCGCTCGGCATGCACCCGGTGGGCTGCTACGACCTGCGGGACGGCGGCGAGGGCGCGGTGCCGGTCGTCTCCACCGCCTTCCGGCCGACCGCCCCCGAGGAACTGGAACGCAACCCCTTCCGCGTCTTCACCTCCCTCCTGACCACCTCCGACCGCCGCTTCTTCGGCCCGGACCTCGCCGCCCGGCTCGACGCCTTCCTCGCCCGCCGGCAGCTCTTCCCGCCCGAACTCCTCACCCTGGCCGCCCGCGCCGAGGCGGAGGGCGGGCTCCCCGACCCCCAGGCCGAACGTTTCCTCACCCTCGCGGCCGCCGCGTTCGCCCTCTCACCGGAGCCGGTCGACCGCGCCTGGTACGCCGAACTGGAACGGGTCTCCGCCGTCGCCGCCGACATCGGCGGGGTGACGACCACCCACCTCAACCACCTCACCCCGCGCGTCCTCGACATCGACGCCCTCCACCGCCGCATGGGCGAACGCGGCATCACCATGATCGACCGGATCCAGGGACCCCCGCGCTGGGAGGGCCCGGACGTCCTGCTGCGCCAGACCTCCTTCCGGGCCCTGGCCGAGACCCGGACCTTCCGCGAGCCCGACGGCCGGCTCACCCGCGGCGCCCTGCGCGTCCGGTTCGGCGAGGTCGAGGCGCGCGGGATCGCCCTCACCCGCGCCGGCCGGGCCCGCTACGACCACCTCATGGCCGAGACCGACCGCCGGACGGTACTGCGCCCGGGCGCCGACCGGCAGCAGACCGCCCGCTGCCTCTGGCTCCAGGGCTTCCCCGGCTCCGAACATCAACTCGCCGTCTCCCACCTGGCGTTCTTCACCTACCGCCCGGATCCCGCGCGCCCCCGGGACGGCCGGCGCCCGCCCGCCGACCTGGCCGGCCTGCTCACCCACGGCTGGCTCACCGCCCACCCGATCGTCTACGAGGACTTCCTGCCGCGCTCCGCCGCCGGCATCTTCCGCTCCAACCTGACCGGGGCAGGCCGCCACGACGCGGACCTGGCCGGCGCGCCCTTCGACGCCCACCGGCTGTCCGAGGCGATCGGCCGCCCGGTGGCCGACCCGTTCGCGCTCTACGCCGGGCAGCAGGACCGTTCGCTGCGGCAGGCGCTGTTCACCCTCCGGGCGGGTGCCGCGCTACGCGCCCTGGACCACGGGGAACTGATCGACGCGGAACCCGTCCCCGCCCCCTGAACACCCCTTGGCCCCTTCTCACCCCAGGAGCGCGACATGCCCGCCGCCACCCCCGCCGGCCCCCGGCTCCCCGACACCGCCGCGCTGCGCGCCCGCGCGGCCACCGCCCTCCGCCGCTGCGGCGCCGACCTCGACGCCGTCACCGCCGCCACCGGCAAGACCCTCCCCGCCCGTACGCCCCTCACCGGCGGCCTCCTCGCCGACCTCGCCGCCACCACGCCCGAGCAGATCGACGCGGCCGTCGCCGAGGCGCACCGGACCTTCCAGGAGTGGCGCACGGTGCCCGCGCCGCGGCGCGGGGCGCTGGTCAAACGGCTGGGCGCGCTGCTGACCGCCCATCAGGAGGACCTCGCCGACCTGGTCACCATCGAGGCCGGCAAGATCCGCTCAGAGGCGCTCGGCGAGGTCCAGGAGATGATCGACATCTGCGACTTCGCGGTCGGCCTGTCCCGGCAGCTCTACGGACGCACCATCGCCGGCGAACGCCCCGGCCACCGGCTCTCCGAGAGCTGGCACCCGCTCGGCGTGGTCGGGGTGCTCTCCGCCTTCAACTTCCCGGTCGCCGTGTGGTCCTGGAACACCGCGATCGCCCTGGTCTGCGGCGACCCGGTGGTCTGGAAGCCGTCCGAGCTCACCCCGCTCACCGCGCTGGCCTGCGACGCGCTGCTCGCCCGGGCCGCCGCCGACACCGGCGCGCCCGCCGGGGTGCACCGGCTGCTGATTGGCGCCCGGGACTGCGGAGAGGCCCTGGTCGACGACCCGCGGGTGGCCCTGGTCAGCGCGACCGGCTCGGTCCGCATGGGACGCGAGGTCGCGCCCCGGGTGGCCGCCCGGTTCGGCCGCTGCCTGCTCGAACTCGGCGGCAACAACGCCGCCGTGGTCACCCCGTCGGCCGACCTGGACCTGACCGTCCGCGCCGTGGTCTTCTCCGCCGCCGGCACCGCGGGCCAGCGCTGTACGACGCTGCGCCGGCTGATCGTCCACGAGGACGTCGCCGACCGCTTCCTCACGCGCATCGTCCACGCGTACCAACGGCTGCCGGTGGGCGACCCGTTCGACCCGGCCACGCTGGTCGGCCCGCTGATCGGCCCGGCCGCCCGCACGGCGATGTCCGAGGCGCTGGCCGCCGCGCAGCGGGCCGGCGGCAAGCTGCTCACCGGTGGCGAACGGTGCCTGGCGGACGAGGCCCCCGAGGCCGCCTACCTTCGCCCGGCGATCGTGCGGATGCCCGAGCAGAACGCGATCGTCCGCACCGAGACCTTCGCGCCGATCCTCTACGTCCTGACCTACCGCACCTTCGACGAGGCGCTCGCGCTGCACAACGACGTGCCGCAGGGGCTGTCCTCCAGCATCTTCACCCGCGACCAGCGCGAGGCCGAACGCTTCCTCGCAGCCGACGGGTCCGACTGCGGGATCGCCAACGTCAACATCGGCACGTCGGGGGCGGAGATCGGTGGCGCCTTCGGCGGGGAGAAGGAGACCGGCGGCGGCCGCGAGTCCGGCTCCGACGCCTGGCGCGCCTATATGCGCCGGGCCACCAACACCGTCAATTACTCGGCGGACCTCCCGCTCGCCCAGGGCGTCAGCTTCCTGTGACCACCGCCCCGCCGCCCGGCTACCAGGTCCGGCCGAGGTCCCGGACCAGGGTGGGGGAGGGGCGCGGGATCTCGCCGAAGTCCTCGTCGTCGCTGTCCACCACGAGCTGGTTGATCACATGCTCCAGGGCGGCCGGCAGGGTCGGGGCGAGCCCGCTGTGCCACTGGACCAGGAGGTTGTGCCGGGCCGCGTCCGGGAGCAGCTGCTTCTCGTCGAACGCGGCCGCCGAGGGCCGCTCCTCGTCGGGCCCGTGCGCGGCCTGCTCGCGCCAGTACGCGGCGTCGCGGTACTCGCCGTTGCGGCGGTGCGAGAGGTACAGGCAGTAGGCGGCGGTCCGGCTGCCGGCGCCGGCGCCGAAGTGCCACCAGAAGTGCGCCGCGTCGGTGCGGCCCGTGATGTGCAGCAGACAGGCGAAGACCAGCGCGCCCTCGGGATCGATGTGGTGGTCGTCGACCAGCCGCTCCAGGCTGGCCGCGGCCGCCGCGGCGTTCACCACCAGCGCACAGGCCAGCTGGAGTTCATGGGTGGCCTCGTCCCGGGTACTCGGATAGCCGCTCGGCGCCGCCCGGTCGGCCCGGCCCGGCCGCCCGGCCGGCCCTGCCCCGTCCGCCGCGAGGGCACCCGCCGGTACGGGGACGCCGATCCGGCCGGGGCCGCCGGGCGGCGTCGGCCCGCCGGGACCGTACAGGCCCGCCGGCCCGTCGGTCCCGGCGACCGCGGCGGCGGCGCCGAGCAGCGTCTCGACGGTCTCCCGCCGCCCGGTGGAATGGGTGTGCGACATGGTCAGTTCCCCCTGGGATTTCCCTGATCGATACCGAGCGCCGCGGCGAGCTTGCGCTTGCCGCGGCTGGCGTAGGAGCGGACGGTGACTTCGTCGACGCCGAGCAGGGCGCCGATCTGGGCGTCGCTGTAGCCGATGACGTGCCGGAGCACGATCACGTCGCACTGCCGCTCCGGCAGTCTGGCGATCGCCGCGTACAGCCCCAACTGGCTTTCCAGCATGGCGAACTGCTGCTGACACTCGCGCAGCAGGGCATGGGTGACCACGGCGAAGGCGGCGGTCTCGGTGAGGGCGGTGGGCTGCTGGTGGTCGTAGAGCCACTCCACCACCCGCTCCTTGAGGACCGACCAGGCGTACGCCTCCACCGACGCCTGCCGCAGCGCGTGCGGCCACAGCCGGCCGAGCTGCTCGTAGGCGGACAGCGCGACCTCGCGGGCCGCGGGCTCGCTGCCCGTGTGCAGATAGGCATAGGTCAGCCACTTGCGGGCATGGGTCGCGAGGAACGCCTCGAAGGTTATGGACAATTGGCGGTCGGACCGGGCCGGTGTGACGGGCGGAAGCGGGCACCGGGGGAGCGCGGCTAACTCCGTGATGAGGGCGTGCGCCGGGGCGCACGCCGGTAGAAGTCGGTCCCGGTCTGCGCTCACGAGCAGTCCTCGTTCCGTTTGCCGTGCACCGCTGACCGGGTGGCGGTGTCCCGAGGACAGCGGGAGGACGGTTTGCCCTCACCCTCCAATGAACAGGAAACAGGGCCCGTTTGTGGCACGGGGGGCGCAAAAATCTTCCGCTGCGTATTCATATGACTACCCATGACGATGGCATGTGACGAATCGTGACACCGACATGGCGGGCTGTCACTGTCTGCGCGGGTGTGCGCCCCGCATGATCCGGCCGTCACCGGGCAGAGCTCCCACAGCCCAGCGCACAACGGCCGAAAGCCCGCGCTGGGGGCGCACGCTTCCTTCGCATGCGCCCCCGACCCGCCGGCCGGCGGCGCCGGACCCGAGTGTGAGCCGTACCTGGGGAGGCAGCGGACGATGAACGAGCACGAGCCCGTGGTGGACCTACAGCTGGACCGGGCCCACTCGTCCCGGATCTACGACTACTTCCTGGGCGGCAAGACCAATTTCCTGGCCGACCGGATGGCCGCCGGCAGCGTGCTCGGGGTGTTCCCCGCCGCACTGGTCGCGGCCCGCATCAACCGCGAGTTCATGCACCGCGCCACCCGCTTGCTCGCGGAGTCCGGCCTGCGCCAGTTCCTCGACATCGGCACCGGCATCCCCACCCCGCCCAACCTGCACGACATCGCCCAGGGCAGCGCCCCCGACGCCCGGATCGTCTACACCGACAACGACCCGATCGTCCTCGCACACGCCGCAGCCCTGCTGCTCAGCACCCCCGAGGGCCGCACCGCCTACGTCCAGGCCGACGTCACCGACCCCGCGGGCATCCTCGGCGCGCCGCAACTCCTCGACACCCTCGACCTCTCCCGGCCGGTCGCCCTCAGCCTCAACGCCCTGATGCACTTCGTCCCCGACGACGGCCGGGACCGCGCGCACACCATCGTCGAGACCCTCAAGGCGGCCCTGCCCAGCGGCTCCACGCTCGCCATGAGCCACGCCACCGCGGACTTCGCCCCCGAGACGATGCAGAAGATCCTCAAGATCTACGGCGATGCCGGGACCCGCCTGCAGTTCCGCTCCCGCCCGGAGTTCCTCCGCTTCTTCGACGGCTGGGACCTGCTGGAACCGGGCATCGCCCTCTCCCACCAGTGGCGGCCGGACGACCCCGCCGACGCCACCCACGTCACCGACGCCGAGGCCGCCTGCTACGCGGCCGTCGCCCGCAAGCCCTGACGCGAGGATTGCCGGGGGGGCGAAAGTGGGCCGGCAGCGGCCGAACGGGCCGCCCCGCCCGCTCATTCCTTCCGGTAGCCGTACGCCTCCCCGGCCGCCGCCGCGACCGCGTCCAGATCCGCCCCGGCCGAGGCGGTGACCACCGCGGCCACCGCCCCCTCCACGAAGGGGGCGTCCACCAGCCGCGCGCCCTCGGGGAGCTCGTCCCCCTCGGCGAGCAGCGCCTTGACGGTCAGCACCGCGCTGCCCAGATCGACCAGCAGCGCCACCCCCGCACCGCGGTCCACCCGCCGGGCCGCCTCGGTGATCAGCTCCGCGCTGGTGCCCAGCCCGCCGTCCGGGGTGCCGCCGGCGGCGGCCACCGGCGCCTTGGTGCCGCCCCCGGCCAGCCCGACGGCCAGCGCGGCCACCGACTCCGCGACCGGCCCGCTGTGCGACACCAGCACCACCCCGACCAGCGCCTCCGCGCCGCCGGCCGGGCCCCCGCCGCTCACTTCGCCACCTCGGCGAGTGCCGCGAACAGCAGTGCCGAGGACGTGGCCCCCGGGTCCTGGTGCCCGATGCTGCGCTCGCCGAGATAGCTCGCCCGCCCCTTCTTGGCCAGCATCGGCACCGTCGACCGCGCACCCTCCTCGGCCGCCCCGGCCGCCGCCTCGAAGGACGTGGCCAGCGCCTCGACGGCGGGCACCAGCGCATCCAGCATCGTCTTGTCACCCGGCGCCGACCCGCCGAGCTGCCCCACCGCGGCCACCCCGGCCCCCAGCCCGGCCCGCAGCTCCTCGGCGGACACCTGCGCCGCGTCGCCCAACGCCTTCCCCGTACGCCGCAGCAGCGTGCCGTACAGCGGTCCGGACGCCCCGCCCACGCTGGAGATCAGCTGCCGCCCGGCCGCGGTCAGCACCGCCCCGGGCGTGGCCGGCGGCTCGGCCTCCACCATCTTCACCACGGCCGCGAAACCACGCTGCATGTTCGTGCCGTGGTCGGCGTCACCGATGGCCGAGTCCAGCTCGGTGAGCCGCTCCGCCTCCCGGTCGATGGCGGCGGCCGCCGCCGTCATCCAGCGTACGAAGAACGCGGCATCCAGGGCCGTTCCGGACACGGACCACTCTCCTAAAGATCGGGTTGCTCTCGGTTCACCTGCGGCAACGGGTACCCAGCTACATACACGAGCATCAGGACGGGTAAACGGCCCGGCGCCGCGGCGGCTCCGCTACCGGCCCCACCGGAGTCCGGCCGTCTGCACCGGCGCGTCCCACAACCGCAGCAGCTCCCCGTCCACCTGACACAGCGTCACCGAACAGCCCGCCATGTCCAGCGACGTCACGTAGTTGCCGACGAGCGTACGGGCCACCGCCACCTTCCGCTCGTCGAGCACCCGGCGCACCTCCGCGGAGAACCCGTACAGCTCCAGCAGCGGGGTCGCGCCCATGCCGTTGACCAGCACCAGCACCGGCAGCCGCGGTTCGAGGTCCTCCAGGACCGCGTCCAGCGCGAAGTCCGCGATCTCCCGCGAGGTCATCATCGGCCGCCGCTCCCGCCCCGGCTCGCCGTGGATGCCCACCCCCAACTCCAGCTCGCCGGCTGGCAGATCGAACGTCGGGCTGCCCTTGGCCGGCGTCGTGCAGGCGCTCAGTGCCACCCCGAAGCTGCGCGAGGAGCGGACGACCTGCCGGGCCACCGCCTCCACCCGCTCCAGCGGCATGCCCTCCTCGGCCGCCGCTCCGGCGATCTTCTCCACGAACAGCGTCGCGCCCGTGCCGCGCCGCCCGGCCGTGAACGTCGAGTCCGTCACCGCCACGTCGTCGTCCACCAGCACGCTGGCGACCTGGATCCCCTCGTCCTCCGCCAGCTCCTCCGCCATCTGGAAGTTGAGCACGTCCCCGGTGTAGTTCTTCACCACGAACAGCACCCCGCGTCCGCTGTCCACCGCGGCCGCCGCCCGCACCATCTGGTCCGGTACGGGCGAGGTGAACACCTCTCCGGGGCACGCCGCGTCCAGCATCCCGGGCCCGACGAACCCCGCGTGCAGCGGCTCGTGCCCGCTGCCGCCCCCGGACACCAGCGCCACCTTCTCCGCCACCGGTGCGTCCCGCCGCACCACCACCCGGTTCTCGGCGTCCACCACCAGCTCCGGATGTGCGGCGGCCATCCCCCGCAGCGCATCCCCGACGACGGTCTCCGGCACGTTGATCAGCATCTTCACGGGTACCTCCTGGTGGGCGGGCCGGTCCGGCGGTTCAAGTATCGGCCCGCGGCGGCGCCGACGGCACCGGCACGCGCCGGGTGTCTCCGCGCGCGTGATCGGCCCGGAGGTGGTCTGCTGGAACGGGGGCCGTCCGCACGTTCCCGCCGCACGCCCCCGGAGGGCCGTATGAGGAGTTATCGCGCCGCCCAGGTGGCCGCCGTCCAAGGCCCGTTCGAGATCGTCGAGCGCGAGGTGCCGGAACCCGGGCCCGGGCAGGTGAGGGTGGCCGTGGACGCCTGCGGGATCTGCCACAGCGATTCCGTCTTCGTGGACGCCCAGGTCCCGGGCGTACGGTTTCCGCTGGTCCCCGGGCACGAGATCGCCGGGCGCATCGAGGCGCTGGGCGCGGCCGTGGACGACGGCTGGCACGTGGGCGACCGGGTGGCCGTCGGCTGGTTCGGCGGCAGCTGCCACCACTGCCCGCCGTGCCGGCAGGGCGACTTCGTGGTGTGCCAGAACCTCAAGGTCCCGGGCTGGGCGTACGACGGTGGCTACGCGGACGTGGTGATCGCGCCGACCGACGCCCTGGCCCGCATCCCGGAGGCGCTCCCGGCGGCCGAGGCGGCGCCGTTGGCCTGCGCGGGGGTGACCACGTTCAACGGGCTGCGGCGCAGCCCCGCCCGGCCGGGCGACCTGGTCGCCGTCCTCGGCATCGGTGGCCTCGGCCACCTCGGCGTGCAGTACGCGGCCGCGATGGGCTTCGAGACCGTGGCCATCGCCCGTGGCGCGGCCAAGGCCGACTTCGCCAAGCGGCTCGGCGCGCACCACTACGTCGACAGCACGGCGGCCACCCCCGTCGCGGACGCCCTGCAGTCCCTCGGCGGCGCCAAGGTCGTCCTGGCCACCGCGGCCAACTCCGAGGCCATCGCCGCGACCGTGGACGGGCTGTCCCACCGCGGCGAGTTGGTGGTCATCGGGGTGTCCCCCGAGCCGCTGGGGATCGGCCCGGTGCAGTTGATCATGAGCGGCAAGGCCGTTCGCGGTCATCCGTCCGGCACCGCCCAGGACGTGCAGGACACCATGGCCTTCAGCGCGCTGCACGGCATCCGCCCGATGATCGAGACCGCGCCGCTGGACCGGACCGACGAGGCCTACCGGAAGATGCTCTCCGGAACGGCCCGCTTCCGGATGGTGCTCATCCCGCGCTGACGCGCACCCCACGTTCCGCCGTGGCGCTCGTGCGAGGTAGTGTTGATAATGGTTTCCATTATCGATAACTTCTGCTGTGCGACCGCGCCCGACGAGAGGTAGTTATTACATGTCCGCCCACTGCCAACTGACCGGCGCCCGGCCGGGCTTCGGCAAGACCATCTCCCATTCGCACCGCCGGACGTCCCGCCGGTTCGACCCGAACATCCAGCGCAAGCGCTACTGGCTGGCGAGCGAAGGCCGCCATGTGCGGCTCACCCTCAGCGTCAAGGGGATCAGGACGGTCGACGTCATCGGGGTCGAGGCCGCGGTGGCCCGCATCCGCGCGCGAGGGGTGAAGGTCTGATGGCCAAGCAGAGCAAGATCGCGAAGAACGAGCGGCGCAAGGTGATCGTCGAGCGGTACGCGGCCCGGCGCGCCGAGCTGAAGGAGATCATCCGGCGGCCCTCGTCGTCCGAGGACGAACGCGCCGCCGCCCAGGCCGAGTTGCGCCGGCAGCCGCGCGATGCGAGCGCGACCCGGGTGCGGAACCGGGACGGTGTGGACGGCCGGCCGCGCGGGCACCTGCGGAAGTTCGGTCTGTCCCGGGTGCGGGTGCGGCAGCAGGCGCATGCCGGGTTCCTCCCCGGGGTCACCAAGTCCTCCTGGTAGGCGGGGGAGGCGGCGCACCGGCAGATGAGGCAGCGGCCCGGGCGGGTGCCCGGGCCGCTGGGCCGTGAGGGGTCCGGCCCGTGCCGACGGTTAGCTGTCAGACAAGACTGCCCGCGCCGGCCGGGATCCGGCCGAGTTCCTCGGCGCGCAGCCGTGCGTAGCCGGGGAGGACGACCTCGTTCAGCAGCGCGGTGCGCTCGTCGAAGGGGAGGAAGGCGGACTTGACCGCGTTGACCGTGAACTCCTCCAGTTCGGCCGCGCCGTAGCCGAAGGTGCCGGCCAGGTGCTGGAACTCCTGCGTCATCGTCGTGCCGCTGACCAGGCGGTTGTCGGTGTTGAGGCACACCCGGAAGCCGAGCCGGCGGAGCAGGTCGATCGGGTGCTCGGGGTAGCCGGCGGCGGCGCCCGTCTGGAGGTTGGAGGTGGGGCACACCTCCAGGGCGATCCGCATGTCGCGGACGTACGAGGCGAGCCGCCCCAGCGTGACCCGGCCGTCGGGACCGGTCGAGAGGTCGTCGGTGATCCGCACTCCGTGGCCGATGCGGTGGGCGCCGCAGCGCAGCACCGCCTCGTGGATGGAGTCCATGCCGACCGCCTCACCGGCGTGGATGGTCACCCGGGCGCCCTGGGCGCGGAGGTAGTCGAACGCCTCGGCGTGGTTGCTCGCCGGGTTGCCGATCTCGCCCCCGGCGATGTCGAAGCCGGCCACCCCGCGGTCGCGGTGCGCGACCGCGAGCCGGGCGATCTCCAGCGAGCGGTCCGCGTGGCGCATGGCGCACAGCAGGGTGCCGACCCGGATGCGGTGGCCGGCGGCCGCGGCCCGGCGCTCGCCCTCCCGGAAGCCGGCGTTGACCGCGTCCACGACCTCGTCCAGGGACAGCCCGCCGGCCAGGTGCTGCTCGGGGGCGTAGCGCACCTCGGCGTAGACCACGCCGTCGGCCGCGAGGTCCTCGGCGCACTCCGCGGCGATCCGGAAGAGCGCCTCCGGGGTCTGCATGACCGCGCAGGTGTGCGCGAAGGTCTCCAGGTAGCGCTCCAGCGAACCCGAATCGGCGGCGTCGCGGAACCAGCGGCCCAGCGCGGCGGGGTCGGTGGTGGGCAGGTTCCGGTATCCGACGTGCCCGGCCAGCTCGATGACGGTCGCGGGGCGCAGGCCGCCGTCGAGGTGGTCGTGCAGCAGCACCTTGGGAGCACGCCGGATCTGCTGCTCATCGAGCGCGTGGGGAGCCGCCAGCGGCAGCTTGTCAGACAAGGTCATGGGGCGGGAGTATGACACGACTTCCCGGGGACGGCGAACGCGTCCCGGGAGGGGGCCGGCCCGGTGAGCGGCGGGTCGTCCCGGCGAGGGCCTGCCGAACGCCCGCCGGCCGGCTACCGGGCCTGCCAGACCGGCAGGGCGGGCGCACCCGGCGGCAGCATGTGCTTGGCCGCCAGCAGCGGCGTACGGTCCAGCCGGACGACCTGGGTGACCAGTACCGCGGGGGTGTCCGCCGGGCGGCCCAGCTGCGCCCCGCGCTGCCGGCCGAGGGTGGTGGCCACCACCGTGCTGCCACCGGTCAGCGGCAGTCCGCGCCCGGCCGCGAGCAGCAGCCGGAGCATCGACGACGAGCCCGCCGCCGGCCCGTCGAACGCCTCCGCCGCCGCCGGCAGCAGCTCGACCAGCAGCTCGTCCTGCGCCGCCCACTCCTGCGTCAGGCACGAGGGCAGACCGGCCACCTCGACCAGGCTCTCCCAGAAGCGCACCCGGCAGGTGCCCGGCAGCAGCAGGTGCTGGGTGGAGAAGTCGGTCGGCTCCTCGTACGTACGGGCCAGGGCGGTGGTGGCGACCTGGCGGCCCTCGCCCAGCAGCTCCTCGACCGGCTTGAGGTACTCGAAGCCGCGCGGCGGCAGATGGTGGCTGACCGTGCGGCCCACCCCGCGCCGCACGTTGATCACGCCGTCCTCCTGGAGCAGGATCAGCGCCTCGCGCAGCGCCGGCCGGCTCACGCCCAGCTCGCTGGCCAGTCGGGGCTCGGTCGGCAGGGTGGAGCCCGGCGGATAGGTGCCGTCCCGGACCGCCTCGACCATGCGCTCGTAGAGGGCGACGACCGGTCGTCGCTGAGGTTGCCTGCCGGCCATGTCGGTCTCCCTCTCCCACGGCATCCCACCCTGTCCGACAAGTCTGCCCCACCTGCGGCGGATCATGGGCCGGTGGCCGACCGGCGGTACGGCAGGGCCGGCGCGGCGGAGGAGGGCTAACATGAACAAATGGGGCGTTCACAGGGGACCGTGACGCAGCGCTTGATCAGCGACCACCTGGTGTCCGGCCGGATGGAACCGGGCGAGGAGATCGCCCTGCGGGTGGACCAGACACTCACTCAGGACGCCACCGGCACGCTGGTGATGCAGGAGCTGGAGGCGCTGGCGCTGGAACGGGTCCGGACCGAGGTCAGCGTGCAGTACGTCGACCACAACATCCTGCAGGCCGACGAGCGCAACGCGGAGGACCACCTCTTCCTCCGCTCGGCCGCCCGCCGTTTCGGACTGTGGTTCTCCAAACCCGGCAACGGCGTCTCCCATCCGACGCATATGCAGCACTTCGGAATTCCCGGGAAAACCCTGGCGGGTTCGGATTCCCACACCTGCGCCGCCGGCTCCCTGGGAATGCTGGCGATCGGAACCGGCGGGCTGGAAGTGGCCCTCGCCATGGCCGGACGGCCGCTGCACCTCACCATGCCGGAGATCTGGGGAATCCGGCTGACCGGCGAACTCCCGCCGTGGGTGAGCGCCAAGGACATCATCCTGGAAATGCTGCGCCGCCACGGCGTCCAGGGCGGTGTCCACCGCATCCTGGAATACCACGGTCCCGGACTGGCCTCCCTCACCGCCATGGACCGGCACGTCATCGCCAATATGGGCGCGGAACTCGGCGCCACCACCACCGTTTTCCCCGCCGACGACGCCGTACGGGTATTCCTCGAAGCCGTCGGGCGGGGCACCGACTTCACCGAACTCGTCGCCGAAGGGGACGCTGCCTACGACGTGGCGGAGGAGATCGACCTGGCGTCGCTGGAACCGCTGATCGCCCGGCCCACCTCGCCGGGAAACGTCGTCCGCGTACGGGAGGCCGCCGGGGAGCCGGTCGGCCAGGTCGTCATCGGCTCGTCGGCGAACCCCGGATTCCGCGATTTCGCGGTGCCCGCCGCCATGGTGCAGGGACGGCAGACCGCCCCCGGAGTGAGTTTCGACATCAATCCCACCTCCCGGGAAATCCTCCAGGACCTGACCCGGTGCGGGGCCACCTTCGAACTGATCGCGGCCGGCGCCAGAATTCACCAGTCGGGCTGCCTCGGCTGCATCGGCATGGGGCAGGCGCCGGCCGCGGGCCGCAATTCGCTGCGCACCTTCCCGCGGAACTTCCCCGGCCGCTCCGGCACCGACGACGACGCGGTCTGGCTCTGCTCGCCGGAAACCGCCACCGCCTCCGCGCTCACCGGCACCATCACCGATCCCCGCGCATGGGCCGCCCGCTGCGCCGTGGACCACCCGGCCCCCGACGCCCCGGACCCGGTATCGGTCAACGACGCCATGCTGGAACCCCCGTTGCCACCGGACGAGGCGCTGCGGGTGGAGCTGGAACGCGGACCCAACATTTCCGCACTGCCCGAACTCGACCCGCTGCCGGACGAGATGGAACTCCCCGTTCTCCTCAAGGCCGGGGACGACGTCTCGACCGACGAAATCTCCCCGGCGGGCGCCAAGGCACTGCCCTACCGTTCCAACATCCCGAAACTCGCGGAATTCACCCTGACCCGGCTCGACCCCAACTATCCGCGGCGCGCGAAAGCGGCCCAGGAGGACGGCGGACACTTCATCGTCGCCGGGGCGAATTACGGGCAGGGTTCCTCACGGGAACACGCCGCCATCACTCCGCGCTATCTCGGCCTACGCACCGTCATCGCGAAGTCGTACGCCCGGATCCACTGGCAGAACCTCGCCAACTTCGGCGTGCTGGCCCTGGAATTCGACGATCCGGACGACTACGGGCGCATCGAGCCCGGGGACCGGCTGCGGCTCACCGGGCTGCACGAGGCGCTCGCGGAGCACGGCCCGCCGGCCCTCCGCGTCCGCAACACCACCCGCGACGAGGAGTATCCGGTCCATCACCGGCTCTCACCCGGCCGGCGCCAAGCGGTCCTGGCGGGCGGCATCATCCCGGCCCTGGCGCGCTGAGACCGGGCTCAGCGCGGGCCCGGACCGGTGGCCGGGCTCCGCTCGCGGCGGATGCGGCGCAGCAGGACGACCAGGTCCAGCGCGGCGAGGAGCACCAGCACCCCACAGACCACGGCCAGCGCCAACAGCGCGGTCGGGCCGGGGGAGTCCTGCGTGCCGGCTGTCGCCGACCACACCGCGAAACATGCCGTTCCGGCGCCGAAGACCACCACGGCGGCGGCCGACAGGACCATCCGGACCCGCAGCGGACTGCGGGCCGTGAGCGGCTCGGTGCCGCTGCGCCGGCGGCCTGGCGGCCCGGGCTCGTCCCAACGGTCCTCGGGCACGGTCGCGTCCCCTTCCGATCGGCCGACCCCGTGCCGGGAAATCCCCGGCACGGGGGCCGCTGAGCCGAGCCGTTCGCCACCGGGGGCACCGCGGCGGTTCCCTCACCCACCACCTGCGGACCCGGGGCGCGGCCCGCCCTCCCTTCCATTCTCCCACCCGGTGCTCCGGCACGGGCGGCGCGGCGGGGCCGCCCGGTCGTCTCGCGCGCATCCGCCCCTGGCCGCACAGTGGAAACGATGAGCTGGACGAGCAGCGGGCGGGCAGCCCGCGAGCAGGGGGAAAAGGCTGATCGGGAAGGCTGATCGGGAGGCGTGAGGCGCGATGACCAGCGGTGCCGGTTCCGGCCGGTACGCGCACCTGGACCCGGACACCGGGGCGGCCTTCGAGGAACTGGCCACGCTGGCCGACGGTGACCGCAAGGAGAGGCTGCGCGAGGAGATCCTGCGGGCCTGGCTGCCGATGGCCCACCGGCTGGCCCGCCGCTACACCGGCCGCGGTGAGAGCGACGAGGACCTGCGGCAGGTGGCCGCGCTCGGCCTGCTCAAGGCGATCGACGCGTTCGACCCGCGCGCGGACACCCCGTTCGGCGCGTTCGCGGTGCCCACCATCGTCGGCGAGCTCAAGCGGCACTTCCGCGACGCGATGTGGGCGGTGCACGTCCCACGCGGCGTCAAGGACCTGCGCACCAAGGTCTTCCACGCCCGGGAGGAACTGGCCGCGCGCGCCGGTCAGCAGGAGGTCACCGTCCGCGACCTGGCCGCCCACACCGGCCTGACCCAGGAAGAGGTCCTGCTCGGCCTCGACGCCGAGAACACCTTCACCGCGCTCTCCCTGGAACGGCCCCTGGGCGGCGACGGCTCCGACACGCTCGGCGAGCTCGTCGGGCAGGAGGACCCGGCCCTGGCCCTGGTCGACGACCGGGCGGCGGCCACCGTGGGCCTGCGCATGCTCCCCGAGCGTGAGCGGCGCATCCTCTACCTGCGCTACTTCATGGGCCTCACGCAGAAGGAAATAGGCGACCGGGTCGGCCTCTCCCAGATGCACATCTCCCGCCTCCTGCGCCGCTCCTGCGATTTCGTCCGCGAACAGACCTTCGCCGCGCCGCGGACGTAGGAAGACCGGTGCGCGCGGCACCCCTCGGCCGGGTCGCCGCCCCGCTCCGGGCGGGGCACCCTGGAAGCGTAATCGCGTGCCACGAGCCGAGCTGTGAGGTGCCCGATGAGCACTCTCGAAGAACACATAGACATCAGCGTTCCGCTCGATACGGCATGGCAATGCCTGCATCGGGCGGACGCGTATCCGCAGTTCCTGGACGGGGTGCGGGCCGCCCGTTCGGAGGGTGAGCGGACCCGTCTCGACGTCGAGGCGGGCGGCCGCACCCGGGAGTTCGAGATCACGATCACCGATCGGGGCGGGGAGAACGTGATGACGTGGCGGACCACGAGCGGACCCAGCCTCGGGGGCGCCTTCTCGCTGTTGTCCCTCGACGACGACCACACCCGCCTGCAGGCCCGCTTCGAGTACGAGCCGGGGACCATCACCGACGCCTTCGGCGGGCCCAAGGGCTTCGCCCAGGCCGCCGCCATCGAGCGGGGCCTGCGCAGCGACCTGCAGCAGTTCAAGGAGCTGGTGGAGCACGGCGGATGAGCCGCGCCGGTCCTTCCTGACGCGACAGGGGGCGGTGTCCTGACGCGAGGGGCGGTTTCCTGACGGGAGACGGCGATGCCGGACGCAGTGGTGATCGGTGCCGGGCCCAACGGGCTGGTCGCGGCGAACCTGCTGGCCGACGCCGGGTGGACGGTCGAGGTGCTGGAGGAGCAGGAGGAGCCGGGCGGCGCGGTCCGCAGTGACCGTGGCGTGCACGCCGACTACGTCAGCGACCTGTGCAGCTCCTTCTACCCGCTGGCCGCCGCCTCGCCGGTCCTCGCGCGCCTGGACCTGTACGAGCAGGGGCTGGTGTGGAGCCATGCGCCCCGGGTGCTGGCCCACCCGCTGACGGACGGCCGCTGCGCGGTGCTGGACCGTTCCCCCGGGGACACCGCGGCCGCACTGGAGGCCTTCGGCGCCGGCGACGGGGTCGCCTGGCAGGGGCTGTGCGGCATCTGGGACCGGATCGGCCCGGACCTGCTCCACGCCCTGTTCACCCCGTTCCCCCCGGTCCGGGCGACGGTCCGGCTGGCCGCCCGGCTCCGCGCCGCGGGCGGGCTGCGGCTGGCCCGGCGGCTGCTGCTGCCCGTACGGCGCCTGGGCGACGAGGAGTTCCAGGGCGAGGCCGGGCGGCTGCTGCTGGCGGGCAACGCGCTGCACGCCGACCTCGCCCCGGAAGCGGCGGGCAGCGGCGGGTTCGGCTGGCTGATGTCGATGCTGGCGCAGGCCTACGGCTTCCCCGTGCCGGCCGGCGGGGCGCAGGAGCTGACCTGGGCGCTGGTCCGGCGGCTGCAGCGGCGCGGCGGGGTGCTGCGCTGCGGGGAGCGGGTGGTCGGGATCGTGGTGCGCGCCGGACGCGCGGTGGCGGTGCGCACCGCGATCGGCGAGACCGTGCCGGCCCGCCGGGCGGTGCTGGCCGATGTGTCCGTCCCCGCGCTGTACGGCCGGCTGCTCGACCCGCACGAGCTGCCCGGTCGGCTGCTGGCGGACCTGCGGCGCTTCCAGTGGGACTTCGCCACGTTCAAGGTGGACTGGGCGCTGGGCGGTCCGGTGCCGTGGGCGGCCGAGGCGGCCGCCACCGCCGGCACGGTCCACCTCGCCGACGGGATGGACGAACTCACGCGGTTCGCCGCCCAGATCGCCATGGGACAGGTACCGGACCGGCCGTTCGCGCTGTTCGGGCAGATGACCACCGCGGACCCCACCCGCTCGCCGCCCGGCACCGAGTCGGCCTGGGCCTACACCCACGTACCGCAACGGGTCCGCGGGGACGCGGCGGAGCGGGGCGGGATCACCGGCGCCTGGGACCGCGGGGAGCAGGAGGCGATGGCGGACCGGGTGGAGGCGCAGGTCGAGCGGTTCGCCCCCGGTTTCCGGGCGCGGATCAAGGCCCGGCGCATCCTCGCCCCGCCCACCCTGGAGGCGCTGGACGCCAATCTGCACGGCGGCGCGATCAACGGCGGCACCACCGCCCTCCACCAGCAGCTGTTCTTCCGGCCGCTGCCGGGGCTGGGACGCCCCGAAACCCCCGTCGAGGGGCTCTACCTGGCCTCGGCCGGCGCGCATCCGGGCGGCGGGGTGCACGGCGCACCGGGGGCCAACGCGGCCCGGGCGGCCCTGCGCCGCGCGCCGGGCAGCCTGCTCCACCGCACCCAGCGCGCCCTGGGGCGGGGCGCCCCGCTCCGCGCCGGCACCTGGCCGTGACTCCCGGCGATGCGCCCTAGGACGCCTGGCGGTCGCCGTCCCGCCCCGGCACGACCAGGACGGGTGCGGCCGCGCGGTGCAGCACCTCGCCGCTCACCGACCCCAGCATCAGCCGGCGCAGGCCCCGGCGGCCGTGGGTGCCGACGACCACCAGGGCCGCGCCGCGGGACGCCTCGGTCAGCATCGCGGCCGGGCGGAGGCGTTCGACGCGGGCCTGCACCGTGACCTCGGGGAAACGGTCGAGGCGCTTGGCGGCCTCGGTACGGAGGATCTCCAGCGCGGCGGCGTCGAGCGCCTCGAAGTCCGGCGCCACCAGGCTGGGGCCGGTCGGCACCTCGCCGGGGTGAAAGGTGGCGTGCAGCAGCTGCAGGCTCGCCCCGCGCGCCGCCGCCTCCTCGTACGCCACGTCCAGCGCCCGCGCGCGCAGGTCGCCGAGGTCCACCCCGACCACCACCCGGTTGTCCGGGTCCGCGGAGGTCTCCCCGGGCCGTACGACGATGACCGGGCAGTCGGCGTGGGTGGCCACCTGCTGGCTCACCGACCCCAGCGACAGCCGCGGGAAGCCGCCGCTGCCGCGGTGGCCGAGGACGAGGAAAGCGGCCTCCGCGGAGCGCTCCAGCAGGACCGGCGCGGGCCGGCCGGGCACCGTCTCCGTGGTCACCGTGATGCCGGGGAACTCCACGCGGGCCAGCTCGGCGAGCCGTTCGGTGACGGCGGCCGCCGGCGCCGGCGGCCCGTGCCCCTCGCCGTCGCCGTCCCTCGTGGTACCGGCGGAATCCGGGTGGCCGGTGACATGGAGCAGATGCAGCGGGGTGTGGTGCAGCCCGGCCTGCCGCGCGGCGTGCCGGACCACCGTCCGTTGGTCGCTTCCTTCGTCAACACCGGCCAGGACCGGGCGGATCGGTGAGGCACCGGACATCGGAGTCACTCCTGTTCGGGTCGGGCACGCCGGGGCCGGGCGACCCCGGGGGAAGGGCGGCTACCCCGCGGCGGAGCGGTCAAGCGGGCCTGTCCGGTCCGATCGTGTCCGGGGCCAGCAGCATGAGCGCCACGTCGTCCTGGCGGTCCGCCCCGGAGTACCGGTTCTCCAGCAGGACGTCCGCGAGGGCGTCGGGCTGCCGGGGCGGTGCCGCGCTCAGCCGGCCGGCCAGCTCGGCGACCGCACGGCCCAGGTCGACCCCCGGCTGCTCCACCAGGCCGTCGGTGTAGAGCGCCAGTACGGAGTCCGGCGGCAGGTCGATCTCGGTGGCCTCGTACCGGGCGTCGGGGTCGATGCCCAGCAGCAGCCCGTGCGGCACGTCCAGCACCCGGGTGTGCCGGTCGGGGTGGCGGAGCAGCGGCGGCGGGTGGCCGGCACTGGCCAGACAGGCCCGGCCGGAGCGCAGGTTGATGTGGACGTACAGGCAGCTGGTGAACAGGTCGGGGTCCAGGTCGGTCAGCAGCCGGTTCGTCCGGGCCAGCACCTCGCCCGGGGAGGCGCCCGCCGTCGCATGGGCGTGCACGGCGGTGCGGGCCTGCCCCATCAGGGCGGCCGCCGCCGCGTTGTGGCCCTGGACGTCACCGATGACCGCGGCCACGCTGTCCTCGTCCAGGCGGATCAGGTCGTAGAAGTCGCCCCCGATGTCCATTCCGCGGGTCGACGGCAGATAGCGGGCGGCGACCGCGAGGCCGGGCACCGACGGCAGACCGTGTGGCAGCAGCCCGGCCTGCAGGTCGTGGGCCAGCTGCTGTTTGGCGTCGTACAGCCGGGCCCGGTCCAGCGCCTGGGCGATCAGTCCGGCCAGCGAGGTGAGGACCTGGTGCTCGTCCACGCTGAAGGTGCGGGGGTGGTCGTAGGAGAGGATGCAGCAGCCGACCGGGCGGCCGGAGACGATCAGCGGCAGCACGGCCCGGGCCGCCTTGCCGGTCAGCTGCGGCAGCCCCGGGTAGTCGCGTTCCATCTGCTCGGGCGTGGTGTAGAAGCTGGGCTCCCCGGTGGACAGGGCGTGCACGGCCGGGCTCTTCGCGGCACCCAGCGCGAGCCCCTCGAAGGCGGCGATGGCCTCGGCGGGGTAACCACGGTGGCCGATGGTCCGCAGCCGGCCGGCTTCCGCCGCGTACATCAGCATGCCCTGGGCCCCGAAGGCCGGCACGATCTGGTCGGCGACGAGGTCGACGACGTCCTGGACGCCCACCGCCTCGGTGAGCGCGGCCGCCAGGTGCAGCACGTGGTAGATCTGGCCGGCCCGGGGCGGCACCGCCTCTCCCGGTGCGGGCACCGGCAACGGGCCGTACTCCTTGCCGGCCGGGACCTCCGAGGGCGCGATCCACACACTCAGGCCGCGGCCGTCCGGGAACAGCCGGAAGGTGAGCCACCGGTCGGGCGGGCGGAAGGCGACGAAGGACATCGGCTGACGGCTGATCACCGCGGCGCGGTACCGGTCCTCGAACACCGGGTCGCGCAGCCAGGGCAGCGCCTCCCAGGGGCGCGCCCCGAGCAGCCGGTCCGGCCCGGCGCCCAGCAGTTCCGCGGCGCCGGTCGTGATCAGGGTGAGGGAGCCGTCCAGGTCGAGCGCGCAGGCGCCGCCCGGCAGGCGTTCGGCGAAATCGACCGCGGCCAGCGCCTCCTCGGGGCCGACGGTCCGGGCCGCCGGCGGGGTCAGCACCCGCGGCTCGACCGGCCGCGGCGGGTCTTTGTCGGGCCGCGGGGGGTACCCCGCCAGCACCGCTGCGAGCTGCCGGCAGCCGTTCTCGACGCGTTCCCGCTCGTCCGCCGACAGGTGCGGCGGATGATCCGCCGGCCACAGCAGCAGCAGCGCGCCCCGGCCCCCGTCCGCGTCCCGGTCGCCGATCGGCGCCGCGGCCAGCGCGAAGTCGTACGGCACGGCCACCGCCGTACGGGGGAAGTCACGGACCAGCTGCTGACGGCTGCCCGCCCACACCAGGTGCCGCCGGCGCACGGCGACCGCGACCGGGATGGGGGCCGCCAGCGCCACCCGGCTCCACGGCTCCAGGACCGGCGCGGGCACCCCGCTCATGACGGTCAGCTGCAGCACCGGCTCGTCGTCCGCCAGCACGTACACACCGCCGGCCGACGCCCCGGCGTCCAGCATCGTCCGGAGCAGTGCCCGGTCCAGCGGGTCGGTCCCGGTCCCGCCGCTCATCTCGCACCTTCGCACCGCTGTCGTCGTGACATCTGCGACCCGCTCCGGCCCGCCGTCGGTCCGGAACAGTGCCGACGTTACGCCGACGGCCGGACCACGGCATGCGAGCGGCCGCCGGCGCCCGGGTGCCGGCGGGGCGGGCGTGGGGCCAGTCGGCTGCGGGCCGTCTGGCTCGCGATATAGGACAAACCGCCGTATATCATGTAATGGCGCCTCTTGAACCTGGCGCGGGCAGCATGTCACCTCCGAATCCTGAGAGGAAACATGGCCGCAGACGAAGAGGACGAGGAAGCACCGGAGCAGCGCCCGAGCCGCGAGAAGACGGCCGGGAAAGGCAGCGATGCACCTTCCGGCAGCCGGAAAACGGACCGGGAAACGGATGAGAGTGGAACGGAGAGTGGAACGGAGCGCGCCGCCCGCCGCGTTTCCGCGCCGCGGGCGATGCGCTACGCGGCCGAGCAACTCCAGGAGCTTCTGGGCCGGGCCCCCGAGTCCGTCTCCGCGGTCCAACCGACGGAGGACGGCTGGATGGCCGACGTGGAAGTCCTGGAACTCGAACGCGTCCCCACGACGAGCAGCGTGATGGCGAGCTACCGGGTGACGCTCGACGAAGAGGGCGAGCTGATGTCCTACGAGCGCACCCGCCGCTACACCAAAGGTCAGATCGGCCAGAGCTAGGCCGGGTGACGCCCGACATCACCGTTCGCCAAGTGAACGACACGGCCACTTCGAAGGAATCCGGAGTGCGCCGGTGAAAGGGAGGCACCGTGAGTGTAGTGCCGCAAGGAGGAGGAGCCGTTGCGACGGGTGGCGGACAGGCCACCGGCAACCTCTACGACGTCGTGGAACTGCTCCTGGACCGTGGTCTGGTCATCGACGTCTTCGCACGCGTCTCGCTGGTGGGCCTGGAGATCCTCAAGGTCGACGCCCGCATCGTCGTGGCCAGCGTGGACACCTACCTGCGCTTCGCCGAGGCCTGCAACCGCCTCGACCTGGAGTCCGGCCGCAAGGCCCCCTCCAAGCTGACGGACGTCGTCGGCGAGGTCACCGAGGGCGGCGCGCGAGGCAAGACCAAGGGGGCCCTGAGCGGTGTCGCGGAGTCCGTGGCGGACGCTCTCAAGGCCGGCGTCCAGGAGTCCGAGGAACGGCACAAGGAGCCCGCGGCCAAGCGCGAGCGACCGGTGAGGCACCGAAAGGACTGAGCCATGCCCGTCTACGTCTACGCGATCGTCTCCCGCAGCCATCCGCAGAAGCTGGACGGTTTGCACGGAGTGGGCGACCCGCCGTCAGAATTGCGCACGGTGGTCGGCGAGGAGCTGACCGCGGTGGTCAGTGATGCCCCCGAAGAGCTACGGCCCAAGCGCCGCGACCTCGCCGCCCATCAGGCCGTGCAGGAACGGCTGATGGCCGACGGCACGGCCCTGCCGCTGCAGTTCGGCTTCACGGCCGACGACGAGGACGCGGTGCGGACCGTGCTGGAGGAACGCGCGGAGGAGTACGCCGAGCGGCTGCAGGCGCTGAAGGGCTGTGTCGAGTACCACCTCAAGGCCGCCCAGAGCGAGGACGCGATGCTGCGCCAGATCCTCACCGAATCGGACCAGGCGCGCCGGATGAACGAGGAGGTCAGAACCGGCCGGGCCGGCCCGGACCTGCCGCTCGCGCTCGGTGAACTGGTCTCGAAGGAGGTCGACGCGCGCAAGGAACGGCTGGCCGCAGCGGTCTCCGAGGCGCTGAGCGGGTTCGCCCGCGAGGAAAGCACCTACAAGGCGGCCGGGGACGATTTCCTCAGCGTGTCCTTCCTCGTCGACCGGGACCAGGAGGAACGCCTGCGTACCGCGGTGCAGAAGATCGCCGACGAACTGGGCGAGGACTTCGACCTGCGGCTGCGCGGTCCGCTCCCGGTCTACAGTTTCGTCTGATCCGTCCGGCCCGGCCGGTCGTCCGGTTCTTCCGGACGTCCGGTCCGCGGCCTCGTCCAGGGAGTTCCCATGGGTCTGCTGGGACAGATCGTCACCCTTCCGGTCGCTCCGGTGCGCGGCATCGTCTGGGTCATGGAGAAGGTGGTCGAGGCCGCCGAGAACGAGTACTACGACCCCGCTCCGGTGGAGAAACAACTCGCGGCCCTGGAACGGCAGTTGCTGGCCGGGGAGATCGACGAGGAGACGTTCGACCGGCGGGAGGACGAACTGCTGGACCGGCTGGAGGAGATCCGGGCCCATATCCGGGGCGCCGGCGGCTGAGCCGGGGCGCCCGGCCGCCGGATCGGCGGGGAATCGAGGTGCAGGTCCGTGAGTGAACCCCTTTCCAGGAGGCTGGGTGACCATCCGTCCAGGGCCGCCCCGTCCGGCGGCCAGGGCACCTCGGCCAACCTCGCCGACATCCTGGAACGCGTCCTGGAAAAGGGCCTCGTCATCGCCGGTGACATCCAGATCAACCTGCTCGACATCGAGCTGCTCACCATCAAGCTGCGGCTGCTGATCGCGTCGGTGGACAAGGCGAAGGAGATGGGCATCGACTGGTGGGAGCACGACCCCGCACTGTCCTCCCGGGCCTCCGACGGCTACCGCTCGCTCGCCGAGGAGAACCGGCGGCTGCGGGCCGAACTCGCCGCGGCGCGCGACCGGCCCGCGAACGACGAACTGCCGCCGGGCGACACGGCGGAGCAGCCCGGCGAAGCTGCGGCGGGCGAGGAGGCCGAGAACGTCCGGGCGAACGAGCGGGCCGCGGTGACCAGGCAGGCCGGGCAGGCCAAGCGGGTCAAGGCGGCCGAGCCGGCCGAGCCGGCCGAGCCCTCCGAGCCGGCCGAGCCCTCCGAGCCGGCCGAGCCCTCCGAGCCGGCCGAGCCGGCCGAGCCGGCCCCGCCCAAGGACCGTCCGGCCAACCGCGGACGGCGCAGCGTGAGCGGCAACCCGGGCACCTCGGGCACCTCGGGCACCTCGGGCCGGGCCCGCACCTCCGGCACCGCACGCAAGCGGGCCGAACCGCGCCCCCGGGGCAAGAAGCGGGACGAGCCATGACCGAGCTCATCAGCTACGCCTACGCGGTCGCGCGGGACGCCGACGGATCCCTGGAAGCGGAGCTGTCCGGGCTCCCCGGGGTGGCCGACGCACCGGTGCGCCTGGTGCGTACCGGCGACGACGGCGATGTGGTCGTCGCCGTCAGCGCGGTGCCCGCGGCGGACTTCGACGAGCGCGCACTCCGTTCCCACCTGGAGGACCTGGACTGGCTGGAGGCGGTCGCCCGCGCCCACCACCGGGTGATCGAGGCGCTGGCCGCCCGCAGCACCGTGCTGCCGCTGCGGCTGGCCACCGTCTACGTCGACGACGAGAGCGTCCGGCTGATGCTGGCGGACCGCCGGCGGGCGTTCGCCGACCGGCTCACCGAGCTGGCCGCACAGACCGAGTGGGGGGTCAAGATCTACGTCGAGGCCGCCGAGGCCCCCGAGGAGCCGTCCGCCGACCAGGACGTGAGCCCGGGGCGGGCCTACCTCAGCCGGCGCAGGGCCCAGCGCCACGCCCGCCAGGACGCCTACCGGCACGCCGAAGAGGCGGCCCGGCGGGTCGAGGAGACGGCCCGCACCTACGCCGTCGACCAGGTCCGGCACCGGGCACAACAGGGCGAACTGGCCCAGGGCCCGGGCGAGAACGTCGTCAACGACGCCTACCTCGTGCCGCAGCAGGACGCCGAGGACTTCCGCGCCGACGTCCTCCGGGCCGGTGACGGCTTCCCCGGTGTCCGCGTGGAGGTCACCGGGCCCTGGGCGCCCTACTCCTTCGCGGTCCCCGAGCCCGAACCCGTGCGGAGAGCCGCGCCGTGAGGCCCGTGGGCGGGGCGCCGGCCAGGTCGGACGAGCCGCTGCCGAACCAGCAGGTCGCGCTGATCGACCTGCTGGACCGGCTGCTCAGCGGCGGTGTGGTGCTCACCGGCGACGTGGTGCTCTCCATCGCCGACATCGACCTCGTCCGCATCACGCTGCGCGCGCTGGTCGTCTCCATCAGCGCCGCGAACCCCTCCCCGTGGCCGTCGCGCGAGGAACTGGCGCAGCGGGGCGAGTTGCCGTATCTGGAGGAGCCGATGCTCCCGGAGAACGGACCATGACACCTGACGCCCGGTGGCCGGCCGGCGCCCGCTTCGACGAGGTCGCGGACGCGGCGGCGCGCGCCTTCCGCCTGCTGCCCGCGGCACCGGAGGACGATGTGCTGCGCACGCCGGGCGGTCCGTCGCACCGGCCCGCCCACCGGATCGCCACCGATCCCGACACCGTGGAACGCGACCTCATGAAGCTCGTCCTCACCCTCGTCGAGCTGCTGCGGCAACTCATGGAGCGCCAGGCCCTGCACCGGGTCGACGCCGGGGACCTGACCGAGGAGCAGGAGGAACGGCTGGGCGAGACGCTGATGATCCTGCACAGCCGGATGGTGGACCTCTGCGCCCGGTACGACCTGTCGCTGGAAGACCTCAATCTGGACCTCGGCCCCCTCGGGACCTTGCTGCCACCGGCACCGTCCTGACCGGAGCCGTCCCGGACCGCACCCCGACCACACCGCCACGAGCACGACAACGAAGCCCACGACAACAAGCCCCACGACAACAAGGCCCACGACACCAAGGGAGCACGACACCAAGGGAGCACGAGAGGAGCGCGAGATGGACATCAGGAAGAAGACCCGGGAGCTCAGCGGTACCGCCGCGGGCAAGGCCAGGGAAGCGATCGGCAGGACCAAGGAAACGACCGGCAGGGCCCGCGGCGACGCGGGGCTCGAACACCGGGGCAGGGCCGAGAAGGCCATGGGCAAGGTCAAGCAGGCCGTGGAGAAGGGCCGGCACACGCTGAAGCACTGAGCCCGCCGCCCGGCGGAAACCGTCGCCGGAACTGTCGCGACGAAACCGGTCCCCGCCGCCCGTGTCTCCGTGCGGGCGGCGGGGACCGGTGGCGTGTGCGGGCGGCCCGGTCTCGGCCGGTTCAGCCGCCGGCGTCGGGCAGCCGTACCCGCACCGTGCCGTCGGACTCCACGCTCACCTGGAACGCGGGCTGCGGCGCGGTGGCCGGCCCCCGTACGTTGGCGCCGTCCGCCAGCCGGAAGACGCTGCCGTGCCAGGGGCACTCCACACAGCCGTCCGCGACCTTCCCGTCCGACAGCGGCCCGGCCAGGTGGCTGCACCGGTCGGCGAGGACGTGGATGTGACCGCCCGGCTGCCGCACCACCACGAGGGGCACCTCGCCCAGCTCCCGGCGCACCGCCTCGCCGACCGGGAAGTCCTCCACCCGGCCCACGGTGTGCCAGCCCGCCGCCACGAGGTGCGGCACCGGCTGGGCCTTGTTGCCGCCCGCGGCCTGCCGGTAGGCGAGGTGCCCGCCCAGCAGCCCGCCGGTACCGGCCGCGCACAGCCCCGCGAACCCGAGCGCCTTGCCCAGCGCGGTACGGCCGCGGCCGCGCTGCACCCAGGAGTTCGCGTACAGGCCGATGGCCGTGGCGATCGACGCGGCGTGCACCAGCCCGGTGCGCATCTGGTCCTCGTGCTGCTCGGCCCAGTCCACCCAGCCGGCCAGCGCGGCCGGTACCGCGGACAGCACGCCCACCCCCACCAGCACCCGGGCCCCGCGCCGGGCGCCGGGCACCAGGTCGAGCACCGCGGCGGACAGCCACGAGCCCAGCGGGAGCTGTACCAGCGCCGGGTGCAGCGGATGGCCGATCGGCAGCCCGTGCAGCACATCGCGCCAGCGCCCCAGCGGCAACCCACGGACCGCCCGCTGGAGCGGGCCGATCACCGGGTCCAGCTTCTCCAGGCGGCCCAGTTCGTCGAGGGAGCGCAGGAACGTGGCCTCGGTGCGGGCCGCGGCGCCTCTCAGCGTGCCGGTGTCGCCGCCGGAACCGGTGGCCGTCTGCAGGATGCCACCCGTACCCGGGGAGAGGACGGCGAATTTCGTGTACCGCGCGGAGAGCCGCATCAGCCTCACTCCTCTTCGGTCTCTTCCTCGTCCTCTTCGGCGGGTGCTTCCTCTTCTCCCTCGTCCGCTTCCGCTTCCTCTTCCGCGGACTCCTCGCCTTCCTCGCCCTCCTCCCCCTCTTCGCCCTCCTCTTCCGGTTCCTCTTCCTCTTCTTCCTCGGCCGCCTCGCTCTCCTCTTCCTCGACGACCTCTTCATGGGTCCGGACGACCTCGCCGTCGCGGATTTCGCCGCGCCAGCCCTCCGCTTCCTGGTCGGTGAGGGTCACGTAACGCTGGAAGTGCTTGAAGTCCAGCCGCAGCCGTCGTCCCTGCACCCGCCAGATGTTTCCGGTCTTCTCGAAGAAGCCCGAGGCGTAGTACTCGACGACCAGCACGATGCGGGTCAGATTCGGCGCCAGCTCGTGGAAACTCACCGCGCCCCGGGTCGATCCCTTGGCCCCCTCCGAGGTCCAGACGATCCGGTCGTCCGGTATCTGTTCCTGGACGGTCGCCTTCCAGCCCCGGGTCGACGGTCCGACCTTGGCCTTCCAGTCGCTGGACGTCTCGTCGTGCGGCGACACGTTGCGCACGCCTTTGGTGAAGCGGCTGAATTTCTCGTACTGCGTCCAGTGGTCATAGGCGGTACGCACCGGCACACCGACGTCGAGGACCTCGATGATGTTGGTGACCTTCTTGTCGCCCGAGCTGCGTTTTCCGCCGCCGAAGGCCTCCTTGGCCTTCCCGACCAGGCTGTCCTTGACGCTTTTCGCCGTTCCGGAGAGCACCGCCTTGGCGGGGGATTTGCCGCCCAGCAGGCCCATGCCGATCTCCTTGCCCAGGGAGCCGCCGTGCTCGGCGACGTCCGTGAGCCGGTCCGTCATGTCCGTCAGCTTGTCGCCGGCGCGTTCGGCGAGGCTCCCCACCCACGCCGTCATGAGGTTGCCGAACTCCTCCTTCACCCGGTCCAGCCCCGAGTCCAGGCCCGTTCCCGTGCGTGCCATGACCGGTCACCTCCCGCCTCTGCCGCGCGACGTGGTCTTCTTGGCGGCGCTCTTCTTCGCCGGAGCCTTCTTGGCCGCCTTGGCCGTCTTCTTCGCCGCCGGGGCCTTCTTGGCGGCGGCCTTGCGTGCCGGGGCCTTCTTGGCGGCCTTCTTGGCCGGGGCCTGCCGGCCGGCGGTCTTCTTCTCCGGGGCCCGTTCCCCGCGGGCTCCGCCGCCGCGGCGAGGCGGCTCCTCGTCCTCCTCTTCCTCCTCCGGCCCCTCCTCGTCCTCGCGGTCGTACTCGCCTTCTTCTTCCTCTTCCTCCTCCTCGGGCTCTTCGTCCTCCTCCCGCGGCTCCTCCTCGTACTCCTCCTCCTCGTCCTCGTACTCTTCCGGGCCGAGTTGGAGGCGACGGGTACGGTCCTGGAGGGTCTCGGCGAGCGAGGCCAGCTGGCGGGTGGCGGCGGACGTCAGGGCCTTGCGGCCGGCGTCCATCACCTCACCGCGGAGTTGGTCGCCCAGCTCCGCGACCTGGGGGATGTCCCCGAGCTTGCGGACGCTGTCGGACACCAGCTGACGGGGGTCGAGGCCGGATTGGCGCCCGGCGAGATAGGACGCCGCCGTGAGCGCGAGCCGGCCCTTCTTGGTACGGCCCAGCACATAGCCGCCGGCCATGGCGGCGGCGAGCATGATCTTCGTTCTCTCGTTCATGGACGTGTCACCTTTTCCTGGGCAGCCTGCCGATCGGCGCCATATCTCCAGAGTGATCCCTTTGGTGACCTGCGCATCTCGGGCGTCTTGCGCGAGTGCGGGGCGCGGCGGCGCCCCGTGGGCAGGCCGGAACAGCGGGTCCGCCCGCCGTCACGGGCGGCCCGTTCTACGGGTTACCGGCGGTCCGGAAGAAAAACACGCGGGTCCGTCAAACTGGCGTCGATGCGGTCAAAAAGCGGTCAAAAAACCGCAGGATGTCCGCCCTGCCGCCGGGCCGTAGGTGTGCGGACGGAAGACGACGGTCCTACGCTCGGAATATGCCGGGATCACGCCGTGCCCCGCCTCGTACGGGGGCAGATCGTGTGGGAGCCGGGGGAGCGCGGCGTGCCCGCCGGTGTGCGGCCGCGGCCCGGCTGCCGGCCGTGGCGGCCGTGGCGGCGGTGGTGGCGCTGCTCGGCGTGCCGGCCGGCGCCTCCGCCGCCCCGGCGGGAACTCCCGTGCCCGCGGCCGCCGGTGAACCGTCCCCCGGCCCCGGGCCGGCGCGCTTCTACCAGCAGCGGCTCTCCTGGGCACGGTGCGGACCGGACGTGCGAAAGAGCGCCCGCAGCCAGGGCGACACCGCGCCGCCGGGCTTCTACGACCGGCTGGAATGCGCCCGGCTGACCGTCCCGCGGGACTACGACCACCCCGACCGGACCGCGCTGCAGGTCCAGCTGGTCCGGCTGCCGGCCACCGGGCCCGGCAAGCGGCTCGGTTCCCTCGTGCTCAACCCCGGGGGCCCGGGCGCTTCCGGCGTCGACTACCTGATCGGCAGCGGCAGCGCCTTCGCGCGCCCCAACCAGCGCTACGACATCGTCAGCTTCGATCCGCGCGGCACCGGGCGCACCGAACCCGTCTCCTGCGGCAGCCGGCTCGCCCCGCCGCCCGGCAACGCCGCCGACGACACCCTCGCGGCGAAGGAGAAGCGCATCAACGAGGCGTGCGGGCGGTACTCCGGCGGAATGCTTCCCTGGGTCGGCACCGCGGACGTCGCCCGGGACATGGACGTGCTGCGCGCCGCGGTCCACGACGACAAGCTCAACTACCTGGGATTCTCCTACGGCACCAAGCTCGGCGCGGTCTACGCCCATGAATTCCCGGACAAGGTCGGCCGGATGGTGCTGGACGGCGTCGAGGACCCCACCAAGAACACCTGGCAGACCGCGCTCGCCCAGGCCCGGGGCTTCCAGCGGGCGCTGGACGACTTCACCGCCGACTGCGTCCGTGCCGCCGACTGCCCGCTCGGCACGGACGACGGCCGCGCCCAGGACCAACTGCTCCGCTGGTACCGGCAGTTGACCGATACGCCACTGACGGTGCAGGGGCGTACGGTGGACGAGACCACCTATGTCTACGCGCTGCGCGAGGCCCTCTACAGCCGGAGCGACTGGCCCGCCCTGCGGCAGGCCCTGGCGCAGCTGCGGCGCGGTGACGGCGCGGGCATCCTCCGGCTCAGCGACAGCGGCGGCAGCCTGGCCCCCACCAGCAGCACGGCCCGCGGCGGCACGGCTGTTGCCGTACCGCCGCGGGCCGGAATCCCGCCGCGGCGGACCGGGCAGGACGACCAACTGCCGCCGCAGGACCAGCTGGCCCTGCGCGCGATCTCCTGCCGGGACACCTCGGAGCGCTACGGCGCCGCGGACTATCCCCGGGCCGAGCGCGAACTCACCCGGGCCTCACCGCTGTTCGGCCCGGACATCGCTCCGACCCTGCTGGACTGCTACGCCTGGCCGGTCGCCGGCGACGACTCCTCCCGCGACGTCGCGGCGCCGGACGCGCCGCCGATGCTGCTGGTCGCCACCACCAACGATCCGGCGACCCCGTACGAGGGCGCCTTCAACATGGCCCGGGCGCTGGACAACTCCAGTGTCGTGCTGACCTTCCGAGGGGAAGGGCACGCCGCCTACACCACCGGCGACGCCTGTATCCAGAATCATGTCGACCGGTTCCTGATGGACGGCGTGCTGCCCGAGCGGGACACCAGCTGCGGCTGAGCGGTCCGGTGCCCGGCAGCCCGGTGAACTACCCCCGGTAGTAACGGTTGTCCTCGACGTCGACCACCGGAGCGCCGGGGGCGGGCGGCTGGGTGCGCCGCCGTTTGAGGATGCTCACGTACGTCGCGAGTCCGATGATGCCGACGATCATCATGATGATGCCGACCAGGTCGAGATTGATCCCGGCCATGTGCCAGTCGGTCGCGAACGTGAGGATCGCCCCCACCGCCAGCAGACCGATGCACCCGCCGATACCCATGGTGTTTGCCTCCATAACTGGTTTTGACGGTCAGGTCTGTTGACAGTGCGGTTACCCCGCGGCGGGGGCCTTATGTCCGTGCCGCGGCGGGACGTCCGGCGCGGGCGGGAGGGGCGGGGCCCCGGAGCCGGGCCCGGGCGGGCGGCTCAGCCGGCGCGCCGGCCGCCGCGGCCCGCGGTCTTCTTCGCCGCGGCCGGTTTCTTCGCGGCGGCCTTCTTCGTGCCTGCCGTCTTCTCCGCGGTCTTCTTGGCGCCCGTCGTCCTGGCGGCCGTCTTCTTCTCCGCGGCCCTGCGCCCCGGGGCCTTCTTCGCGGTCGCGGCCGGGCCGGACTCCTCGTCCTCGCCGCGCGACCGCTTCGCCGCCCGGACGCTGTCCTGCAGCGCCGCCATCAGGTCCATCACCTGGCCGGCCGGGGGCTCCTCGCCGGTCTCGAACTCCGGCTCGCGGTCGGCCAGCTTCGCCGCCACCAGCTCTTCGAGGGCCTCGCGGTAGTGGTCGTGCACGTCCTCCTCGGACAGTCCGCCGAAGGAGTCCATCAGCGCCTCCGCGGCCGCCACCTCGTTGGCGTGCACCGGCGCCTCGCGCTCGGGCAGCACTCCCTGCAACGGGCGGATCTGGTGCGGCCAGAGCAATTGCTGCATCACGAGGACGTCGCCCATCGGCCGGATCATCGCCAGCGTCTCCCGGCCGTGCAGGGCGATCTTCCCCAGGCCGACCCGCTGGTGCCGTTCCATCGCCTCGCGCAGCAGGACGTACGGTTTGGCCGCGGCCGGGCCGTCGATGCCCAGGTAGTAGCCCTTGCCGAGCTGCAGGGGGTCGATGTCACCGCCGGCCACGAAGGCGAGGATGGTCAGCGTCTTGGCGGTCGGCAGCGGGAGGGCCTCCAGGTCCTCGTCGCTGAGCGGGACGACCGTCTCGCCGTCCCCGGGCCGGTAGCCGCGGCCGATCTCGTCGGGGGAGACCTCGGTGTCCTCCAGGGAGCACACCGGCTGGTTGCGCACCCGTCCGCCGTCCTTGGTGTGGATGCGGACGAAGCTGACCGACGCGGAGGTCTCCGTGGCGTTGTACGCGGCGACCGGGATCGTGACCAGGCCGAAGCTGATGGCGAACTTCGCCGTGGGACGCATGGGGGCCGCCTTCATCGGTGCGTTCGGCTCCATGCTAAGCGGGCCGGGCGAACCGTACATCCCGGGTCATATCGGGCGTGGCCCGATCGGGTCGGGCGGCGGCCGACGGGGGCGCCCGGATACCGGGCGGCCCCTGGGCCGGGTCAGGTCACGCCACGGCGTGCCGGTGGTCTCCCGCGCAGAGCGCCCAGATGATGAAGATGTCGATGGCGACCAGCGTCAGGGCCCAGAACGGGTAGTACGGGATCCACAGGAAGTTCGCCAGCGCGCTGAGACCCGCGAGGACGACACCGAGGATGCGCGCCCAGGTCGCCCCGCTGGCGATCAGGGCGACGCCCGCCGCCAGGATCACGATGCCGAGGATGAGGTGGATCCATCCCCAGCCCGTGAGGTTGAAGGAGAACACGTAGTTCCGTGTCGTGAGAATGACGGTGTCCTTCGCGATGGCGGAGATGCCCTCCAGCAGGGTCATCGCCCCACCGAAGATCATCAGGACGCCCGCGAAGGCCGTCCATCCCCCGACGATGGTGGGTTTCTGCGTGGCCATGGCCCACTCCTCACCTGAGAAACCTGGCCGGCCGCCGGCACGATCCCGGCGGTGGTCATGTGGTCATGCACTGTTTCCACGTTTCCACAGGGACCGGCCGGCCGCATGTCAGGGGTGAGGGGCCCGCATTGAGGGGGGATCAGCGCCGGCCGTCCCCGGGGAGCGGGGCTGCGGCCGCGTCCGAGGTGCCCGGTGCGGGCAGCGGATCGGGCGCGGGGCCCGGTTCGGGCCCCGGCGTGGGCGGCGCCGGATGCGGCGGGATCGGATCCGGCTCGGGGGCCGGTACCGGCGGCGGAACCGGATCCGGTCCGGGGGCGGGCACCGGGCCGGGGCGCGGGCCCGGCGTGGGCCCGGGCGGCCCGGGCCCCGGGCCCGGCGTCGGTGGTACGGGGTCGCGGGCTCCGCGCCCCCACTGACGGCACGTCGCGTCCGGGACGAGATTCGTTACGAGATCCGGCACAAGACCTCCTTCGCTACGGCCCCACGGGCGGCAGGCGCCCCATGAGGCCCCTTCGGGACACCACCCTTGTTGCCGTTTTCGGGCCCGGCATGCGGCGTGGCGGGCGGCCGCCACCCGGACGCCGGAGCGTACGGCGGCCCGCAGCGGGTACCCCCGCCCGCATGGAGGACACGGACAGGGACCAGGAAACCGGCAGGAAAGCGACCGGCAAGGACGGCACCACCGGGAAGTCCGGCAAGGCCGGCAAGGGCAGCAAGGGCGGTACGAAGACCGTGCGGGCGGGCGGCCGGACGGTGGAGGTGCACCGCCCGGACAAGGTGCTGTTCCCGGACGACGGGCTGACCAAGGCCGATGTCGTCGACTACTACCGCCAGGTGGCCGCGGCCGCGGTCCCGCACCTGCGGGACCGCCCGCTGATGCTGGAACGGCTCCCGGAAGGGCTGGACGGGCCGCACTTCATGCAGAAGGAGACCCCGGACCACTACCCCGACTGGATCCGCCGCGAAGAGGTCGCCAAGGAGGGCGGCACCGTCACCCATCCCGTCTGCGACGACAAGGCCACCCTGCTCTACCTCGCCGACCAGGCCTGTCTCACGCTGCACCGCTGGCTGTCCCGGGCCGGCCGGCCCGACCACCCGGACCGGCTGGTGTTCGACCTCGACCCGCCCGGCTCCGGCTTCGAGCCGGTACGACAGGCCGCACGGCAACTCGTCGGGCTGCTGGACGAACTCGGGCTGCCGACGATGCTGATGACCACCGGCTCGCGCGGGCTGCACGTCATCGTCCCGCTGGACGGCCGCGGCGACTTCGACACCGTGCGCGGCTTCGCCCAGGACGTGGCGGAGGTGCTGGCCGGGCGCCACCCGGACCGGCTCACCACGGCCGTGCGCAAGAAGGCCCGCGGCGACCGGCTCTACCTGGACGTCCAGCGCAACGCCTACGCACAGACGGCCGTCGCCCCCTGGTCGCTACGGGCCAAGCCGGGCGCGCCGGTCGCCGCGCCGATCCGCCACGAGCAGCTCGACGACCCCGAACTGACCGCGCGCAGCTGGTCGTTGACGGACCTGGCGGGAGTCCTGGAGCAGGCGCGGGCCCGGCCCTGGTCGGAGGTGCCGGCCCGCGGGCGGTCGCTCCGCACGGCCCGCAAGCGGCTCGACGCCCTGCGCTGAGGGGCCGTCGGCCCGGTCAGTCCGCCGGCGGTCCGGTCTCCGGCGCGTGCCGCCCGGCGGGCCGTCGTCCGCCGTCCGGTCCCGGCGCGTGCCGTTCGCGGTCGGCGAGCACCGTCTCGTCGAGCAGTTCGCGCTCCCGGCGGGCCCGTTCCCGGTCCTCGGCCGAGGCCTCCGTGACGTCCAGGAAGATCTGGTCGGCGACCGGCCACCGGCGCCGGATCTCCTTCTTCACCCGGACCAGCACCTCCTCGACCTCCTCGCTGTCCAGCCCGCCGACGAGGTCGATCCGGGCCGCGACCAGCGTCGACCGGGTGCCCAGCCGCATGGTCAGCAGGGTCGTCACCGCGTCGATCTCCGGCTGCCGGTCCAGGAAGCGCGCGAGCGCCTGGCGCAGCGCCGGGTCGGCGGCCTCACCGATGATCCGGCCGCGGGACTCCTTGGCGAGCTGGTAGGCGACGTACATCAGCAGTGCCCCGATGACCACCGACGCCCAGCCCTCCCACGCCACCTCGCCGGTGAGCAGGTGCAGCCCCACCCCGGCCATCGCGACCAGCACGCCGAAGCAGGCGGTGGCGTCCTCGGCCAGCACCGTCCGCAACGCCGGATCGTCGCCCGCACGGATCGCGGCCGGCATGCTCCGGCCGGTCTCCCGTGCCTGACCGCGGACCTGCGCCAGCGCGCGCAGCAGCGACGAGCCCTCGGCGAGCAGCGCGACCACCAGGACGACCAGCCCGACCGTGTAGCCCGTGCGGCTCTCCGAACCGCCCGAGCGCAGTGCCTCGACCCCCTGGAAGAACGAGAAGCAGCCGCCCATCACGAAGATCCCGACGGCGGCGAGCAGGGACCAGAAGTACCGTTCCTTGCCGTAGCCGAACGGGTGCCGGGAGTCCGGAGCGCGGGCGCTGCGCTTGACGGAGGCGAGCAGGAAGAGCTCGTTGAGGCTGTCGGCGACCGAGTGCGCGGCCTCGGAGAGCAGCGCGGGCGAGCCGGCGATCAGCCCGCCGGCCACCTTGGCCAGGGCGATCACCAGGTTGGCGCCGAGCGCCACGAACACGGTGACCGCGGTCCTGGCGTCCGCCCCGTCCTGCGACGGACCGTCCTGCGACGGCCCGTTGTGCGTCTCGTCCTGCGTCTCGTCCTGGGTCTCGTCCTGGGTTCCGTTCGACACCATGTGCCTCCGGTGGTCGGTCGGCCGGCCGACGCGAGGGTAGCCGCCCGCGGCGCGGCGCGCACCCGGGCCGACCGGTTGGTTCCCGCCCCGGGAAGGGGGCAGCCTGGAAGCGGAGGAGATCCGCAGCCCGACGACGTCAGGAGCCGGCCATGGGCGGTACATCCGACCGGGCCCTTGCCCGTACGCTGCTGGAACGGCACGGCACGACCTACGCGCAGGAGAGCGGCATCCGGCTGCGCAACACCCCGCAGCCGCTCTACCAGGTGCTGGTGCTGGCCCATCTGCTCAGCGCCCGGATCCGGGCCTCCGTGGCGGTGGCCTCGGCGCGTGCGCTGTTCGAGGCCGGTCTGCGCACGCCGCGGCGGATGGCCGACGCGACCTGGCAGCAGCGGGTCGACGCGCTGGGGGAGGGCGGCTACCGGCGCTACGACGAGCGGACCGCCACCCAGCTCGGGGACGCCGCGGAGCTGCTGCTGGACGAGTACGGCGGGGATCTGCGGCGGATGCGGGACGCGGCGGACGGCGACGTGACCGAGCTGCGCGGCGCGCTGCGCAAGGTGCCCGGCCTCGGGCCCGCGGGCTGCGACATCTTCCTGCGCGAGGTGCAGGGCGTCTGGCCCGAACTCGCCCCCTGCGTGGACGGCAAGGCCCTCCAGGGCGCCGGGCGGCTGGGCCTCCCGGAGGACGGCCGCAGGCTGGCCCGGCTGGTGGGCGAGGACCAACTGGCGGCGTTCGCCTCGGCGCTGGTGCGGGCCGCGCTGGACAGGTCCGTGGTGGACGACGTGCGCGGGGCGGCGGACGACTGAGGCGGCGGACTGAGGCGGCGGACGGCCGAGGCGGCCGGGAGCCTCCGGCGGCCGGTGACCGCCGGCAGCCGTCAGGCGATCAGGGCGCCCAGCAGGGTGACGCCCGCGAGGAACCAGGCGACGTAGTCGCCGACATGACCGGAGTGCACCCGGCGCAGCGGAACGGTCAAGCGGGCCGGTTCGTCGCCCACCGGCCGCCGCACGGTCCACAGCGCGAGACCCGCGGCCAGTGCGGTGGCCACCAGACCCCACAGCACCCCGGAGGCGGTCCAGTGCGGCGGGGGAGTGGGCACCGGCTCCGCCGCCCGGCCGTGCAGCACCGCCGCGAGGTAGCCGGTGTGGTCGGTGAAGGCGTCCGCGGCCTGTCCGATGCCGGTCCGCAGGCCCGGGAGCAGCCCCACCGCCAGGGCCACGGCGAGCAGCACCGCCGGCACGGTGAGCATGGTGTCCGGGACCCGGGAGAGCAGACCGCCCCGGGTCTCCGGCTCCTCCTCACCGGTCGTCTCGTCGGCCGGGTGCTCACCGGCGTCGGCCGGCCGGGCGCCCAGACCGAGGAACACCCGGGCCCCGGCCCGCAGCACCGCGCCCCCGGTGACCGCCGACACCAGGACGAACAGCGCGGTCGCCCAGCCGCCCACGGCCTCCTCGGTGACCGCCTTGCCCAGCGCGGTGCCGAACGGCGGCAGCCCGGCCAGCGCCAGCCCGCCGGCCCCGAACAGCGCGCCCACCCAGGGCAGTTCGCGCCCCCGGCCGTACAGCTGGCGCTCGTCGACGCTGGCGAACCGGTCCAGCAGGATGCCCACGCACGCGAACAGCGCCGCCTTCACCCCGGCGTGCCCCAGGACGTACACCGCGACGCCGCCGACCCCCTCCGGGCTGAGCACCGCGATACCCACCAGGAACAGTCCGGCGTGCGCCACCGTGGAGTAGGCGAGCAGCCGCTTGAGGTGGCGCTGCTGCCAGCACATCAGCGCGCCCAGGACGGCGGTCAGCACGCCCAGGGCCAGCAGCGCCCGGTGGACGTCCGGCGCCGGCAGCCCGCCCGGACCGGCGAACACCGTCCAGTAGACCCGGGCGGTGCCGTACAGCCCCAGCTCGACCATCACCCCCGACATCAGCATGCAGACCGGTGTCGGGGCCACCGCATGGGCGTCGGCCAGCCAGAAGTGGAACGGCACCGCCGCCGCCTTGACCAGCAGTCCGGTCACGACCAGGGTGAAGGCGGCGATCAGCAGCGCGTCCGGGGCGCCGCCGGGCGACCGGGCCAGGGCGTTGCCGATCTGTGCGAAGCCCAGCTCGCCGGTGTGCGCGTAGAGCAGGCCGACGCCCAGCAACGTGGCGTATCCGCCGAGGGAGTTGACCACGCCGAAGACCAGGGCGCCCTGGACGGCCCGGGCCTCCTCCACCCGGTAGCCGGTCAGCGCGTACGCGACCACGCCCATCAGCTCGAAGAACACGAAGGCGTTGAAGAGGTCGCCGGTGAGCGTGAAACCGCACATGCCGGCCTGGAAGAGCAGCACCTGCGCCGGGAACGAACCGGCGTGCCGGCGCGGCGGCTCGTCGAAGTACCGCCAGGCGTACGCGAGCGCCGCCAGCACCAGCAGCGAGACCAGGGTGGCCAGCCCGAGGCCGGTCCGGTCGCCGACCAGCACGATGCCCACGCTCACCCCGCCGTGCGGCCGCCAGCCGCCCACCCACTCGGCGGGCTGCCCGGCCGACGACCCGGTGGCCGCCAGCGCGAGCAGGGCGAGCACCGCGGCACCGGCCGCGAACAGGCAGCCCAGCGTCTCGGCGGCGTACCGGGGCAGCCGCCGGCCCGCCCCCACCAGCAGCGCCGCACCGAACATCGGGGTGACCACGATGAGCGGCAGGGTCTGTGCGACGCTCACCCCCGCAGCTCCGACAGCTCGTCCGGGTCCACCGTGCGGTGGCGCTTGGCGACCTGGATGACCAGCGAGAGCAGCAGCGCGGTCACGGTCGCGCCGATGACGATGTCGGTCAGGGTGAGCGCCTGGACGACCGGATCGACGACCGGGCGCGAGCCCGGGGCGATGTCGGAGAACACCGGCGCGGTGGCGCCGGAGCGGTAGCCGACGGCCAGCAGCAGGACATAGGTCGACGACTGGCAGACCGCCAGACAGCCCACCGCGTGGATGAGGTTGCGGCTGGTCGCGAGCCCGTAGCACCCCATCAGGAACAGCCAGCCCGCGACCACGTACGGCACTGCGCTCATGCCCGGTCCTCCGCCTCCTCGTCCGTACTCGCGATCTCCACCGCCTGGTCCAGGAATCGGGCCAGCAGCACCACCACCCCGGCGGCGACCTCCACGCCGATGGCGGCGTTGAGCAGCGGGACGGTGCCGCCCGAGGAGAGGGTGTTGAAGGTGCCGTAGGGCAGGAAGTTGCCCAGGAACGCCCACCCCGCCAGCAGCGCCGCGGCGCCCACCAGGACGTACGCCGCCTCACCCGCGGCGTCCGCGACCTCGTACATCCCGAGCGGCCGGATCCGTTCCAGCGCCCGGTAGTCCACCGCGATGTAGAGCAGGTGCAGCGAGGTCGCCACCACCACCCCGCCCTGGAAACCGCCGCCGGGACTGAGCTGGCCGTGCGCGACGATGTACAGCCCGATCAGCAGGGTGACCGGCAGCGCGAACAGCGCGTAGCGGCGCACCGACGGTGCGACCCGGGCCGGCTCCGGCTCCTGCCGGTCCTCGTCCCGGGTCTGCCGCAGCAGGACGAGGGTGCCCAGCACCGAACCGAAGAGGATGGACTCCTCGCCGAGGGTGTCCAGGGCCCGCTGGTCGAAGTTGACCGAGGAGACGGTGTTGGCGGTGTGCCGGGCGAGCGCGGCCCGCACCGCCCGGTCGCCGTACGGGTGCCAGTCGCCGCCGAACGACGGCAGGCGGAGGCAGGCCAGGACGTACAGCACCGCCGCGCCCAGCCCGCCCAGGGCCAGCACCCACATCCGCAGCCGCATAATCATTCCCGCTCCTCCCGGCGCTCGCTGCGGGCCTTGCGGCGCACCTTGCGCACGGACAGCAGCACCATCAGCGGCGTCAGGGCGGAGCCGACCGCGAGCTGGGAGAGCGCGACGTCGGGCGCCTGCAGCAGCAGGAAGAGGGCGGCCAGCGACAGCCCGAGCAGGGACAGCCAGAAGGACTGGCGGACGGGATCGCGCACCAGGACCGCCCCGGTCCCGGCGGCGGCCACCAGCAGCAGGCCCAGCAGCACCGGCAGTTCACCGGTCATCGGACATCCCCTCCGCGGGTGCGCCCCGCCCGTGCCCCATGGCCGCCGCGGCCTGCACGGCCCGGGTCGCCACCCGGCACCCCAGCGCCAGCAGCACCCCGATGACCAGCAGCTTCACCATCGCCCGGCCGGGCCCGGTGGCGACGCAGAGCGGCAGCACCACGGCGGCCACCGCGACGTAGTTCACCGCCGTCAGCCCGCGCAGCCACCGCTGCCCGGGCGGATGGTCCGCCAACTGGTCGGCGAGCAGCCGCACGAAGAGCAGCGTCCCGGCCGGGCCCAGCACCGAGAGCATCAGCGCGGTGTCGACGTAGGCCGGCCGGGCGAAGCCCTGCGACAGCAGCAGGAAGACCAGGCTGAGGAACGTGGTCGCCACGTTCTGTGCGGGCACCCGCCGCCGGGCCCGCCCGGTGGCCACACCGCAGGCGGCCGGGGCGAAGCCGCACAGCAGCAGCGCGGTGCCCGCGGCGGTCCAGCCGTTCACCGGTCGTCGACCGCACGCCGGGCCCCGCGGGCCGCCGCGGCGGCGACCAGTCCGGCGCCCGCACCGACCGCCCACTCCAGGGTGTCGACCGGACCGATCAGCATGATCCACAACAGCGTCAACGCCGCCCACCAGCCCAGGAGTTCACCCCCGGCCGCCAGCGCTCGCACCATCCGCCACACACCTCCCTGCCGACCGGGTACCCGGGCCTCAGGCTCACATGCGGCGCCCCGGCCGCCCCGTCACCGCGCCGCGCATTACTCCGTCGGGGCGCGCGGCGCGAGCGTGCGGCGCGGCCCGTCGGCCGACCGGCCGGTCAGCCGGACCAGGTCCAGTCGGCGACCTCGGGCAGATCGGTGCCGTGCTCCCGGATCCAGGCGTGGTGACGGGTGCGGACGTCCGCCATCGCCTGGCGCAGTGCGACGGCGCGTACGCCGAGGCCGGGCACCCGGTCGATGACGTCCATCACCAGCCGGTAGCGGTCGAGGTCGTTGCGGACGACCATGTCGAAGGGCGTGGTGGTGGTGCCCTCCTCCTTGTAGCCGCGGACGTGCAGGTTCGGGTGGCCGGCCCGCCGGTAGCCGAGCCGGTGGATCAGCCACGGGTAGCCGTGGTACGCGAAGATCACCGGCTTGTCGCGGGTGAACAGCGCGTCGTACTCGGCGTCCGCCATGCCGTGCGGGTGTTCCCGCGCCGGCAGCAGCCGGGCCATGTCGACGACGTTGACCACCCGCACGGCCAGCTCCGGCAGATGACGGCGCAGCAGGTCGGCGGCGGCCAGCGTCTCCTGGGTGGGGACGTCGCCCGCGCAGCCCAGCACCACGTCGGGCTCGCGGCTGCCGTCCTCGGTGCCGGCCCACTCCCAGGCGCCGGCGCCGCGGGCACAGTGCGCGCGGGCCTCGTCCAGGGACAGCCAGTCGAAGGTGGGCTGCTTGCCGGCCACGATCACATTGACGTAGTCCCGGCTGCGCAGCGCATGGTCGGCCACCGACAGCAGGGTGTTGGCGTCCGGCGGCAGGTAGACGCGGACCACCTCGGGGCTCTTGTTGAGGATGTGGTCGACGAACCCGGGGTCCTGGTGGGAGAAGCCGTTGTGGTCCTGGCGCCAGACGTGCGAGGTCAGCAGGTAGTTCAGCGAGGCGATGGGACGCCGCCAGGGCAGCCGGCGGGCCGTGCGCAGCCACTTGATGTGCTGGTTGACCATCGAGTCGACGATGTGCGCGAACGCCTCGTAGCTGGAGAACAGGCCGTGCCGCCCGGTGAGCAGATAGCCCTCCAGCCAGCCCTGGCACAGGTGCTCGGAGAGCACCTCCATGACCCGGCCGTCGTGCGCCAGGTGCTCGTCGGTGTCCAGCACCTCGGCCTGCCACGCCTTGCCGGTGACGTCGTAGAGCGCCTCCAGCCGGTTGGAGGCGGTCTCGTCCGGGCCCACCACCCGGAAGTCCCGGCGGCCGGCGGTGGCCGACATGATCCCGGACAGCAGACCGCCCAGCACCCGGGTCGGCTCGTGCAGCACGGTGCCGCGCTTGTCGACCTCGACGGCGTACCGCTCCAGCGGCGGCACCGGCAGGTCCCGCAGCAGCAGCCCGCCGTTGGCGTGCGGGGTGGCGCCCAGCCGGCGCGGCCCCTCGGGGACGCAGGCCAGCACGTCCGCGGTGGGCCGGCCCTGCGCGTCGAAGAGCTCCTCGGGGCGGTACGAGCGCAGCCACTCCTCCAACTGCCGCAGGTGCCCGGGATTGTCGCGGACGCCGGCCAGCGGGACCTGGTGGGAGCGCCAGGTGTTCTCGACGGGCTTCCCGTCGACCTCGTGCGGGCCGGTCCAGCCCTTGGGCGTGCGCAGCACGATCATCGGCCAGCGCGGGCGGTCGGTGCGGCCGTCGTTGCGGGCCCGGCCCTGGATGTCGAAGATCCGGTCCAGGCAGCGGTCCATGGCGGCGGCCAGCGCCTGGTGCACCGCCGTCGGGTCGTCACCGGTGACGTGCACCGGCTCGTGTCCGTAGCCGCGCAGCAGCGCGTCCAGCTCCTCCTCGGGCAGCCGGGCGAGCACCGTGGGGTTGGCGATCTTGTAGCCGTTGAGGTGCAGGACCGGCAGGACGGCGCCGTCGTGCACCGGGTCGAGGAACTTGTTGGCGTGCCAGGACGCGGCGAGCGGGCCGGTCTCCGCCTCGCCGTCGCCGACGACGCAGGCGACCAGCAGACCGGGGTTGTCGAAGGCCGCGCCGTAGGCATGGGTGAGGGAGTAGCCCAGCTCACCGCCCTCGTGGATGGACCCCGGTGTCTCCGGGGCGACATGGCTGGGGATCCCGCCGGGGAACGAGAACTGCCGGAACAGCCGGGCCATGCCCTCGCCGTCCCGGGTGACGTCCGGATAGGTCTCCGCGTACGTGCCGTCCAGCCAGGAGTTGGCCACCACGGCGGGGCCGCCGTGCCCCGGCCCCCAGATGCACAGCGCGTCCAGCCCGCGGGCCTTGACGACCCGGTTCAGATGGGTGTGCACCAGGTTCAGTCCGGGGGAGGTGCCCCAGTGGCCCAGCAGCCGGGGCTTGATGTGCTCGGGGCGCAGCGGCGCTTCCAGCAGGGGGTTCGCCATCAGGTAGATCTGCCCGACGGAGAGGTAGTTGGCGGCCCGCCAGTGGGCGTCCAGGGTGCGCAGCTCGGCGGCGTCCAGCGGCCCCGGCGCCGCCGATTCCCCCGTTCCGGGCGCGGCCGGGGCGTGCGCGTCGGACATGCTCAGCTCCTCACGACGGTGGGGTGCAACGGACGGTCCCGGTCACAGGTTCCGCAGCGCGGGCAGCAGCTTGGTCTCCGCCCAGTCCAGGAACGGCTCCTGGTGGCCGCCGCCGATCTGCACCAGCGCGACCTCGGTGAAGCCCGCGTCCACGTACGGGCGCACCGCCTCGACGAACCGGCCCACGTCGTCGCCGCACGGAATGGCCTCGGCGACGTCCTCGGGCCTGACGTACCGGGTCGCCCCGGCGAAGCCGTGCGGCCCCGGGATTTCGGAGTTGACCTGCCAGCCGCCGAGCATCCAGCGGAACTGGTCGTGCGCCCGGGCGACGGCCGCGTCACGGTCGGGGTCGTAGCAGACCGGCAGCTGGCCGACCCGGGGTTTGCCGGTGCCGCCGTGCCGGTCGAAGGACGTCAGCAGTTCGGCCTTGGGCTCGGTGGCGATGACCAGGTCGCCCAGCTTCCCGGCGATCTCACAGGACCGTTCGCCCGACACGGCCACCCCGATCGGCGGCGGCTCGTCGGGCAGGTCCCACAGCCGGGCGTGCACCACGTCGAAGTGGGTGCCGTGGTGGGTGACCTCACCGCCGCCGAAGAGCTTGCGGATGATCTCGATCGCCTCGGCCAGCTTGTCCAGCCGTACGGGTGACGCCGGCCAGCCCGCGCCCACCACGTGCTCGTTGAGGTTCTCGCCGGAGCCCAGCCCCAGCCGGAACCGGCCGCCGGAGAGCAGCTGCATGGTCGCGGCCTTCTGGGCGACGACCGCGGGGTGGTAGCGGGTCGTCGGGCAGGTCACGTAGGTCATCAGCGGGATGCGGGTGGTGGCCTGCGCCGCGGCGCCCAGCACGCTCCAGGCGTACGGGGCGTGGCCCTGCGAGTCCAGCCACGGGAAGTAGTGGTCGGAGGTCACCGAGAAGTCGAAGCCGGCGCGTTCGGCACCGACGACATGACCGACCAGGGCCCGCGGGCCCGCCTGTTCGGTCATCATTGTGTATCCGATTTGCACCATTCAACACACCTTGCTGTCGCGAGACGGGGCCTGCAACCGGGGGCGTGACCAGGGCGGTCGTGTCAGTCGGGCGGTTCGGGCGCGGGATGCTCTCCCGGCTCCGCCCCGGGCGGCTCGGCGGGCGCGGTGCCCGGCTCCTCCGGTTCCGGCTCCGGCTCGGCCGGCACCGGGTCCCGCGGCAGCGGATCCGGCTCGCTCGGTACGGGTCCCGGCCCCTTGGGTGCGGGTTCAGTGCTCACATGGGTCATAGCGCTCTCCTTCCTCTCCATCCTGCGTCCCATGCGGGTACTCGGCCCGTTCGGGGCGGAAACCTCGTCCGCGGAGGAAAGACGGAGGAAAGACAGAGGAAAGGCAGAGGAAGGACAGCGGGGAGGCAGCGGGGAGGCAGCAGGAGGGGGAACGCGGAGCCGTTCGGGCCCGGCCCTCGGGGTGGAGCGGCGCAGCCGTCAGTACACGTCCCGCACGTACCGCTTCTCGGCCGCGAGCTGTTTGACGTACCCGGTGGCGGCGTCCTCCGTCAGGCCGCCGTGGGCCACCGCGATCTCGCGGAGCGCGCGGTCGACGTCCTTGGCCATCCGCGAGGCATCGCCGCACACGTAGAAGTGCGCACCGTCCTGCAGCCAGGACCACAGCTGGGCGCCGTGTTCCCGCATCCGGTCCTGGACGTAGACCTTGGCGCGCTGATCGCGGGAGAAGGCGGTGTCCAGCCGGGTGAGCAGTCCGTCGTGGTGCAGCCGGCCGAGCTCCTCCTCGTAGTAGAAGTCCGTGGCGCGGCGCTGCTCGCCGAAGAACAGCCAGTTGGGGGCGCGGTGGCCGCGGGCCCGCCGCTCGTCGAGGAAGCCGAGGAAGGGCGCGACGCCGGTGCCGGGCCCGACCATCACCATCGGCGTGGCCGGGTCGGCCGGTGGCCGGAAGTGTGCGCTGCGCCGCACGAAGATCTCCACCGGGCTGCCGGGCTCGGCATCCGCCAGGAACGCGGAGGCCACGCCCTTGCGCGGGCGGCCCTGCCGGTTCTCGTAGCGGACCACGGAGACCGTCAGCCGGAGGAGCGCGGGGTCGGTCAGCGGGCTCGACGAGACGGAGTACAGCCGCGGCCGCAGGCGGGGCAGGAGCGCGGCCCATTCCCGTGCGTCCGCCCGCACCCGGTGCTCGGCCACCACGTCGACGGCCTGCCGGCTCCAGGTCCACCGGTCCAGCTCGCCCTTGTTGCCGGGCCGCAGCAGTTTCCGCAGCGTCCGGTCCCCGGTCTGTTCGGCGGCCAGCCGGAGCAGCGCGGGGGTGATCCGGGTGATGTCGAGATGGCGGTGCAGCGCCTCGCCGAACGCCACCGTGCCCACCCCGTCGACGTCCACCGGGGCCGCCGGGTCCAGACCGGTCAGATCCAGCCACTCCGCCACCAGCTCCGGGCAGTTCAGCGGCTGCACCCCGAGCGCGTCACCGGCTTCGTACGCCAGCGGCACCCCCTCGGCGTCCCGGGTGTCGAAGGTGAACCGGCGCACCTCCTTGGTGGCGCCGGGCCGGCTGAGCAGATCGTTGCCGACGAGCCGGGCGGTGACGGTGGGGTCCTTGGCGGGGGCGGCGGGGGTGGCGGGGCTGGCCGGGGCCGGTGGCGTCCCGGTGTGCCCGTCGGCCGCCGGTTCCGCCGATCCCTCCTCCAGCGCCCGCAGCACCTGGTCGAGCCACTGCCCGGCCGGCTGCGCGTAGTCCGGCTCGCAGTCCGTGCGCGGCGCCAGCCGGACCGCGCCCAGCTCCGCCAGCCGGGCGTCCAGCCGCCGCCCGTGGCCGCAGAAGTCGTCGTACGAGGAGTCGCCCAGCGCCAGGACCGAGTAGCGCAGGCCCTCCAGCCGCGGGGTGTCCGGCGCGTTGAGCGTGTCCCAGAAGCCGGAGCCGTTGTCGGGGGCCTCGCCGTCGCCGAAGGTGCTGGTCACGATGAGCAGGTCCGCGGTGCGCGGCAGGGCGGCCGGGGTGCTGTCGGCCATGCTCACCAGCGTCGCCTCCCGTCCGCTGCCCTTCAGCCGGCGGGCGGCGTCCGCGGCGACCTCCTCCGCGTTGCCGGTCTGCGAGGCCCACAGCACGATCACCGTACGGGCAGCGGAATCTGACGAGTCGTCATCCGTATGCGAAGGGTCGTGCTGCGCCGCCGTCCCGGTCCGCTCGTCCGCGGTCCGCGAGAACATCCCGGCCAGCACGCCGTTCACCCACAGCGCGGTGTCCGCGCCGAACGGCGCGTGGGCGGGCAGTACCGGCGTACCGCCGGACGGACGGGACGCCAGCCCGGTGAGGAAGCCGGACAGATAGCGGCGCTCGTGCTCGGCCAGGGCCGGCGGGGCGGGGTCGGTCAGCCGGAAGAGGTCGGTCAGGACCGCCACCGCGCCCCCCGCGGCGCCGCCGCCCGGGCCGCCCGCCGGACCGCCCCCCGCCCGGTCCGCCGGGCCGCCGGGTTCCGCGTCCGGGCCCGCCGCCGCGCCCGGGAGCGCCGCGCTCTCCGCGTGGCCGGCGCCTCCCGGCACCCTGGTCAGCGCGACCGCACACGCCTTGAACTCGGGCTGGAAGGAGACCGGATCGACCGCGTCATGGGTGACCGCGTTGACGCTCAGGTACTCACCGAAGAGGTCGTTCCAGTGGAACGGCGCGAAGCAGTTCCCGGGCCGTACCCGGTCGGTCACCACGGCCGGCAGCACCGCCCGCCCGCGCCGGGAGGCGACCTCCACCGCATCGCCCTCCACCACGCCCAGCCGCTCGGCGTCCTCGGGATGCAGCTCCACGAACGGCCCCGGGTTCAGCTTGCCCAGCTTGGCGACCTTGCCGGTCTTGGTCAGGGTGTGCCACTGGTGCGGCAGCCGGCCGGTGTTGAGCAGGTACGGGAAGTCGTCGTCGGGCAGTTCGGCCGCCGGCAGGTGCGGACGGGCGAAGAACACGGCCCGCCCGCTGGCGGTGGGGAAGACCAGCCGGGGGCGGCTGCCGTCCGGCCGTACGACCGGCTCCCGGCCGGCCCCGTCGTTCAGATAGCGCACCGGATTGCGGTCCGGCCCGTCGGCGGCCGCGCTCGGCCACTGCACGGGCGTCTCGCGCAGCCGCGGATAGCTCACTCCGCGGAGGTCGTACCCGGTCCGCGGATTGCCCGCGTGCTTGAGCTCCTCGAATATCTCCTCCGCGCTGTCGTAGGAGAAGGCGTCCGCATAGCCCATCTCGCAGGCGATCCGCGCGATGATCCGCCAGTCCGGCCAGGCCTCGCCGGGCGGATCGGCGGCCCGGCCCACCAGCGTGAGGTTGCGCTCCGAATTGACCATCACGCCCTCGGACTCGGACCACATGGCGGCCGGCAGCACCACATCGGCGTACGCGGTGGTCTCGGTCTCCGCGAACACGTCCTGCGCCACGACGAACTCCGCGGCCTCCAGGCCCTCGATGACGGTGCGGCGGTTGGCGACCGAGGCGACCGGGTTGGTGCAGATGATCCAGCAGGCCCGGATGTCCCCGTCCGCCATCCGCCGGAACATCTCGACGGTGCCCTGTCCGCCGTCGTCCGCCCGCAGCGTCCCCGGGGCCAGGCCCCACAACTCCTCGGTGAACGCGCGGTCCTCGGCGACCAGCGCCGACCGCTGGCCGGGCAGCCCCGGGCCCATGTAACCCATCTCCCGGCCGCCCATCGCGTTGGGCTGGCCGGTCAGCGAGAACGGGCCGCTGCCCGGGCGGCAGATCGCGCCGGTCGCCAGGTGCAGGTTGATCAGCGCGTTGGTGTTCCAGGTGCCGTGGGTGCTCTGGTTCAGCCCCATCGTCCAGCAGCTCGTCCAGTCACCCGCGGCACCGATCCACTCGGCCGCCCGGCGCAGCTCCGCCTCCGGTATCCCGGTGATCTCGGCGACCTTCGCGGGCGGGTAGTCCGCCAGGAACGCGGGCATCTCCGCCCACCCCTCGGTGTGCCCGTCGATGAACTCCTCGTCGATGTCGCCGTTCTCCACCAGCAGGTGCAGCAGCCCGTTCAGCAGCGCCAGATCGGTACCGGGCGCGATCTGCAGGAAGAGGTCCGCCTTGGCCGCGGTGGCGGTGCGCCGGGGATCGACCACGATCAGCTTGGCGCCGGCCTTGACCCGTTCCAGCAGCCGCAGGAAGAGGACCGGATGGCAGTCGGCCATGTTGGAGCCGATGACGAGGAACACGTCGGCGCGGTCGAGGTCCTCGTAGGAGCCGGGCGGGCCGTCCGCGCCCAGCGACAGCTTGTAGCCGCTGCCCGCACTCGCCATGCACAGCCGGGAGTTGGACTCGATGTGGGTGGTGCGCAGGAACCCCTTGGCGAGCTTGTTCGCCAGGTACTGCGCCTCCAGCGTCATCTGCCCCGAGACATAGAGCGCGACGGCGTCCGGGCCGTGCGCGTCGACGATCTCGCGCAGCCGGGCGGCGGACTGCTTGATCGCGGTGTCCATGGCGGTGGGCACCGGTTCGTCGCCCCGGTCGCCGCGGACCAGGGCGCCGGTCAGCCGGCCGGGCGCGCTGAGCAGTTCGGCGCTGGTCGCGCCCTTGGTGCAGAGCCGGCCGTGGTTCGCCGGATGGGCCTTGTCCCCGCTGGCCCGGCGCACGGTCCGCCGGCCGTCCCCGTCCGTCGCGACCTCCAGCACGATCCCGCAGCCGACACCGCAGTACTGGCACGCCGTGCGCACCTGCGTGAGGTGCTCTGCCGGTGTTTCCGCTGCGGTCACGGACGGTCCCCTTCGTGGTCGGAAGCTGGGCACCGACCCTACGAAGGGCCCGTTAACCACGTGTCACACCAGGCGATCATCCGTCGTTACGGCGACCACACACCCGGACCCGGGGCCGCGTGAGGCCCGTCCAGGAGACCCGCACCGAAGGTACAGCAACACGAAAAGTACAGTTGTTGTACTTTCACATCCGATGTGCTTTTCTGTGGTCCATGCATCCCACCACCCCTCCCCGCATCGCGATCATCGGAGCCGGCCCCGGCGGGCTGACCTGCGCCCGGGTCCTCCAGCGGCACGGCCTGCCGGTCACCGTCCTCGACCGGGACGCCTCCGCCGGGGCCCGGCCGCAGGGCGGCACCCTGGACCTGCACGCGGCCACCGGCCAGACGGCGTTGCGCACGGCCGGTCTGTACGAGGAGTTCGCCGCCCTGGCCCGCCCCGAAGGGCAGGAGATGCGGCTCTACGGCCGTGACGCCACCCTGCTCTTCCGGCACGCCCCGACCGCGGACGTGACCGAGCGCCCCGAGATCGACCGGGGAGAGCTGCGCCGGCTGCTGCTGGACTCCCTCACGCCCGGCACCGTCCGCTGGGGCCACTACCTGCGCGCCCTGCATCCGCTGGGCGACGGCCGGCACAAGGCGGAATTCGACGACGGCCACACCGAGGAGTTCGACCTGGTCATCGGCGCCGACGGCGCCTGGTCGCGGGTCCGCCCGCTGCTCTCCGACGCCACCCCGCACTACTCCGGCGTCACCTTCGTCGAGTTCTCCTTCGACGACGCCGACGCCCGCCACCCCGCGATCGCCCACCTGGTCGGCGGCGGCAGCATGATGGCGTCCGCCGCCGACCGGGCGCTGATCGTCCAGCGCAACAGCCGCGGCCACCTCCGCGGTTACGCCGCCTTCCGGGGCTCGGAGGACTGGGCCCTGGAGGCCGGGGTGACGATGACGGACACCGGGGCGGTACGGGCCGCGCTGCTCGGCCGGTTCGCCGGCTGGGACGACCGGCTGCTGGCGCTGCTGACGGACAACGACGACGGATTCGTCAACCGGCCGCTGTTCGCCCTGCCGGTGCCGCACACCTGGGCGCACACCCCCGGCGTGACGCTGGTCGGCGACGCGGCCCACCTGATGACGCCGTTCTCCGGCATGGGCGCCAACCTCGCGATGCTCGACGGCAGCGAACTCGCCCTGGCCCTCGTCCGGCACCCCGACCGGGACGCGGCCCTGCGCGCCTACGAGGCCGTACTGCTGCCCCGCTCCGCCGACGCCGCCGAGGCGGCCGCCCGCGGCCTGGCCAACGCCCTCGCCCCGGACGCCCCGGCGGGCTCGCTGCGCCACCTGCGGATGACGGCCGGCAACGCCTAGCGGCTCGACGCCCGGTGCGCGGAGCTCCGGTTGCGGCCCCCGCCCGCCCGTCGGACGATCGGCAGCGTACGGACAGCCACCGGCACCGCACGGAGACGGAAACCCACCGTGAAGATCACCGAGCCCACCCCCGGCGCGCCCTGCTGGGTGGAGCTGGGCACCTCGGACGTCGACGCCGCCAAGGTCTACTACCGCGAGGTCTTCGGCTGGCGCGCCGAAACGGACCTGCGCCCGGAGGCCGGCGGGTACACCGTCTTCCATCTGGGCGCCGCCCCGGTCGCCGCGGTCACCCCGCTCTACGCCCCCGGCCAGCCGACCGCCTGGACCGTCTCGTTCGCCACCCGGGACGCCGATGCGCTGGCCGCGGCGGTCACCGAGGCCGGCGGGCGGCAGCTGATGGCACCGATGGACGTCTTCCAGCAGGGCCGTTTCGCGGTGCTGGCGGACCCGGAGGGCGCGCTGTTCTCGGTCTGGCAGGCCCGGGACTTCCCCGGCGCGGCACTGCTCAACGCGCCCGGTTCGCTGGGCTGGGTGGAGCTCGCCACCCGTGACGAGGAGGCCGCCAAGCACTTCTACACCCGGGTCTTCGGCTGGTCCGTGGGCACCCACGAGGACTATCCGCAGTGGGGCATCGACGGCGCCGACTTCGGCGGGCTGAGCGCGCTGGACGAGTTCTACCCCGATGACGTCCGGGCGCACTGGCTGCCGTACTTCGCCGTCGCCGATGTCGACGGGACCGCGGCCCGGGCCGCGGAGTCCGGCGGGATGCTGCTGGTGCCTCCCACGGACGTGCCCGAGGGCCCGCGGATCGCGGTGGTCCGGGACCCGCAGGGGGCCTCCTTCGGCATCCACCGCGCGGGCACCGAAGGCTGACTGTCACACGATCGGCGGCCTGTTCGTCGTTTCACCACATTCTTGGGGTGGTTTGCGCGTAATGTCCACTTCGCACCAATGGGTGGCATCGCGCGTCAAGAACAGGAGACCCCCATGTCCACGACCGAATTCCTCGCGGTCCGCGGCAGGAAGCTCGCCGCCGGCGCGGGCGCACTGACCACGGCGCTCGCCCTCGGGGCGACGCTGTCCGCCATGGCCCCGGCCCAGGCGGCGCCCGGCCCGACCGCCAAACCGTACGGCGTCATCACCGCCAAGATGGGCCTGAGCGAGCGTCAGTACCCGAGCACCGACGCCTCGGTGAAGGGCTACCTCCGGCACCGCGCCCAGGTCAACCTGGTGTGCAAGGTCCGCACCCAGCCCGTCGGCGGCAACAGCGTCTGGTACCTGACCGGCGAGGGGCGCGCGACCTGGGTCGCGGCGAAGTACGTGACCAACAACGGCTCCGTCAAGTACTGCAAGGAAGTGCAGCGCGGCCGGATCGCGCCCCACAACAACGCGGCCAAGCACGCCGTGGGCTGATGGCGCCCGGCACCCAGGCCCGGTCCGGTACCCGCAGGTGCCGCACCGGGCCTTCGTGCGCCCGCCCGCCCGCGCCCTTCCGAATTTCTGCAACAAGTTCTACTGTGCCCCCGATCCGTGAACCGACGGACCGTCAGTAACGGACGGCCCGCCGGGCGGACGACCGGACCACCGGACGACCTGGAGGGGCCGTGCACCTCGAATACACCCCCGAGCAGCAGCAGTTGCGCGCCGAGCTGCGCACCTACTTCGCCGAGCTGGTGCCGAACGACGCCTCCGCCCGGTACGTCGATCCGGCCGGGCAGAAGCGGTTCTACCGCGAGACCATCCGCCGGCTCGGCGCGGACGGCTGGCTCGGCGTGGGGTGGCCGAAGGAGTACGGCGGACGCGGCATGACGGCGATGGAACAGTTCATCTTCTTCGACGAGGCCGCCCAGGCCGGCGTCCCGCTGCCGCTGATGGCGCTCAACACCGTCGGACCGACGCTGATGCAGTTCGGCACCGAGGAGCAGAAGGCGTACTTCCTCCCGCGCGTCCTCTCCGGCGAGATCGACTTCGCCATCGGCTACAGCGAGCCCGAAGCGGGCACGGACCTGGCCGCGCTGAAGACCAGGGCCGTACGCGACGGCGACACCTACGTCGTCAACGGCCAGAAGATCTGGACCACCAACGGCGACACCGCCGACTGGGTGTGGCTGGCCGTCCGTACCGACCCCGACGCGCCCCCGCACAAGGGCATCACCATGCTCCTCGTGCCGACCTGTGACCCCGGCTACTCCTGCACCCTGATCAACACGCTCGCCTCGCACGACACCACGGCGAGCTACTACGAGAACATCCGCGTCCCCGTCTCGCGCCGCGTCGGCGAGGAGAACAAGGGCTGGCGGCTGATCACCAACCAGCTCAACCACGAACGCGTCACGCTCGCCGCCCACGGCACCATGGCCATCCGCGCCCTGCACGACGTACAGCGCTGGGCGACGGGGACCAAGCTCGCCGACGGCCGCCGCGTCGTGGACCTGCCCTGGGTCCGCCGCCGCCTCGCGCAGACCCACACCAAGCTGGACGCCATGAAGCTCCTCAACTGGCGCATGGTGAACGCCCTCCAGGAAGGCACCCTCACCCCGCAGGACGCCTCCGCGGTCAAGGTCTACGGCTCCGAGGCGCGGCGGGACGCCTACGCCTGGCTCATGGAGGTCGTCGCCGCCGCGGGCGCCCTGAAGGAGGGCTCGGCGGGCGCCGTCCTGCACGGCGAACTGGAACGCGGCTACCGCTCCGCGGTGATCTTCACCTTCGGCGGCGGCAACAACGAGATCCAGCGCGAGATCATCGCCTGGATCGGCCTGGGGATGCCGCGGGTGCGCCGCTGAGGGTCAGGGCAGCGTCCAGATCTGGGTCGTCACGACGTAGAAGACGACGGCCCAGAAGGCCATCACCGCGGCGACGACGCCGAGGCCGACGAGGTTGGTTCTGGCCCGCGGTGCGTCCGGCGGCGGCCGCAGCCACCGCTTCAGCAGCCGGTTCACGTAGTGGGGCATCGTCAGGAAGCTCATGATGAAGCTCGACAGCAGGTTGCCCACGAGCAGCCCGAGCCAGAGCGGCATGCCCAGCGGCGCCAGGGCGAGCGTCAGCAGCACCACGGTCGGGTACAGGCCGACCCAGACCGCGACGGCGGACTTGGTTTCGGAGGGCGGTGGCGCTTGTCTGCCGTTCTCGTCGAAGGCGAACCAGCTGCCGAACGAGTTGTCGATCGTGCGCAGCCTGAAGTCGTTGAACTTGCTGCCCTCGGCGAGCACCTCCTGCCGCTCGGCCGAGGTCAGCCAGGCATCGAGGTGCTCGGCGTTGTCGAAGCGGTACAGCGTGGTCCATTCGTCCTGGAGCCCCTCGACCGGACGGAAGAGCTCGGTTCCGCGGAAACCTTCGAATGCGCTCTCCTCCTGGTCCATGCGGCGCTGCCAATCGAGGAAGTCGTCCACCTGGTCCGGGTGGACGCGGTGCGTCACCACGACGGTCACCAGGGGGTCCGCCGGCCGGCTGCCGCCGCTGACGACCTGCTGGGTCGCGGGGCCGTCGAAGAACGTGCGGCCGGTGTCGAGGAAGCGCTGCCGGGTGGCGCTGTTGATCCAGGCCTGCAGATGGGCTATCGAATCGAAGCGGTAGACGACGGTCCAGTCCGGCTGCCGGGGCGTCGGCCGGGAGATCTCGGCGCCGAGGAAACCGGCGTAGTGGGCGGCGGCGGCGTTGACGTCCTCCTGCCACGCCTCGTACTCCCGCTCCCGTCCGGGCAGCACCTTCTGGCCGACGATCGCTGTCGCGGCGGCGTCGTCGAGCTTTTCCGTGGTCATCTGCTCAGCCCGTCCCTGTGCTCACGCCGCCGGTACCGACCGGCTCTCGTTGAGCCGGCGGTAGATGCGTTCCGGAGTCAGCGGCAGCGCCCGGAATCGGACGCCCGTGGCGTCGTGCAGCGCGTTCGCCAGGGCAGGGGCCACCGGGTTGATACAGCATTCCGCCATCCCCTTCGACCGCAGGGGCCCCACGGAATCCGACGACTCCACCAGCAGCACCTCGGTGCGGGGGACATCGGCGTAGGTGGGGATGCGGTAGTTGCGGAAATTCGGGTTGACCATGACGCCGTGCGTGTCGACGTGGTGATTCTCGGTCAGCGCGAAGCCGATTCCCTGGGCGACGCCGCCCTCCACCTGCCCGCGGACCTGTGCGGGATTGATGACCACGGCGGCGTCGGTCGCCTGGACGCTGTGCAGGATCCGGATCTCGCCCGTCACCCGATGGACGGCGATGCGGAACCCCTGCGTATTGGAGGTGACGCTCCGGGGCGATCCGTAGGCCTTGCGGGCGGCGGTGAAGCGGATGCCGCGTGCCCGGGCCAGCGCGACGAGTTCGGCCAGCGACAGGCGCCGTTCGCCGCAGACGACCCCCTCGTCGTGCAACGAGCACAGCACGAGGTGGACGCCCGTATGGGCGGCGGCGAATTCCAGGATGCGGTCGCGCACGGCATTGGCCGCCCGCAGGACCGCGTTGCCCGCCACGAAGAGCCCCGCACTCGCGAAGGCGCCGGTGTCGAAGCCGGTGCGGTCGGTATCGGATTGGACCAGGCGGATCCGTGACGGTGTCGTGCCCAGCTGGTTGGCCGCGATCTGGACGTGCGCGGTCGACGTGCCCTCGCCGAATTCGACGGTGCCGACGGCGAGTTCGTACACGAGGTCGTCGCCCAGCGTGACCCACGCCTCGGAGACGTGCTCCGTCGGCGGCGCGGTCTCGTGCAGGGAACTCGCGACGCCGGTCCCGACCAGCCACCCGGGGCCGGGGGAGGGCTCGTCGGCCGTCCGGGCCAGGGCCTCTTCCACCAGGTCGAGGCACTTCGCCAAGCCGTCCTCGCTGAACGACACGTCGTCCGGGCCGGCACTCATCGCGATGAGCGGATCACCGGGGCGCACGAGGTTGCGGCGCCGCAGTGCGAGCGGATCGATGTGCGCGGCGCGAGCCAGCTCGTCCATCGCCGACTCCACCGCGTACGCCGGCTGCGTCATCCCGTAACCCCGCAGTGCCCCGCTAGGGACGGTGTTCGTGTAGACGGAGTAGGCGTCGTACTTCTTGTTGGGACAGCGGTAGATCATGACGGCGGCGCCGCCCGCATAGAGCGTTTCGCCACCGTGGTTGCCGTAGGCACCCGTGTTGGACACATTGCGGACCTGGATCGCCGTGAGCGTTCCGTCCGCCTTCGCGCCGAGTTTGACCGTCAACGACATCGGATGCCGCGGGGACGCCGTGGTGAACTCCTCCTCGCGGGTGAATTCGAAGCAGACCGGGCGCCCGGTGTCCAGGGTGGCGAGCGCGACCAGATCCTCCGAGATCACTTCCTGTTTGCCGCCGAAGCCGCCGCCCACGCGTGTGCAGAACACCCGGAGCTGGTCCGGACGCAGCGCGAACAGGTACCCCAGTTTGGCCTTCGCGATCGACGGCGACTGCGAACTGGTGCGGACGTTCAGCCGGCCGTCGGCCATCCAGGCGATCGAGCCGTGGGTCTCCAGATGCGCGTGCTGCACGCGCGGAGAGAAGTACGTGCCTTCGTGCACCACGTCGGCCTCGGCGAACCCGGCCTCGACATCGCCGACGTGCCCGTGGAGCTCCAGGAGGATGTTGTGGGCGGGGTCGCGGACGAAGGGGTCGTGCGAGCCGTGCAGTGGCGGTGCCCCCTCGGCCATGGCCTCTTCCGGGTCGAACACCGCCGGCAGCGGCTCGTATTCGACCACGACCTTCCGGCAGCCCTCCTCGGCCGCCGCGACCGTGTCGGCCAGCACCGCGACGACGCGCTGGCCGACGAAGCGGACCGTGTCGTCGAGGATCCGGGTGTCGTCGGGATCGACGAGATGGTCGGTGTGGATCGCCGTGGTGAAGCGCCTGTTCGGCACGTCCTCCCAGGTGTAGACCCGGTGCACGCCGGGGACGGCGAGCGCGGCGGTCTTGTCGATCGACGCGATCCGGGCGTGTGCGTGGGGCGAGTGCACCACCTTGAGGTGCAGCATGCCGTCGAGGTGGGTGTCCATCGTGAACTCGGCGCGTCCGGTCACCACTTCGTTGCCCGCCGGCGCCCCGACGCTCGTCCCGACGGCCTTTCCCGGCGCGGCCGTCTCCAGACCGGTGACGCCCTTCACGGCGTCCTCGATCCCCCGGTATCCGGTGCAGCGGCAGAGGTTGCCCTTCAGCGCCCTCGGCAGGTCCGCCTTCTGGGCCTCGGTGAAGGTCGCCGACGTCATGATCATCCCCGCGGTGCAGAAACCGCACTGAAAGCCGGGGGCGTCGCGGAACTGCCGCTGCATCGGATGCAGAGTGCCGGGCGATCCGAGCCCCTCGATCGTCGTCACCTCATGACCGTCCGCGCGGAAGGCCGGGGTGATGCAGCTGTGTACCGGATCGCCGTCCAGCCACACCGTGCACGCACCGCAATCGCCCGCGTCACAGCCCTTTTTGACGCCGTACTGGCCGAGCGAGCGGAGGAACGTGCGCAGGCACTGCCCGGGACCCGGTTCCTCGGCGAAGCGCCGGCCGTTCACGGTGTACGTCATGCCGGGCACCCAGCCATGAGTTCGCGACGGATCTCCTCGGCGAAGTGCCGCGTCAGGTGGCGGCGGTGGTCCGGGGTCCCGTTCGGGTCGGCGAACCAGACGTCGGCGGGAATGACATCGATGCTCTGCTGCAGCGTCCGGGCATCGGGCATCGTGTCGAAGGCGAGGCGCACCGGCCGGGTGGTGCCGGCCGTGACGGTGAGCAGCAGGTCGCTCGTTCCCGGCGTTTGCGTACCGATCAGGAACACCGTCGAACGGCCGAGCCGGGTCAGCGTGAAGCGGCGGTGTGCGGAGCGTTTCCGCAGGGCGTGCGCCGGGACGGTGATGCGCCGCAGGATTTCGCCAGGGGCGAGGACGTTGCGGTGGTCACCGGTGACGAAGTCGAGGGCGTCGACGGCCCGCGCGGACCCGTCAGGAGCCCACAGTTCGTACCGCGCCTCCAGGGCGACCGTCAGCGTGATCATCGGGCCGGCCGGCAGCGACATGCAGATGTTGCCGCCGACCGTCGCCGCGTTCCAGACCTTGAACGAGGAGAGAAACGCCTCGCAGCTTTGCGCGAGGAGGCCGCCCGCCGTCCAATCACCGGGCGGCGCAAAGGCGTACAGGTCGCGGATGGTGCACGTGGCACCGATGTCGAGGCCCGCTTCGCCCGCGACGAGGGGCTCCCAGCGCAACGCCGTCAGGTCGATCAGGCGACGCAGGTCCGGCTGCTCCACGGAGAACAACCACGTGCCGCCGGCGAGCCAGGCGTCGCCCTCGCGCCAGTCCGCGCCCGGCCGGTCGGACGGCCGGCGGACGACTTCGGTGAGGGTGTTGAGGTCCATGCAACCGACCTCCGTCGAATGCCGACGGGTCACCATGCGCGCCAGGGGCACCACACCCGCGAGCGGCACAGCCGAGAGGGTCCGCCGCGGCCGAACCGCGCAGGTGGACCGGCGGGCACACATTCCCTTCAGGGACTTTCAAGGATATGCAGAACCGTTCGGCCTCGCCACGGCAGGGCTTTCGGGGCGGGGCGGGGCGGGGCGGGGCGGGGCCGGGGCGGCGCCGGTGGCCGGCGGGCGCCCGGCTGCGCCCGCCGGTCTTCTCCCGGCGGGTGCAGTGTGAGCAAATGGAGGGGTGCGGCCGACGGCCCGGCCGGGTGACGGGCACCTCGGGGCCGCGCCGGACGTGGGAGGTGTGGTGGGCGCAGGTGACCCGGGTCTCTTCGGCCCCTCGTCGGTGACCTGGCAGATGCACGGTGACCCGTTGATGTGGATCGCCGGGATCCGCGCGCTCTACCTGCAGGCCCTGTATCCCCGCGCGGTGCGGGGCGTCCTGCAGAACTCGGACTTCCGGCACGACGCCTGGGGCCGGCTGATGCGTACCGCGAACTTCGTCGGCACGACGACGTACGGCACCACCGACGCCGCCGAACGGGCCGGTGCCGCGGTCCGCGGACTGCACCGGAGGCTGACCGCCACCGACCCGGCCACCGGCGAGCGGTACCGCATCGACGAGCCGGAGCTGCTGCTGTGGGTGCACTGCGCCGAGGTCGACTCCTACCTCCAGGTGCTGCGCCGCTCCGGCTGTCCGCTCACCGACGCCCTGGCCGACATCTACCTGCGCGAACAGCGGGAGAGCGGCCGGCTGGTCGGGCTGGATCCGGCGCGGGTCCCCGGCGACCGCGCCGCGCTCGCCGCGTACTTCGCACGGGTCCGGCCCCGGCTCGCGGCGACCCCCGAGGCCCGGGAGGTGGACGCGTTCCTCCGCCGTCCGCCGGTGCCCGCCGGGTTCGTCCCGGCCCGTGCGGTGCTCTGGCCGTGGGTCGCCCGGCTCGCCTACGACTCCCTCCCGGCGTACGCCCACCGGCTCTACGGGCGCCCGGCGCCGCCGCCCGCCACCGTCACCCGCCGTCTGCGCGCCACCGGCCGTCTGCTTCGCGCCATTCCGCCCACCGTCCGCCGGCAGCTGCCGCCCCGGCACATCCTGCGTGCCGTCGCCCGACTCGGGCCCGACACCCGCCCGTCGGCCTACAAGCTGCGCCGTGCCGCCGCCATACTGGACGGGCAGGGGGAGCGACGCGGCTGGTCGTGAGGGCGGGGACGGGGGCGGCGACAGACGATGGCGGAGAACCGGCTGATCCAGGGGCGGTACCGGCTGCTCGGCACCATCGGGCGCGGCGGCATGGGCGAGGTCTGGCGGGCCCGCGACGAAGCACTGGGCCGGCAGATCGCCGTCAAGTGCCTCAAGCCGCTGGGGCCCCGGCACGAGCGGGAGTTCCTCGACGTCCTGCGCGAGCGCTTCCGCCGCGAGGCCCGGGTCGCGGCCGCCCTCCAGCACCGCGGCATCACCGTCGTCCACGACTTCGGCGAGGACCAGGGCACCCTCTTCCTCGTCATGGAGCTGCTCACCGGCCGCAACCTCAGCCAGCTGCTCGACGACAACCGGCGCCAGCCGCTGCCCGTCCCGGACGTCATCGACATCGCCGAACAGGTCACCGCCGCCCTCGCCTACACCCACGGGCAGGCCGTGGTGCACCGCGACCTGAAGCCGGCGAACATCGTCCGCACCGCCGACGGCACGGTCAAGATCTGTGACTTCGGCATCGCCCGGCTGGGCCACGACATCGGTTTCACCGCCCGGCTCACCGGCACCGGCGTCGCGATGGGCAGCCCGCACTACATGTCGCCCGAGCAGATCGGCGCGCATCCCGTCGACCACCGCAGCGATCTGTACTCCCTCGGCTGTGTGCTGTACGAACTCGCCACCGGCGTCCCGCCGTTCGACCTCGGTGACGCCTGGGCGGTGCTCGTCGGACACCGGGACACCGCGCCGACCCCGCCGCGCTCCCTGCGCCCCGACCTGCCCCCGGCCTACGAGCGGATCGTGCTCCAACTGCTCGCCAAGGACCCCGACGAGCGGCCCCGCGACGCCGACGACCTGGCCAAACGCCTCGCCGACGCCCGCCAGGACCACGACGGCACGGTCCCCGCCCTGCCGGCCTGGACGGAGGGCATCACCCCCGGTTCACCGGCCGGCCCCGCCCACCGCCCGCCCCGCTCGGTACCGAGCCGCGCCGGCACGGTCCTCACCGACGCCTGGACCGGCGGCGGCGACCCCCGGTCCGGCGACGCCGCCGTGGCCGCCGGGATCGCCAGCCCCGCACCCCCGGACGACCGCCGCACCGCCCTCGCCGCCCGTCTCGCGGCCGGCCGGGCCCTGGGGGAGGACGGCCGGTACTTCGAGGCCCACCAGATCTACGCCGAGGTGCTGGCCGCCCAGGAACGCACCCTGGGACCCGACCACCCCGACACCCTCGACTGCCGTCACCACCTCGCCCGCAACCTCGGCCGGCTGGGCCGGCTGGAGGACTGCCGGGCCATGACGTGGGACGTGGCCGCGGCCCGGGCCCGGGTCCTCGGTGCCCACCACCCCGACACCCTCACCACCTGCTACGAACTCGGCCATGTCCTCGGCCGGCTGGGCAAGTGGGCCGAGGCGCTGCGCACCTACCAGGAGGTGACGGCGGCCCGTACGGCCACGCTCGGCCCCGACCACCCCGACACCCTCGACGCCCGCTCCGAGGTCGGCATCGGCCTCGGCCGGCTCGGCCGCAGCGCCGAGGCGCTGATGCTCTACCACGACCTGGTCGCCGCCCGCACCCGCACCCAGGGCGACGACGACCCGGACACCCTGCGCGCCCGGCACGGCCTCGGCGTCAACCTCGGGCGGCTGGGCCGCTGGCCGGAGGCGCTCGCCGAGGCCAAGGAGGTGGCCGCGGCCCGCGAGCGGGTGCTCGGCCGCGACCACCCCGACACGCTGGTCAGCCTCCGGGAGACCGCCGTGGCCCTCGGCTGGCTGGGTCGCTGGGACGACGCGCTGGACCGCTACCGCCGGGTCGCCGACGCCCGCACCCGGGCGCTGGGCGCCGCCCACCCCGACACCCTGGCCAGCCAGAGCGACCTCGCCCAGTGCCTGGAACAACTCGGCCGCCAGGACGAGGCGGCCGCCCTGCACCGCCGGATCGCCGCCCTCCGCCGGGAGCGCGCGGCGCACCGCCCGTAGGCCCTGTCGTCAAACTCCCGCCTGCCTCGCGACGCCTGGCACGCACGCTCTCCCCCACGCCTGAACGGCGTGGGGGTACCCCCACCGTTGTCGGGCTCATCCCGGTACGCCCAGTACCGGGATGACCCTCCGCCTTGCGATCGCACGCACCAGACGCCGCGAGGCCCGCCCTCCGGGCGAACGACGGGAGTTTGACGACAGGGCCTAGCAGGCCGCTCAGTCGGCCGGCGTCACCCGGTACAGCACCGTGCCGTGCGCCGGCACGTCGCGCGCCACGATGTCCCCGTCGCTGTGCCTGCGGTGACCGGTGACCAGATCGTGCAGCCGGTACGAGGACGCCTCCGGCAGCCCGGCCGCGCCCGCGGTGACCGACAGCGTGCGCGGCGTGTCACCGGAGTTGAACAGGGCCACCGCCCGGTCGCCGTTCTGCAGCGGCTTGGCCAGGACGGCCGAGTGCTCGTCCTGCGCAACGATGCGCCCCTGGACCCCCAGCGGATCCTGGTCGACGGCGATGACGTGCGCGTTCCCCAGCACCGCAAGGGCCTCCGGAGAAAGTTTGCCGAGGTCCGTGCTGGAGATCAGCGGCGCCGCCATCATCGCCCACAGCGACATCTGGCTCTGCATCTCGTCCCGGCTGAGCCCCGAGTCCCCGGCCAGCAGGAAGTCCGGGTCGTTCCACCGTCCGGGGCGCTGCAGATCGGCGAGGTTCGCGTTGTAGTGGAAGTTGTAGACGATGGAGGACCACTTGGCGGCCGGGGTGCTCTGCTGCAGCGCCACGTCCCTGCCGCCCCGCCACAGGTTCCCCAGTTGGGACGACCAGCCGATGACCCGGTGCCAGACGCTGTCGCCGTCGAACTGGAAGTAGGCCGGCGCGGACACCGAGAAGGTGATCGGCCGGCCGCCGGCCCGCAGCGCGCGGCTCATCCGGCCGTACAGGTCCCGGTAGGTCTCCTCCTTGCTGTGTCCCGGCGTGGTGGGCACGTTGCAGCCGTCCGCCTTGACGTAGTCCACCTGCCAGCTCGCGAACAGCTTCGCGTCCTCGGCGAAGTGGCCGAGACTGCCCGGGTACTTCTCACAGGTGAGCGTGCCGACGTCCTCGTAGATCCCGAACTTCAGCCCCATGGCGTGCAGTTGCTGCCCCAGGTGAGCCATGCCGTGCGGGAACTTCACCGGGTCCGGCAGCAGCTCGCCCTTGGGGCCGCGCTGCTTGGCCATCCAGCAGTCGTCGACCGTGACGGTCCGGTAGCCCCGGTGCGCCAGCCCCGAACGGACCAGTGCCCGTGCGTTGTCGAGCACCACCTTCTCGTCGACGTGGCAGGTGTAGTACGACCAGTTGTTCCAGCCCATCGGGGGAGTGGGGGCCAGGTTCGGGTAGGGGCCGGCGGCGGGCGCCGGGTCGGACGCGCGGCCCGGGTCGGGGGCGGCGGAGGCGGGCGCCGGGGAGGCCAGCAGCCCGGCCGAGCAGGCGGCGACGGCGGTGAGTCCGGCGAGGGTGCGGCCGATGCGGGGTACCGAAGGACGGGACACGGGGTCACCTCACGGGTGTGCGGGACGGCCTGACGGGGGGACAGCCGGGGCGGTGCCGAGGTGGAGCACGGCCGGACGCTAGGAGCAGCCCCGGACCCGGTCAAGAAGCCGCACCGCCCGCAGTGGAGGTTTCAGCCGCGTGCACCTGGCCTCCGCGATCACCGCGTGCTACCAAGGGGCATGCCGGAACGGACTTCGTACGACGCGGTCATCGTCGGTGGCGGGCACAACGGACTGGTGGCCGCCGCCTATCTCGCACGCGCCGGTCTGAGCGTGCTGGTGCTGGAGCGGCTGGACCACACCGGTGGTGCCGCCGTGTCGACCCGGGCCTTCACCGGTGTCGACGCCCGGCTGTCCCGTTACTCCTACCTCGTCAGCCTGCTGCCGCCGAAGATCGTGCGGGACCTCGGGCTGCGCTTCGCGGTCCGCAAACGCACCGTCTCCTCCTACACCCCCACCGTGCGCCACGGCCGCCCCACCGGCCTCCTGGTCGGCGGCGGTGAGGCCCGCACCCGCCGCTCGTTCGCCGAACTCACCGGTTCCGACCGGGAGTTCGCCGCCTGGGAGCGCTTCTACGGCACCACCCGCCGGCTCGCCGAGCGGGTCTTCCCCACCCTCACCGAACCGCTGCCCACCCGCGCCGCGCTGCGCGCCCGGGTCGACGACGAGGCCACCTGGCACGCCGTCTTCGAGCGGCCCCTGGGCGAGCTGGTCGAGGAGACCTTCACCGACGACCTGGTCCGCGGGGTGGTCCTCACCGACGCCCTCATCGGCACCTTCGCCACCGCCCACGACCCCTCCCTGCGTCAGAACCGCTGCTTCCTCTACCACGTCATCGGCGGCGGCACCGGCGACTGGGACGTTCCCCTGGGCGGTATGGGCGCCCTCACCGACGCCCTGGCCGACGCCGCCCGCCGGGCCGGTGCGGAGATCGTCACCGGCTGCCCGGTGACCGCCCTGGCCACCGACGGCCGCACCGCCGAGGTCACCTGCGAGCGGGGCACGATCGGCGCCCGCCGGGTCCTGGTGGGCGCCTCGCCGCGGGAACTCGCCCGCCTCCTCGGCGAGGCGCCGCCGCCGCCCACCGAGGGCGCCCAGCTCAAGGTGAACATGCTGCTCACCCGGCTGCCCCGGCTCCGCGACACCGGGGTGGACCCCCGGGAGGCCTTCTCCGGCACGTTCCACATCGCCGAGGGCTACGACCAGTTGGAACGGGCCTACCGGCAGGCCGCCGCCGGCAGCCTGCCCGCCGCCCCGCCCTCCGAGATCTACTGCCACTCGCTGACCGACCCCTCCATCCTCGGCGCCGACCTGGTCCGCCGCGGCTACCAGACGCTCACCCTCTTCGGGCTGCACACCCCCGCGCGGCTGTTCGCCGAGGACACCGCCGACCACGCCGCCACCCGCGACCGCCTCCTCGCGGCCACCCTCGCCGAACTGGAGAACCACCTCGCCGAACCCCTCGCCGACTGCCTCGCCCGGGACGCCGACGGCCGCCCCTGCGTCGAGGCCAGGTCCCCGCTCGACCTGGACCGCGAACTCGGCCTGCCGGGCGGCAACATCTTCCACCGCGACCTGGCGTTCCCGTACGTGGATCCGGAGGCGGAGGCTCCGGCCGGCGCGGCGGCGCGCTGGGGGGTGGCCACCGGCCACGACAACGTCCTCCTGTGCGGCGCGGGCGCGGTGCGGGGCGGCGGGGTGAGCGGCATCCCCGGCCACAACGCCGCGATGGCGGTGCTGGAGGAGGGCGTGGTGTGACGGCCGGGGAAGGCGCGGCGATCCCGGGCCGGCCGGGCCCACCGACAGTTTTCTGACGCTGCATCAGAAAATCTCTTCCCTCGTACGGCGCCCTGCGGCATCCTGCGCGCATGCAGACGGAGCTGAGCAACAGGCTGGGCGCGGAGCACGCCGTCTTCGGGTTCACCCCCTTCCCCGCGGTCGCCGCGGCGATCACCCGGGCCGGCGGGTTCGGGGTGCTCGGCGCGGTCCGCTACACCGCGCCGGACGCCCTCGCCCGCGACCTCGACTGGATGCAGGAACACACCGACGGGCTCCCGTACGGGCTCGATGTGGTGATGCCCGCCAAGAAGGTGGCGGGCGTCAGCGAGGCCGACGTCGAAGCGATGATCCCGGACGGGCACCGCCGGTTCGTCGACGGACTCCTCGACACCTACGGCGTACCGCCGCTCGCCGAGGGCGAGGCGTCCGGCTGGCGGATCACCGGCTGGATGGAACAGGTCGCCCGCACCCAGCTCGACGTGGCCTTCGACTACCCGATCACCCTGCTCGCCAACGCCCTCGGCCCCCCGCCCCCCGACGTCGTCCGACGCGCCCACGACCACGGCGTCCTGGTCGCCGCACTCGCCGGCAGCCCCCGGCACGCCCGGCACCACAAGGCCGCCGGCATCGACATCGTCGTCGCCCAGGGCTACGAGGCCGGCGGACACACCGGCGAGATCGCCACCATGGTCCTCACCCCCGAGGTGGTGGCCGCCGTCGACCCGCTGCCGGTGCTGGCGGCCGGCGGCATCGGCAGCGGCGAGCAGATCGCCGCCGGACTCGCCCTGGGCGCCCAGGGCGTCTGGCTCGGCTCGATCTGGCTCACCACCCGGGAGGCCGAACTCCACTCCCGGCGGCTGACCGCCAAACTGCTCGCCGCCGGCCCCGGCGACACCGTCCGCTCCCGCGCCCTGACCGGCAAACCCGCCCGCCAGCTGCGCACCGAGTGGACCGACGCCTGGGACGACCCGGCCGGACCCGGCTCGCTGCCGATGCCGCTGCAAGGACTGCTGGTCGCCGAGGCGAACTCGCGCATCCAGCGGCACGAGGTCGAGCCGCTGCTGGGCACCCCGGTCGGCCAGATCGTCGGCCGGATGACCAGCGAACGCAGCGTCCGGGCCGTCTTCGACGACCTGACCCGCGGCTTCGAGCGGGCCATCGACCGCATCAACCGCATCGCCGGACGCGCATGAACCCGAGGAGGACAGCGGAATGACCAACTCCCCACCGCCCAACGGCTTCTGGGCACAGGCCGCCGCCGACCCGGACCGCACGGTGCTGATCGCCCCGGACGGCGAGGAGTGGACCGCGGGCCGGCTGCACGCCGCGAGCAACCGGCTGGTCCACGGGCTGCGCGCGGCCGGCCTGGAACGCGGCGACGCCTTCGCCGTGGTCCTCCCCAACGGCGTGGAGTTCTTCACCGCCTACCTCGCCGCGTCCCAGGCCGGTTTCTACCTCGTCCCGGTCAACCACCACCTCATCGGCCCGGAGATCGCCTGGATCGTCGCCGACTCCGGGGCGAAGGTGCTGATCGCGCACGAGCGGTTCGCCGACGCGGCCCGGCAGGCGGCGGACGAGGCGGAGCTGCCGGCCGGCCGCCGCTATCTGGTCGGCACCGCGGACGGCTTCCGGCCGTACCGCGAACTCCTCGACGGGCAGCCCGGGTCGGCGCCCGACGGCCGGACGCTGGGCTGGGTGATGAACTACACCTCCGGCACCACCGGACGGCCGCGCGGCATCCGCCGCCCGCTGCCCGGCACCCCGCCCGAGCAGGCCCATCTCGGCGGATTCCTCGGCATCTTCGGCATCCGGCCGTTCGACGGCAACGTCCACCTGGTCTGCTCACCGCTCTACCACACGGCCGTCCTGCAGTTCGCCGGCGCCTCGCTGCACCTCGGCCACCGCGTCGTCCTGATGGACAGGTGGACCCCCCAGGGCATGCTGGCCCTCATCGACCGGCACCGCTGCACCCACACCCACATGGTGCCCACCCAGTTCCACCGCCTGCTCGCGCTCCCCGAGGCGACCCGGGCGGCCTACGACGTCAGCTCGCTGCGGCACGCCATCCACGGCGCCGCGCCCTGCCCCGACCACGTCAAACGCGCCATGATCGACTGGTGGGGCGGCTGCGTGGAGGAGTACTACGCGGCGAGCGAGGGCGGCGGCGCCTTCGCGACCGCCGAGGACTGGCTGAAGAAACCCGGAACGGTCGGCCGCGCCTGGCCGATCAGCGAACTGGCCGTCTTCGACGACGACGGCAACCGCCTGCCGCCCGGCGAACTCGGCACCGTCTACATGAAGATGACCACCGGCGGCTTCCGCTACCACAAGGACGAGGGCAAGACCCGGAAGAACCGGATCGGGGACTTCTTCACCGTCGGCGACCTCGGATACCTCGACGAGGACGGCTACCTCTTCCTCCGGGACCGCAAGATCGACATGATCATCTCGGGCGGGGTGAACATCTACCCCGCCGAGATCGAATCCGCCCTGCTCGGCCACCCCGCCGTCGCCGACGCCGCGGCCTTCGGCATCCCGCACGACGACTGGGGCGAGGAGGTCAAGGCCGTCGTCGAGCCCGCCGAGGGCCAGCAGCCCGGGCCCGCTCTGGCCGCCGACATCCTGGCGCACTGCGAGCGCCGACTCGCCGGCTACAAACGGCCCAGGTCGGTCGACTTCATCGCCGTCATGCCGCGCGACCCCAACGGCAAGCTGTACAAGCGCAGGCTCCGCGACCCCTACTGGGAGGGCCGGGAGCGAGCCGTGTAGCGGTACTTGACCTCGCACCGGGCCGCCCGCAGGATCCCGCCATGACTGATGTGCGCAGCAGCACGGTGGACGGGATCCTGCGGCGGAGCGCCCGGCGGGTGCCGTACCGCACCGCGGTCCGGTACGGCGACCGGGAGTGGACCTACCGGGAGCTCGACGAGGCCGTGTCGGCCGCGGCCGCGGTGCTCCGCGGGTCCGGACTGCGCCCCGGCGACCGGGTCGGCTCCTACGGCCACAACTCCGACGCCTACCTCATCGGCTTCCTCGGCTGCGCCCGCGCCGGACTGATCCACGTCCCCATGAACCACCACCTCACCGGCGACGAACTGCGCTACCTCGTCGAGCAGTCCGGCAGTTCCCTCGTCCTCGCCGATCCGCAGCTCGCCGGGCGGCTGCCGGGCTCCGCGCGGGTCCTGCCGCTGCGCGACACCGACGACTCGCTGCTGGTCCGGCTGCGCACCGCGCCCGCGGCCCCGGACCCCGCGGCGCCGGACGAAGGCGACCTGGTCCAGCTGCTGTACACCTCCGGCACCACCGCACTGCCCAAGGGCGCGATGATGACCCACCGCGCCCTGGTGCACGAGTACGTCAGCGCGATCACCGCCCTGGACCTCGCGGAGACCGACCGCCCGGTCCACTCCCTGCCGCTGTACCACTCCGCGCAGATGCATGTCTTCCTGCTGCCGTATCTGGCGGTCGGCGCGGAGAACACCATCCTCGACGCGCCCGACCCGGAGCGGCTCCTCGACCTGGTCGCGGCGGGCCGGGCGGACAGCCTGTTCGCACCGCCCACGGTGTGGATCGGCCTGTCGCAGCACCCCGGCTTCGCCGACCGCGACCTGAGCGCGCTGCGCAAGGCGTACTACGGCGCCTCGATCATGCCGGTGCCGGTCCTCGAACGGCTCCGCGCCCGGCTGCCCGGGCTGGCCTTCTACAACTGCTTCGGGCAGAGCGAGATCGGCCCGCTGGCCACCGTACTGGGCCCGGACGAGCACGAGGGGCGGATGGACTCCTGCGGGCGCCCGGTGCTCTTCGTCGAGGCGCGGGTGGTCGACGAGTCGGGCCGGGAGGTGCCCGACGGCACCCCGGGCGAGGTCGTCTACCGCTCCCCGCAGCTGTGCACCGGCTACTGGGACAAGCCCGAGGAGACCGCCGAGGCGTTCCGCGACGGCTGGTTCCACTCCGGGGACCTGGCCGTCCGGGACGCGGAGGGCTACTTCACCGTGGTGGACCGGGTCAAGGACGTCATCAACTCCGGTGGCGTGCTGGTCGCCTCGCGCCAGGTGGAGGACGCGCTCTACGCCCACCCCCAGGTGGCCGAGGTCGCGGTCATCGGGCTGCCGGACGAGCGGTGGATCGAGGCGGTGACCGCCGTGGTGGTGCGGCGCCCGGAGGGGGGAGCGGTCGGCGAGCAGGAGCTGATCGAGGCGGCCCGGGCCCGGCTCGCGCCGTTCAAGGCCCCCAAACGGGTGGTGTTCGTGGACGCGTTGCCGCGCAACGCCAGCGGCAAGGTCCTCAAGCGGGAGCTCCGGGAACGGTTCGCGGCGTCCTGAGCCGTCGGCCGCGCGGCGCATCGTACGGCGCGCGGGACGTGTGCGGAGGGCGACTGTCAGTGCCCCCTGCCATGCTGAAAACGTGGCCGGGGAACAGCCGGCCGACGGCCCTGCACGTCTCGTTCCGTACGACGGAGGACACCATGCTGACCACCCGTTACGTCCCCGGCTCCCCCAACTGGCTCGACCTGGGGACGCCCGATGTCGACGCCGCCGTCGCCTTCTACTCCGCCGTGTTCGGCTGGAGCTTCGCGTCCGCCGGCCCGGAGTCCGGCGGTTACGGCTTCTTCCAGCTCGACGGGAAGACCGTCGGCGCCGTCGGCCCGCTCACCGAGGAGGGCGCGAGCCCCGCGTGGACGGCGTACTTCCACACCACCGACGCGGACGCCACGACCAAGGCGGTGGAGCAGGCCGGCGGCGCGGTGCGGGTCCCGCCGATGGACGTCTTCACGGCCGGCCGGCTGGCCGGCTACACCGACCCCACCGGCGCCGACTTCGCGGTCTGGCAGCCCGGCGACGTGCCGGGCCTGGAGCGGGTCATGGAGCCGAACACCCTGTGCTGGACGGAGCTGTACACCACCGACGTGGCCATGGCGAAGGGCTTCTACCGCTCGGTGTTCTCCTGGAGCTTCCAGGACATGCCGATGGGCGGCGACCGGTTCTACTCGATCGTCTCCTCGCCGGGCGGCGGCGAGGGCGAGGACACCGGCCAGGGCGGCGTGCTGCAGCTGGCGGAGGAGAATCTGGCGGCCGGCTCGGCCTCGGAGTGGCACCCGTACTTCGGCGTGACCGACTGCGACGCGACCTACGCCGCCGCCCTCGACCACGGCGCCACGGTCCTCATCCCGCCGACCACCGCCCCCGGCGTCGGCCGGCTGGCGATGGTCACGGACCCGGCCGGCGCCCCGTTCGCCCTGATCAAGGGGGACCCGGAGATGACCTGAGCGGTCACGCGGGGTCCCGCGGCCGGGCGTCCACGATCCGCTTGATCTTGCCGACCGAGCGCTCCAGCGTCTCCGGATCGACGATCTCCACGGCGACCGAGACCCCGATGCCCTCCTTCACCCCGCGGGCGATCAGCCCCACGGCCGCCGTACGCGCCTCGGGGCCGGCATCGGGGCGGGCCTCGGCGCGTACGGTCAGCTGGTCCATCCGGCCCTCGCGGGTGAGCCTCAGCTGGAAGTGCGGGGCGACACCGGGCGTGCGCAGCACGATCTCCTCGATCTGCGCCGGGAAGAGGTTGACCCCGCGCAGAATGATCATGTCGTCGCAGCGTCCGGTGATCTTCTCCATCCGGCGGAAGGCCGGCCGGGCGGTGCCCGGCAGCAGCCGGGTCAGATCGCGGGTGCGGTAGCGGACGACCGGCATCGCCTCCTTGGTGAGCGAGGTGAAGACCAGCTCGCCGTGCTCACCGTCCGGCAGCACCTCACCGGTGACCGGGTCGACCACCTCCGGGTAGAAGTGGTCCTCCCAGATGTGCAGCCCGTCCTTGGTCTCCACGCACTCCTGGGCGACCCCGGGGCCCATCACCTCCGACAGCCCGTAGATGTCCACGGCGTCGATCGCGAACCGCTCCTCGATCTCCCGGCGCATCTGCTCGGTCCAGGGCTCGGCACCGAAGATGCCGACCTTCAGCGAGGTCGACCGCGGATCGATGCCCCGCCGCTCGAACTCGTCCAGCAGGGTGAGCATGTAGGACGGCGTGACCATGATGATCTCGGGCCGGAAGTCCTGGATGATCTGCACCTGCCGGCCGGTCATCCCGCCGGACGCCGGGACGACCGTGCAGCCCAGCCGCTCCGCGCCGTAGTGCGCGCCCAGCCCGCCGGTGAACAGCCCGTAGCCGTAGGCGATGTGGATCGTGTGGCCGGGCCGGCCGCCGGCCGCGCGGATCGAGCGGGCGACCACGTCCGACCAGTGGGCGAGGTCGCGTTCGGTGTAGCCGACCACGGTCGGGCGGCCGGTGGTGCCGCTGGAGGCGTGCAGGCGCCGCACCTCCTCCTTGGGGACCGCGAACATCCCGAAGGGGTACTGCGCACGCAGATCGTCCTTGACCGTGAACGGGAAACGGGCCAGGTCACCGAGCGTCCGGCAGTCCTCGGGGCGGACCCCGGCCCGGTCGAACGCCGCACGGTAGAAGGGCACGTGGTCATAGGCATGGCGCAACGAAGCGCGCAGCCGGGTCAGCTGGAGGTCCCGCAGGGCGTCCGGCGCGAGCCGTTCCGCGTCGTCGAACGCCGTGCTGTCCGTCGCCCTGCCCGTGGCCGCTTCCGGCATGGGGTGTCACCGCCTCGTCTCCCTACCGATCATTCGGTAGCTGCATGCTGATCCAAGTAATCAGCGTGCGGCGAACACGTCAAGGGGCGTGCCGCAGCCTGCCCCCGGGTAGCGTCCAGCGCATGAGTGACGTCCGGAAAGTGCAGGTAGGTGACGTTCGGCTGGCGTACCGGGTGTGGGGAGAGGAGGACGCGCCCCCGGTGGTGCTGCTGCATTGCCTCGGCGAGGACGGCGAGGACTGGCGCGGTGTGGTCGGCCGGCTCGCCGGCACCCACCAGGTCTTCGCCCTCGACCAGCGCGGCCACGGGCACAGCGACTGGCCGGGGGAGTACGGCTTCGCCCGCTGGCGGGACGATGCGACCGGCTTCCTCCAGGCGCTCGGGCTGAAGCGGGTGACCCTCGTCGGCCACTCGTCCGGCGCGCTGACCGCGCTGCTGGTGGCCGCCGACCGGCCCGAGCTGGTGGACCGGCTGGTCCTGGAGGAGGCCGCCCCGCCGCTCCCCGCCGACCCGCCGCAGGAGGCACCGGAGCAACCGGCCGGCCCGCAGGCCTTCGACTGGCGCGCCAAGACGGCGGTGGTGGCCGAACGCAACGCCCCCGACCCGCAGTGGTGGGAGTGCCTGCCGCGGATCACCGCCCCCACCCTCGTCATCGCCGGCGGCCCCACCAGCCACATCCCCCAGGACCACCTCGCGCGGATGGCCTCGCTGATCCCCGACGCCCGCCTGGTGACCGTCGAGGGCGCCGGCCACCTCGTCCACGAGGACCGCCCGGGCGAATTCCTCGCCGCGGTCACCTCGTTCCTGCCGCCCCCGCGGTAGCCGGCCGCGCGGACCCGGGGCCGGCGGGCGCGCCCGTCCCTTAGGCTCGCGGCCGTACGCCTCCCCGCGTACGGCCCGCCGGGGGAACTCCCCCCGGCCGCCCGGACGTTCCAGAAAGGCCGACCGTGCAGCTGACCCTCTCGACGCGTCGCGCGCTCATCGCCGGCGCCGCCGCGACCCTGCTGTTCACCGGGGCCGGCGGTGCGGTCGCCGCCCCCGCGGCCCCTGCCTCTGCCCCCGCACCCGCGGCCCCGGCCGTCGCCCGGGCGCACTCCCCGTACGCCGCGCTCCGCCCGCTCGCCGCGCTGTCCGCGGAGCGGCTGGCAACCGGCGACCTGGTGGCCGCGGCGAAGTGGGGCACCGGCGGCCCGATCGACGATCCGGCCCGCGAGCAGCAGGTGCTGGACGCGGTGGCCGAGCAGGCCCGGCAGCTCGGCGCCGACCCGGCCGCGACGGTGCGGATCTTCCGGGACCAGATCGAGGCCAACAAGATCGTGCAGCGTGGCCTGCACCGCCGCTGGGAGGCCGATCCCTCCCAGGCCCCGGCCGAGCGCCCCGACCTGGGCGAGGTCCGCAAGGAGATCAACCGCATCAACACGGAACTGGTCCGCGCCATCGCCGCCTCCGCGCCGGCCCGCTCGGCACCGTCCTGCCACCCGCTGCTGACGGTGGCCGGCGCCCGGGTGCGCCACGCCCGCCACCTGGACCCGCTGCACACCGTGGCCCTGGCCCGCTCGCTCGCGTCGGTGTGCGGGGCGGCCGGCTGAACGGCCGGGCCCCGGCCGACGACCGGGGCGGTACGGGCGGGCGCGCCGTCGCGGCCCTCACGCCCGCCGTTCGCCCGCCGCCACCGCCTTCGCCCAGCGGTAGTCGGCCTTGCCGCTCGGGGAGCGCTGGATGCGGTCGGTGAAGACCACCGCGCGCGGGACCTTGTAGCCGGCCAGCCGGGTGCGGCAGTGGGCCTGGAGGGCGGCCAGGTCCAACGGCCCGCTGCCGTCGCGGAGTTGCACCACCGCGGAGACCCGGTTGCCCCACCGTTCGTCCGGGACGCCCGCCACCAGCGCGTCGTAGACGTCCGGATGGGCCTTCAGCGCCTGCTCGACCTCCTCCGGATAGACCTTCTCGCCACCGGAGTTGATGCACTGCGAGCCCCGCCCGAGGACGGTGACGATGCCCTCCTCGTCGACGGTGGCCATGTCGCCCAGCAGCACCCACCGGTCGCCCCGCGCCTCGAAGAAGGTCTCGGCGGTCTTCGCCGGGTCGTTGTAGTAGCCCAGCGGGACGTGACCGCACTGCGCCAGCCGCCCCACCTCGCCGGCCGGCACCGGCTCGTGCGTCGCCGGATCGACCACGGCCGTACGGGAGTTGACCCGCAGCCGGAACCCCTTCGCGGGACCCGAGTCGTCGGTGGCGGTGCCGTTGAAGCCGGACTCCGAGGAGCCGAAGTTGTTGAGCAGCACCGCGTTCGGCACCAGCGCGGTGAACTGGGCGCGTACGGTCTCGGAGAGGATCGCGCCGGAGCTGCTGACGCTGAACAGCGAGGAGCAGTCGGTGCCCTTGAGCGGCCCGGCGAGCGCGTCGACGAGCGGGCGCAGCATCGCGTCGCCCACCAGCGACACACTGGTGACCCGCTCCCGCTCGACGGTCCGCAGCACCTCCTCGGGCACGTACTTGCGGTGCAGGACGACCTTCTGGCCGAAGTGGAAGGCGATGAACGCGGTCAGGGCCGAGGTGCCGTGCATCAGCGGGGGAGTGGGGAAGAAGACGATCCCCTCGCCGCCCGCCGCGACCCGTTCGGCCAGCTCCTGCGGCCGGCCGACCGGGTCGCCGGTCGGGGCCCCGCCGCCCATGCCGGAGAAGAAGAGGTCCTCGTGCCGCCACATCACGCCCTTGGGCATCCCGGTGGTGCCGCCGGTGTAGATGACGATCTGGTCGTCGGCGGAGCGCGGCCCGAAGCCGCGGTCCGGTGAGCCGGCCGCCTCGGCGTCCGCGAGCGCGACCGGCGCCAGGGCCGGTTCGGGGGCGCCGTCCGGCGGGGTGCCGACCCGGACCAGGTGCCGCAGCCGCGGCGCCCGCGGCAGGGCGGCGGCCACCCGGCCGGTGAACTCCGCGTCGAAGACCAGCCCCACCAGGTCCGCGTCCCGGTAGAGGTACGCCAACTCCTCTTCGACATAGCGGTAGTTGACGTTCACCGGCACGGCGCGGATCTTCAGGCAGGCGTACACCGCCTGGAGGTAGGGGACGCCGTTGTAGAGGTGCAGCCCGACGTGGTCCCCGGGGCCGATGCCCCGGTCGGCGAGGTGGTGGGCCAGCCGGTTGGCGGCGCGGTCCAGCTCCGCGTAGGTCAGCCGCCGCTCCGCGCCGGTCCCCGGGTGGTCGAGGTACACCAGGGCCTCGCGATCGGGCACGGTGTCCACGATCGACTCGAAGAGGTCGGCAAGGTTGTACTCCACGTCTCCTCCAGACCGGGCGGCGTCGGCGCAGGGAGGCCCGCGGGTCCGGACCCCGGCGGTCATTAGAGCGCCCGGGGCAGGAGCAGGGAAGGGGCCCGGCGCAAGTAATCTGACTACCTGTCAGAAAAGCCTTGAACTCACCGTGCGGCTACTGCAACCTGTTCTCGTTCCTGCAGACGGGAGACCGCAATGGGTGGGACCGAACACCTCACCGTGCAGCGCGAAGGCGCCACACTGGTGCTCACGCTCAACAGGCCCGACGCCAAGAACGCACTCTCGCTCCCCATGCTCGTCGGCCTCCACGACGGCTGGGTGGCGGCCGACGAGGACGACGCGATCCGCTCGATCGTGCTCACCGGCGCCGGCGGATCGTTCTGCGCCGGGATGGACCTCAAGGCCCTGGCCGGCAAGGGCATGGCGGGGCAGCAGTACCGCGACCGGCTCACCGCCGACCCCGACCTGCACTGGAAGGCGATGCTGCGGCACCACCGCCCCCGCAAACCGGTGATCGCCGCCGTCGAGGGCCACTGCGTGGCGGGCGGCACCGAGATCCTCCAGGGCACCGACCTCCGCGTCGCGGGCGAATCCGCCACCTTCGGGCTCTTCGAGGTCAGGCGCGGACTGTTCCCCATCGGCGGCTCGACGGTCCGCCTGCAACGCCAGATCCCGCGCACCCACGCCCTGGAGATGCTGCTCACCGGCCGCCCGTACACCGCCCGCGAGGCCGCCGGCATCGGCCTGATCGGCCATGTCGTCCCCGACGGCACGGCACTCACCAAGGCCCTGGAGATCGCCGAGCGGATCAACGCCTGCGGGCCGTTGGCGGTGGAGGCCGTCAAGGCGTCGGTGTACGAGACCGCCGAGATGACCGAGTCCGACGGGCTCGCCGCCGAACTCGCCCGCGGCTGGCCGGTCTTCGACACCGCCGACGCCAAGGAGGGCGCCCGCGCCTTCGCGGAGAAGCGACCGCCCGTGTACAAGCGCGCCTGACCCCGAGGAGCCCGTGATGCCCGCAGTCCTCAAAGCCCCGCTCGTCGTCGAATTCCCCTTCACCCGCTCCCTCGGACCCGTCCAGAGCGCCTTCCTCACCGGACTGCGCGAACGCGTCGTCCTCGGCGTGCGGACCCGCGACGGCCGCACCCTGGTCCCGCCCGTCGAGTACGACCCCGTCACCGCCGAGGAGATCGGCGGCCGCGGCGGCCTGGTCGAAGTGGCCCCCACCGGCACGGTCACCACCTGGGCCTGGAACCCCGAGCCCCGCCGCGGCCAGCCCCTCGGCACCCCCTTCGCCTGGGTCCTGGTCCGCCTCGACGGCGCCGACACCGCCCTGCTGCACGCCCTCGACGCCCCCGGCCCCGAGGCCGTACACACCGGCATGCGGGTCCGCGTCCGCTGGGCGGCGGAACGCACCGGCGCCATCACCGACCTCGCCTGCTTCGAACCGTACGACGGCGACCCGGCCGAACCCACCCACCACACTGGCGGGTTCACCGACCCGGTCACCGGCATCGTCGCCCCCGCCCGCCTCGACTACGTCTACTCGCCCGGCCGCGCCCAGACTGCCTACATCCACGCCCTCTCCGAGCGGCGGACCGTGGGCGAACGCTGCCCGTCCTGCCGGAAGGTGTACGTCCCGCCCAGGGGCGCCTGCCCCACCTGCGGAATCGCCACCTCCGAGCAGGTCGAGGTGGGCCCGCGCGGCACCGTCACCACCTACTGCATCGTCAACATCAAAGCGAAGAACCTGGACATCGAGGTCCCCTACGTCTACGCCCACATCGCCCTGGACGGCGCCGGCCTCGCCCTGCACGGCCGGATCGCCGGCATCCCCTACGACCAGGTGCGGATGGGCCTGCGCGTCGAGCCGGTGTGGACCGAAGGCGGCCGCTACCCCGACCACTACCGCCCCACCGGCGAACCCGACGCGGAGTACGACACCTACAAGGAGCTGCTGTGACGCGTGAGATCGCGGTCGTCGCCTTCGCCCAGACCGGCCACCGGCGCACCAGCGACGAGCTCTCCGAGGTGGAGATGCTCCTCCCGGTGCTGCACGAGGTCCTCGACCGGACCGGCCTGAGGACCAGCGACATCGGCTTCACCTGCTCCGGCTCCTCCGACTACCTCGCCGGCCGTGCCTTCTCCTTCACCATGGCCCTCGACGGCGTGGGCGCCTGGCCGCCGATCTCCGAGTCGCACGTCGAGATGGACGGCGCCTGGGCCCTGTACGAGGCGTGGACGAAACTGCTCACCGGCGACGCCGACACCGCCCTCGTCTACGCGTACGGCAAGTCCTCACCCGGCTCCGTGCGCGACGTCCTGACCCGCCAGCTCGACCCGTACTACGTCGCACCCCTCTGGCCGGACTCCGTGGCGCTCGCCGCGCTCCAGGCACAGGCGCTCATCGACGCGGGCGAGACGGACGAGCCCGCCCTCGCCGCGATCGGGGCCCGCAGCCGCACGGACGCCGCCGCCAACTCCCATGCCCAGCTGCGCGGTCCGGTGCCGCACGGCGACTACGTCGTACGGCCGCTGCGCACCGGCGACTGCCCGCCCATCGGCGACGGCGCCGCTGCGGTGATCCTCGCCGCCGGGGACCGGGCCAGGGAGCTGTGCGCCCGGCCCGCCTGGATCCGCGGCATCGACCACCGCATCGAGGCGCACGGCCTCGGCGTCCGCGATCTGACCGACTCGCCGTCCGCCCGGCTGGCCGCCGAGAAGGCCGGAGCCTTCCAACGGCCGGTCGACACCGCCGAGTTGCACGCACCCTTCACCGCGCAGGAGGTCGTCCTGCGCAAGGCGCTGCGGCTCGGCGACGAGGTGTGCGTCAACCCGTCCGGCGGGGCGCTCGCCGCCAACCCGGTCATGGCCGCCGGCCTCCTCCGCATCGGCGAGGCCGCCGCCCGCATCCACCGCGGCGCGTCCGACCGCGCCCTCGCCCACGCCACATCCGGCCCCTGCCTGCAACAGAACCTGGTCGCCGTCCTCGAAGGGGATCCCCGATGAGCAAGGAGCCCGTGGCCGTCGTAGGCATCGGCCAGACCAAGCACGTGGCCGCGCGGCGGGACGTGTCGATCGCCGGACTCGTCCGCGAGGCGGCCCAACGCGCCCTGTCGGACGCCGAGTTGACATGGGCCGACATCGACGCCGTCGTCATCGGCAAGGCGCCCGACTTCTTCGAGGGCGTCATGATGCCCGAGCTCTACCTCGCCGACGCGCTCGGCGCCGTCGGCAAGCCGATGCTGCGGGTGCACACCGCCGGCTCGGTCGGCGGCTCCACCGCGCTCGTCGCCGCCAACCTCGTCGCGGCCCGCGTCCACGGCACGGTCCTCACCCTCGCCTTCGAGAAGCAGTCGGAGTCCAACGCGATGTGGGGCCTCTCGCTCCCCGTCCCCTTCCAGCAGCCGCTCCTCGCCGGCGCCGGCGGCTTCTTCGCCCCGCACGTCCGCGCCTACCTGCGCCGCACCGGCGCCCCGGACCACGTCGGCTCCCTCGTCGCCTACAAGGACCGCCGCAACGCCCTCAAGAACCCCTGGGCCCACCTCCACGAACACGACATCACCCTGGAGAAGGTCCAGGCCTCACCCATGCTGTGGGACCCGATCCGCTACTCCGAGACCTGCCCCTCCTCCGACGGCGCCTGCGCGATGATCCTCACCGACCGGGCCGGCGCCGCGCGCGCCCCGCACCCGCCGGCCTGGATGCACGGCGGGGCGATGCGCAGCGAGCCCACCCTCTTCGCCGGCAAGGACTTCGTCTCCCCGCAGGCCGGCAAGGACTGCGCCGCCGACGTCTACCGCCAGGCCGGCATCACCGACCCACGCCGGCAGATCGACGCGGTGGAGATGTACGTCCCCTTCAGCTGGTACGAACCCATGTGGCTGGAGAACCTCGGCTTCGCCGACGAGGGGGAGGGCTGGAAGCTCACCGAGTCCGGCGTCACCGAGCTCGACGGCGACCTCCCGGTCAACCCCTCCGGCGGCGTCCTGTCCACCAACCCCATCGGCGCCTCCGGCATGATCCGTTTCGCCGAGGCGGCGCTGCAGGTGCGCGGCCGGGCCGGCGACCACCAGGTCGCCGGTGCGCGCAGAGCACTCGGACACGCCTACGGCGGCGGCTCGCAGTTCTTCTCCATGTGGCTGGTCGGCGCCGAACCGCCCGCCACCTGACGGTTGTGCCGGCCCGCCCCGCCACGTCCTCTGTCCGTCCCCGGGCACAGTGGCTAGGCTGACCGCGGACGGCGAACCGGGAGGAGCGGCGACGTGGCCGACAGCATCACCGAGCAGCGGCTCGCGGGCGGGCCCAGGCCCGATCTCGACCTGACCCAGGCCGAGTGGCAGTCCAGCAGCCAGGGCGTGGGCGACGTGCAGATCGCCTTCGTCGAGGGCTACATCGCGATGCGCAACCGCCGCAGCCCGGAGATCCCGGCGCTGATCTTCAGCCCCGCCGAGTGGCGCGCCTTCGTCCTCGACGCCCGCGACGGGGAGTTCGACCTCACCTAGGGCGGCGGCCGCCGTCAGGTGAGCACCACGCACCCGTTCGCGCGCAGCGCCCGGACCGGCTCCGCACCGTCGTCCACGGCGTTCCAGCGCAGATCCAGTTTCTCCAGCGACGCAAGCCCGGTGATCCACCCCGGCAGCTCCGCGATCCGGTTGCCGCGCAGATCGAGCCGGGCCAGCCGGGGGAGCCCACGCAGCGCCCCCGGCACCCCGGGCAGGGCGTTGTCGCGCAGCTCCAGCACCCGCAGCTCGTGCAGCGCGGAAACGCCCGCCGGCAGCCCGGTCAGCGCATTGCCGCCCAGCCACGCTTCACGCAGCCGCCCGAGCCGCCCCACCGCCGGCGGGAGCTCGGCCAACCCGGCGCGCTGCGCACGGAGTTCGACCAGCGAGGCCATCCGGCCCAGCGCGTCCGGCAGCCGGCCGAGCGGGTTGTCGCCGACGTTGAGGTAGCCCAGCCGGTCCAGCCGGCCGAGCGCCTCCGGCAGGGCGGTGAGGCGGTTGTCGTGCAGATAGAGGTAGCGGGTCAGCCCGGTCAGCTCGCCGATCTCCTCGGGGATCCCGGTCAGCGCGTTGTGGCCGAGGTCCACGGTGTGCAACGCCCGCAGCCCGCCCAGCGCCGCCGGGACCGAGTCAGGGCGTTGTCGGCGAGGATCAGCACCTCCCAGTCGGCGCGCCGCCACACCTCGGGCGGCACCGAACTCAGCCCGGCCTTCCAGAAGTTGAGCGTGCGGGGCGAGGTGAGCACGGCGGAGTCCCTTCAGGGGGTGAGGGCGGGGCGGTCGGGAGCCGACCGGGCGGACCGGGCGCGTCCCTACGGCCAGTCGAGCAGCTCCGGCAGTGCGGCCGGGCGGCCCGACCGGCGGCACTCCAGCGGCCGGTGCGGAGCGCGGCCGGCCAGCCAGGCCGCCAGGTCGGTGAGACGGCCGCGGACGGTCACCTCCGGCGCGCCGGCGGCACCGTACTCCCGCCGGAACGCCTCGTCGGTGGCCTCCACCACGAGAGGTACGTCCTTCGGGGCGCGCGGCGCCAGATGACTCAGCAGGTGGTGGCACAGCCCGTGCGGCCAGTCCTGCGGGCCGTGGCCGAGCCGGGCGTCCGCGGTGTGGATCTCCAGCTCCCGCCACCAGGCCCACAGCACCGTGCGCAGATCACCGTCCCGGTAGCGCACCGGGCGCGACCAGTCGGCCGGGCCGACCGCCGCCCAGGCCGCCGAGGACTCGTCCAGCGCGGCCCCCACCGCGTCCCGCAATTGTGCCGCGCCCCGCACCGCACCGGCCTCGATCCCGGCCGCCCGCTCCGGGCGCCCGCCGTCGTACAGCTCGACCAGCTCACCGCGCAGCGCGTAACGGGCCTGCCGGGCGGTGGCCCGGGCGATGCCCTCGATGTGCGCCAGGACATGGGCGCGGGACCAGCCGGGCAGCGCGCTCGGCTCGCGTACCGCGGGGTCCGTCAGCCCGGGCAGCAGCGCCCGCAACCGCTCCTGGCCCGCCTCGATCGCCTCGCGGACCGCCTCGGCCGACAGGGTGGGTTCCTTCGTCACGGCCACAGCAGCTCCTTCCTCCGGTTCTCGCCGGTCCGGCGGTGGGCCGGCCGGGTGTGCTCGCGTTCCACCGGGTCGCCGGGCGGGTCCACCGGATCGGAGAGCGGCCGTGCGCCCGCGAACACCGAGTGTGCGCACGGCAGTTGACGAAGAACGACCATGTTCCCCGCTGGGCTCCCCCGACGTACCTAATGGTTGGCGGCGACGTTACCATTAGTCCCATGACCGCAACACGGCTCGCACTGGATCTCGCCGTCACCATCCGCCACGACGGCCACGGCGGTGTCACCGACGACCTGGCCGACCCGGACGGACTCACCGCCTGGATCGCCGACCGGACCGCCCTGCTCGACTGCGCCGCCGACCCGGCCACCGCCGACCCGGCACTCCACACCGCCGTACGCGAACTGCGCGCCGCGGTCCGCGCGCTCTTCGCCCGCGCCGTCCGCCCCGGACCGCCCAGCTCCGCCGACGCCCACCGGCTCCTCCCCGAAGACACCGCACTGCACCGGCTGAACACCGCCGCCGCCCTCGTGCCCACCTCCCCCCGCCTCAGCTGGGAGCCCGACGCCCCGCCCACACTGCGGCTGCACCCGCACGGCACCCCGCCCGCCGCCGACCGGATCGTGGCCGCACTGGCCCGCGCCGCCCTCACCTTCCTCGCCGGCCCCGACCGCGCCCGGCTGCGTGCCTGCCCCGCCCCCCGCTGCGTCCGCTACTTCGTCAAGGACCACGCCCGCCAGGAATGGTGCAGCCCCTCCTGCGGCAACCGCGCCCGGGTCGCCCGCCACCACGAGCGGCACAAGGAAGGACGGCCCAACCCCTCGTAAGGTGGGCGGCATGACCGGTGAACGCGACCTTCCGACCCTGCTGAGCGGGATGCGCCCCGAACTGAACGAGGGCCGGTACGTCTTCACGACCGTGCGCGGCGCGATCCCCGCCGGACTCGCCCCGGTCGTCACCGTCGCCGAACCCGAAGGACTGACCCTCGTCCTGCGCCAGGAGGAAGCCGACCGCACCGGCCTGCCGTACGACTACGTCGCCGGCTGGATCACCCTGCGGGTGCACTCCGCACTGGACGCGGTCGGGCTCACCGCCGCCGTCGCCACCGCCCTCGCCGACGCCGGCCTCAGCTGCAACGTCGTCGCCGGCTTCCACCACGACCACCTCTTCGTGCCCCACGAGGCGGCCGACGAGGCACTGCGCCGCCTCGGTGAACTGGCCGGACGGGCCTGACCCCCGGCACCCCGCACACCACCCGCCCCACCTGCGCGCACACCGCCCACGACCCCGACGTCCGGCGCGGCGGCCCCGGCCGGGCCACGTACGATGGCGGCATGTCCTTCCTCCGCCGCCGCAGCGCAGCCACGCCCGCCGGTCCCGACTTCGACGTTCTCGCCATGGACCCGGGGGACTGGCCGGGCAATCTGGGCGCCGGCCTGCTGCCCGCACCCGACGGGAGCTGCCAGGGCGTCTTCCTCCGCTACGACCTCTTCGGCGGCCGCGGTCCCGCGATGATCATCGGCAACCTCCCGGAGGGCTCCCCGGCCCGCGAGCTGGAGGACGACCAGGTGCCCTTCGAGGTCGCCCAGCTGCTCGCCGCGCTCGGCAACGACGACCCGGTCACGGTCGTCGAGAGCGAGGACACCCCCGTGATGCACGACGACAACCTGCTGATCGTCAAGCGCATCAAGTGCTCCGAGAGCCGCATCTCCTGCGCCCAGTTCGACCGCAGCGACGGCGTCCTGGTCACCATCGCCAGCTGGGACCGGCCGATCACCGACGACCTCTACGCGCTGCTCAAGCCGCTGCCGGCGGAGCTCTTCCAGCAGGGCTGACACCCCGGACGGGGCAGCACGGCGCGCCCGGTGGACGGCATCCCGTCCACCGGGCGCGCGGCTCATCCGCTCACCCGGGCATCCGGGTCACGACGCCGACCGCCGCACGTCCACGTCGGCCGCCCGCACATAGCCCACCCGGTGCCCCAGCTGGATCTCGTAGTAGACGTCCGCACCCCGCACGATCGTGTGCTTCGAGACGTCGAACGTCGGCGCGTAGAAATACTCGCCGGTCACCCGGCCGCCGACCGCGTACCGCTGCCCCGCGCCGATCGTGTACGGCAGCGGGGCAACCGACTGGTACGGCACCCCGGCCGGATAGGCGGCCTTCTCCGGGTACGCCCGGCCGTAGACCGGGATCTCCTCCCGGCCGGACTTCGGCGTGGCGATCAGCCCCTTGGCGTTCACCGCTGTCGGCGCACCGTGCGGATTGCGGAACCACGCCACCTGCCCGAGGTACCAGATCGCGGTCCAGTCACCGTCCCGGCCCGCCAGCGCGAACCGCTGCCCCGTCGTGGCCCGGGCCCCGGTGTCGTTCACGCCGTCCGTCGAGTCGCTGCCGTCCTGGTGCAGCCCGACGTCCTTGACCAGCGGAGCGCTCCCGCTCGGGGCGGTGTGCAGCCGGACCGCCGCGGAACCGTGCGGCGCGCAGGCGTCCCCCGGCTTCTCGCAGCCGGAGTAGCGCGGCCGGTTGCGGTCGTAGTCGGGAAGGATGGTGACCAGCCCGCCGTGCTTGCCCGCCGTGGCGTGGAACGGCTTGCCCAGCAGCTCGAAGTAGTGCGCCCAGTCCCAGTACGGCCCGGGGTCGGTGTGCATCCCCGGGATCGTGGACGTCGTCGTGCCGGGCACATTGTCGTGACCCAGGATGTGCTGCCGGTTCAGCGGCACGTCGTACTTGCGGCTCAGGTACTTCACCAGCCGGGCCGAGGACCGGTACATCGCCTCCGTGTACCAGGCGTCCGGCGCGGCCAGGAAACCCTCGTGCTCGATGCCGATGGAGTGCGAGTTCACGTACCAGTTGCCGGCGTGCCAGGCGACGTCCTTGCCCGGTACGTGCTGGGCGATCAGCCCGTCCGAGGACCGCACGGTGTAGTTCCAGGACACGTACGTCGGGTCCTTGATCAACTTCAGCGTGACGTCCCACGACCCCTCGGTGTCATGGATGACGATGGTGTCGACCTTCTGGTCCCGCGGCCGGTCCGCCTTGTCGTGGTTGCCGTAGTCGTGGTCGCCGAACTCCTCGTACGGCGCCGGGACCGACTCGCACGCCACCTTCCGCGGGCACTCCGGCCCGCGGTCACCACCCGGCGCCGAGGCCCTGGTGACGGCGCCGCCGAGACGTTTCTGCTGCCCGGCGGCGGGGACCAGCCCCGGGACCGCGGGCAGGCCGACCCGCTGCCCGGCATCCGTCGTCCGCGCCTCGCCCTGGCGGATCACCGAGAACACCTCGTCCGCGAACGCCTTGCCGGCGCGCGGATCGTCCTGGCCGCCGTAGCGCGCCACCGCCGCGTACCACCGCGCCGGATCGTCCTCGGCGGACAGCCCGAGCCCGCGCTGCTCCGCGGCGAGCAGCGCCGCACCGCCCAGCACGTTCGCCGCCGGGTCCGTACGCAACCGCTCGGCCGGCAACCCGGTCAGCCGGGCCGCGGCCGGCAACGTACGCAGTCGGGCCGGGAGTTCGGCGGGCAGCGCGGCCTGCTGTGCCGCACCCGCCGGCACCCGCCTGCGGGCGCGCGAGGCGTCGCCCCGGGCGTCCTCGTCACCCTCGCTGAACTCCGGCGCCCGCGCCAGCGCCGTCCGGGCGTCGGTCAGATGCATCGGGCCGTAGCCCCCGGAGACACTCGGCGCGCCGCCGTGACCGTCCCACCGCGACTCCAGGAACGAGACGCCGAGCAGCACACTGCGCGGCACGTGGAAGCGGGCGGCGGCCTTGGTGAAGGCCCGCTGCAGGGCGTCCGTCCGGGGCTGCCCGGCGCTCGCGGACGGGGCTCCGGTGAGCGGGAGCAGCAGCACCGCCGCCGCCACCGCGGTGGTGGACCTGCGCAGGGCGGGGCGATGGGTTCTCTGGTCTTCCGGGGCGGATCCTCGCACAACAGCCTCCTCGAGCCGGCCCGAGCCGGGCGGTGTGACGGATGGTGCACCAACGGCCGTACGGGGTGGACCCGAGAGTAGAGCCCCACGGGGCCCAGAGCCATAGGTGGGCCGACGGCCCGTCATATACCGCACCGGATCGGGATTTCGCATGTCAGGGCATCTCCAGAGGAGCCTTCCCGGACCGCCGCCCGGCCTGCGGGGCGTCAGTGGAATGGACCAATGACCGCGCAGCGCACATGGGTGAGCGGCGCCTCCCGCACAACGGGTGCGCCGCTCACAATCCCCCGCGGGGAAGTGCCGGCAGACAAAGGCACTCCCCCTGGGCGGTCAGCGGGTGCCGACCGCCGCCCGTACCGCACGACGGGCCATCTGGCAGTCGTCGTGCAACCGGCGCAGGAGCAGCCGCTGCTCCTCGCCCGCCGTGGGAACGCCGGGCTGTCCCGGGCCCTGCGTCCCCGTCGGCGTGGGTTCGCGCATGGTCCGCTGCACCGCGGTTTCGTAGCGCCGGATCTCCCGGGTGAGGATCAGCATCAGATTCACCAGGAAGGAGTCCCGCGAGGCGGGACCGGCGTTCTGCGCGAGCTGGCTGATCTGACGGCGCGCCACCGGGGCGTCGCCGAGCACCGACCACAGCGTCGCGAGGTCGTAGCCCGGGAGGTACCAGCCGGCGCTGTCCCAGTCCAGCAGCACCGGGCCGGCCGGCGACAGCAGGACGTTGTTCAGCAGCGCGTCGCCGTGGTTGAACTGGCCCTGGACGTGCGACAGACCGTGCATCAGCTTCTGCAGGTCACCGAGGTCGCGGTCGGTGAGCAGCCCCAGGTCGTGGTAGCGGCCGATCCGGCCGGCGTAGTCCAGCGGGGCGTCGAACAGCCCGGCCGGCGGACGCCAGCGGTTCAGCTGGCAGACCGCGCCGATCGCGGCCCGGATGTCGGCCCGGGGCGGCGCCTCGGCGGGGTGGCGCGTCATGGCCGCGACCCGGCCGGGCATCCGCTCCACGATCAGCGTGCAGTTGTCGGGATCCGCCGCCACCAGCCGCGGCACCCGTACCGGCGGACGATGCCGGACGAATGCGCGGTATGCGCTTATTTCCTGCCGGAACCTTTCCGCCCACGCGGGGGACTGGTCCAGTAAACACTTGGCGACCGCGGTCATACGGCCTGTCGTGCCGACGAGGAGGACGGATTTCCCGCTCCGGCGCAGCACCTGGACCGGATTGAACTCGGGACAGATGCGGTGCACCGAGGCGACCGCGGCGCGCAGCTGTGCGCCCTGGGGCCCGGACAAGTCGAGTCTCCCGCTGAGCGGTTGGGTGCCCGTCCCCGGTGCCCGCCGGGTCCGGCCCCCGGGGAGACCGGGAACCGCCCCCGCGGAAGGAGTCGGGGCGAGATACGGCCCGCTTCCTGTCGGGTGCGGGCGGTGCGGCCGGGCGGGGGCGGTCACGGCGGACGATGCTGCATACATGGGTGAGACAGATCCCTTCGTGCGCCGACGAGTTGCTGTGCGCTCCCCGGCCCGGTGGAGGGAACCCGTGAACGGGCCCCGTGCAGGAGGCCGATCCAGGGCCCCTGTGAAGGGCGCGCACCCTGGGGAATGCGGTCCCGCCACCGGGCCGGGGGCGGCACGTCTACAGAACACTCGGCTGCGGGTGGCAGACCATCTGGCGTGCCCTGGCGAACCCTGGCGAATGGTCGCAGCGCATGTCACCGGCGGTTACTGTCAACTCAGTCGAGGAACCTGGGGGCTTGACGTGGACAGGCAGCCGAACACCCGTCTCGCGGACCTTTTCGGCCTGGCCGGCTGGTCCAAGGGAGAGCTGGCGAGGCTCGTCAACCGGCAGGCGGCGGCCATGGGCCATCCGCAGCTGGCGACCGACACCTCGCGAGTGCGGCGCTGGATCGACATGGGGGAGACCCCCCGGGATCCCGTGCCCAAGGTCCTGGCTTCACTGTTCACCGAGCGCCTCGGCCGTGTCGTAACCATCGAGGACCTCGGGTTCGCCAGAACCGGTCGCTCGGGGAAGCGGCAGGCCATGGACGGTCTGCCGTGGGCTCCCGAACGGACCGCTGCGGTCCTCACGGAATTCACGGGAATGGACCTCATGCTCAACCGACGCGGCTTGGTGGGTGCGGGCGCGGCGCTCGCCGCGGGCTCCGCACTCACCGGCGCCATGCACGACTGGCTGCACACCGATCCGGCCCCCCTCGGCGCCTCCCGCCACGACGACCCGTTCGCTTCCGACTCCTTCGACGAATTCGACCAGATCGGCCTCGACCGCTACGAGGCGGCCCCCGTGGGGTCGCAGGAAATCGACGCGCTGGAGCGCTCGGTGGAGGTCTTCCGCGCCTGGGACGCGGCCCGCGGCGGCGGGCTGCAGCGCAAGGCGGTGGTGGGCCAGCTCAACGAGGTGGGCGGCATGCTCGCCTACCGCCACCCCGACCACCTCCAGCGCCGGCTGTGGGGCGTGGCCGCCAACCTCGCCGTGCTGGCCGGCTGGATGTCGCACGACGTCGGCCTGGAGCCCACCGCCCAGAAGTACTTCATCATCGCCGCCCATGCGGCCCGTGAGGGCGGCGACCGCCCGCGCGCCGGTGAGGCCCTCTCCCGCGCCGCCCGTCAGATGGTCCATCTGGGCCGCCCGGACGACGCGCTGGACCTGATGAAACTCGCCAAGTCCGGCTCCGGCGAGGAGACCCTGCCCCGCACCCGCGCCATGCTGCACACCATCGAAGCGTGGGCCCAGGCGTCCAAGGGGCAGAGCCAGGCGATGCGGCGCACCCTCGGCGAGGCCGAGGAACTGTTCATCTCGGACAAGGGCGACGTCCCGCCCCCGTGCTGGATGCAGATGTTCGACGAGGCGGACCTGCACGGCATGCAGGCCCTGGCGTTCCGCACCCTCGCCGAACACGACCCCGCGGCCGCCAAGATCGCCCAGCACCACGCCAAGCAGGCCCTGGCCCTGAGGGAGGGCGGCCGCCAGCGGTCGCAGATCTTCGACTACATCTCCATGGCCTCGGCCTGCTTCATCGGCGACGACCCCGAACAGGCCGACCGTTACGCCAGATTGGCCCTGGTGTCCATCGGTGAGAACTCCTCCCACCGCACCTGGGACCGGCTCCGCGAAATGTTCCGGCTCACGGGCCAGTACGCGAACTACGCCAAGATCCAGGACCTGCGCGAGGAGATCCAGCATGTCCTGCCGAAGCCCCGGCCCAAGTCCAAGGAAGCACGGCTGGGCCCGGGCATCGGCACGGGCCTGGGGCCGAACCTCTCGGTCTGACGCCCGCCGCCCGCCGCCGACCCCGCTCCGTCAACCCAGGGCCCCGTGCGCTACGGGTCCGACGGCCCCTTGGCTCACGGCCCCTTGGGCCACGGGTTGGCTCAGGGCCCCTTGGGCCACGGGCCCGACGGCCTCCTGCCTCACGGGCCCGCCCACCGACGGCTTCTCGCCTCATGCGGGCGGGGCGGCCGGCTCGCACGATGCCGGTCCGCCCTCGGCTGCCGCGGTGTGTGTCAGTCGCCGACCCTGGCGATCAGCACGCACGCGTCGTCCTCACGCTCGGCGCTGCCGAACTCCTCGACGACGATGCGGACGCTGTCCTGCGCACTGCGGGCCGCGGCGAACCGCGGTGCCAGTGCCAGCAGCCGCTCGGCACTCTCCAGGACCGGGCCGGTGCCGTACGTCGGGCGGGGCGTCAGCCCGTCGGTGTGCAGCACGAGCACGTCACCCGGCTCCAGTTGCTCGGAGCGCTGGGTGTACGCCGCCCCCGACGTCGCCCCCAGCAGAACGCCCTCGGGCGGGTCCAGCGCGCGCCCCGTGCCGCCGCGGAAGAGCAGCGGTGCGGGGTGCCCGGCCTGGGCCCACTCCAGCGTCCGGGTCCGCGGATCGAAGGTGCCGCACACCGCACTGCCCAGCGCCGGCTGGGCGGCGGTGTCCAGCAGTTGGTTGAGCAGCCCCATCAACTGCTCGGGCCGGTGGCCGGCGACCGCCATCCCGCGCAGCGCGCCGAGCACCATCGCCATCCCCGAGGTGGCCGCGACACCGTGCCCGGTGAGATCGCCGACGCTCAACAGCGTCCGGCCGTCCGGGAGTTGCATCGCGTCGTACCAGTCCCCGCCGATCAGCGTGTGGGTACCGGACGGCAGATAACGCCCGGCCAGGTCGAGGGTGACCCGACCGTCCTGCGGGAACCGCAGGGAGCCCCGCCACGGCGGCAGCACGGCCTCCTGCAGCTCGACCGCGAGCCGGTGCTCGGTCTCGGCGATCTGCCGTTCGCGGTGCAGTGAGTCACGGGTCTCGCGCACCGCCTGCTGGCTACGGCGCAGCTCGCTGACGTCCCGCAGTACGGCCCACATGCAGGCCGTACTGCCGTCGGTGTCCAGCACCGGCTCGCCGACCATGTGCACCGTGCGCAGGCTCGCGTCCGGACGCACGATGTTGAACTCGCCGTCGATCGGCCGGCCGTCCACCAGACAGTCGGTGACCATCGTGGCCAGCCCCTCCTGGTCGTCCGCGTACACCAGGGACGGCAGTTCGTCGAGGGTCAGCGGGCCGTCGGCGGGGGACCGGCCGAAGATGGCGAACAGCTCGTCGGACCAGCTGACCTCGTCCGTGAGCAGATTCCACTCGGCGCTGCCCACCCGGCGCAGCAGTGCGCCGCGCTCAGGGGACTCGGGCCCGGCCGGGACCGCCGGTACCTCGGCCGCCGGCTCCGGGGCATCGTCACTCTCGGTGGGCAGGCCCTCTCTCAGCTGGTCGAGATGACCCCCGAGATCGTCGAGGTGATGCACGGCGAGATCGCACAGCGCCCGCTGCCAGCGCAGCTGCGGGTCGGGGGCGAGGCCGGTGTCCACCGTGGACTCCCGGCGCACCGCGTCGAGGTCGCCGCGCAGGCGGCGCGCCTGCGTGATCAGGGCCTCGACCGTGTCGCGCTCGGGGGGCCGGTCGGCTGGATGGTCCGCGAAGAGAGGGGACGGCATGACGTACTCCGTGATCAGGCGGCGCCGGGCTGAAGGGCCGGTAACGACTGTTGCACAGGCGGCGACCGTGCGTAAGGGATTTGGCACTACCCGATACGGTGGTGCAGCTGACATATGCCCCCGGCCTCCCTTGGCAGGCCGGGGGGAATCGGCGGAATGACAGGTTCCAGGCTAGGCTTCGGCCGCCGTACTGCAGGCGTTGCTGTCTATCCATGGTGGGAACGAGGCATACGGCCCGTGGTCACCGGCAAGAATGCCGGTCAGCGGAAATCCCGTTGCCAGCCCGTCCCCCGCACCGGATGCTGACCTCATGTTCGATCCAGACATAGCGCCCAGTGGCACCCTGCTCGGCCTCCTGCAGCGAGGCCGCGGCGACGGGACCCTGCACGCCCTCGCGGCCCCGAGGGCCGAGGCGCTCGGCGCGCTCAACGACAGCGTGCTGCGCGACCCCCGGCGCGACTGGCAGGTGGAGAACCGCTCGCTGTACTACGCGCGCCTCTACATGCAGCTCGACGGCGGGCTCGAGGAGATCGAACGCCACCTCTTCCACCCCGACGACCGCACCGACACCGGTGAGGAGCGCACCGGCCTGGCCCTCGCGGTCCTCGGCCACCTCGCCGCGTACGGCAGGGACGCCGCGCGGCTGCTGCTGCGCAGCTACGCCGCGGTCGGCAGCAACTGGCGCTGGGCGCTGGACGAGCTCGCGCTGCGTGACGACGACGCCGGGCTGATGTCGCTCGCCCCCGCCGTCCTCGCCCGCTTCCCGGAGGACGAGCAGGGCCGGGCCGACCTGGCCGCCGCCGTCCGGGACGCCTTCGAGCCCCGCCCCTGGCGGCTGTGGGCCGAGGACCCCCGGTACGGCCCGCGGCTGGCCGCCGCCGGCGAACAGGGCTCCTTCGACCGCTGGCAGCGCCAGCTGCGGCCGCGCGGACCGCGCCCCGGCTGGAGCGTCGCGGACGTCCTCCGCTGGGCCGAGGAGGGGCTGGAGCTGGAGCCCGCCGAGCACCGGTACCTCGCCGCCGCCCGCTGCCTGGCCGCCGTGGTCGGCCCGGACGACCGCCCCGAGCTGCTCCGGGCGGCGCGCAGCGGCCCGGACGCGGCGCGCGCCGCGGTGCTGCACCACCTCGCCGAGCGCGGCGACCCCGACGTCCTCGACCTGATCGAAACCGTCGTCACCTGCCCCCTCTCCTCCGAGCCGCTGGTCGCCGCCGGGCTCTCCGCCTTCGAGCGGATGCGCAGCGCGGCCGTCGTCGAGCGGGCCCGCGGCTGGGCGCCGCGTACCGACCGGCTGGGCGCGTCGGCCGCCGCCGTGCTCGCCCGTCGTGGTGCGCAGCAGGACGCCGACCTGGTCCTGGCCGCGCTGCGCCGGACCGTCCGAGAGGAAGGCCCGGACGCCGCCGGCCTGTGGGAACTGGTCGACGGCACCGGCCGCCTCGGCGTGGCCTGCGCCGCCCCCGTACTCCGGCACATCTACCGCGAGACGTCCTCCTCCCAGCTGCGCGGCCGGGCCGCCGCCGCGCTCGCCGTCACCGACCCCGGTTTCGCGGCGGGATTCGCCGTCGAGTGCCTCTGGGACTGCGAGGAGACCACCCGCGAACTGGCCGCCCGCCATGCCGCCACCGGCGACGACCGGGTCGTCGAACAACTCCGCCGCCTCGCCGCCGACCCGGCCGAGGAGGCCGAGGTCCAAACGGCCGTCCGCAGCAGATTCGGCCCCGACGCGTCGGCGGTTTGACGCCCACGTACTTGGCTTTCCCGCCGCGGTTGTGGTTCGCCGTTGCGCTTTGCGGCGCCCCCGCACGTACCTGTCTGTCCCGCCGCGGGGCGTCTCGCCGTGCGCTTTGCGGCGCCCCGCACGTAGCCGTCTGTCCCGCCGCGGGGCTCGCTCGCCGTTGCGCTTTGCGGCGCCGCGTACGTGGCTGTCTGCTGCGCCGCGGGTGGTCTGGCCGTTGCGCCTGCGGCGGGCTGGGTGGGTGTCGGGTGCGGTGACGGGCCTGCGGGGCCGGTGTTTGGGACTGCTGTCGCTTTACGTCCC
>NZ_JBEZMM010000007.1:0-248898 GCF_040652715.1 Streptomyces sp. NPDC048196 | reverse complement strand
CCCGCCCCGTCCCTCCCCCCCCCCGCCCCCGCCCGCGCCTCCGCCCCCCCCCCCCCCCCCCGCGGCCGCGTCCGCACTGCAAAACAGCCGCGCGGGCACCCCCACCCCTTCCAGTACGATATTGACGTTCCGTAAAGCAAATCCTCACTCACCGTAGCGACTTGGGAGCAGCCGGCAATGGCTCGACACCTCATCACCAGCGCCCTTCCGTATATCAACGGGATCAAGCACCTGGGCAACATGGTGGGGTCCATGCTCCCGGCCGACGTGTATTCCCGGTATCTGCGGCAGCGGGGGCACGACGTGCTCTACATCTGTGCGACGGACGAGCACGGGACCCCGGCCGAGCTGGCGGCGAAGGAGGCCGGGCAGTCGGTCGACGCGTTCTGCGGTGAGCAGCACGAGAAGCAGAAGGCGATCTACGAGGGCTTCGGGCTGCGGTTCGACTACTTCGGGCGGAGCTCCTCGCCGGAGAACGTCGAGCTCACCCAGCACTTCGCGCGCAAGCTGCAGGAGAACGGCTTCATCGAGGAGCGCGCCATCCGGCAGGTCTACTCCAACGCCGACGAGCGCTTCCTGCCCGACCGCTACATCGTCGGCACCTGTCCGCACTGCGGCTACGACAAGGCGCGCGGCGACCAGTGCGAGAACTGCACCCGGGTGCTGGACCCGACCGACCTGATCGACGCCCGGTCGGCGATCAGCGGCAGCGGTGACCTGGAGGTGCGGGAGACCAAGCACCTGTTCCTGCTCCAGTCGAAGCTGCAGCACGAGGTCGAGGGCTGGCTGGAGGGCAACGGCAGCAAGGAGTGGCCGACCCTCGCGTCCTCGATCGCGCACAAGTGGCTGACCGAGGGCCTGCAGGACCGGGCGATCACCCGTGACCTGGACTGGGGCGTCCCGGTGCCGGCGGACGTGTGGCCGGAGCTGGCGGCCGAGGGCAAGGTCTTCTACGTCTGGTTCGACGCACCGATCGAGTACATCGGCGCGACGAAGGAGTGGGCCGACGTCGACCCGGAGAACCGCGACTGGAAGTCGTGGTGGTACGAGGCCGAGGACGTCCGCTACACGGAATTCATGGCCAAGGACAACGTGCCGTTCCACAGCGTGATGTTCCCGGCGACGCAGCTGGGGACCCGTGAGCCGTGGAAGAAGGTCGACTTCCTCAAGGCCTTCAACTGGCTGAACTACTACGGCGGGAAGTTCTCCACCTCGCAGCGCCGGGGCGTCTTCACGGACGCGGCGCTGGAGCTGCTGCCGGCCGACTACTGGCGCTACTTCCTGATGGCCCACGCGCCGGAGTCGGACGACACCTCCTTCACCTGGGAGCTGTTCTCGTCGTCGGTGAACAAGGACCTCGCGGACACGCTCGGCAACTTCGTCAACCGGGTGCTGTCGTTCTCCCGCAAGCGGTTCGGCGACGAGGTTCCGGCGGGCGCCGAGGCCGGTGCCGCCGAGCAGAAGCTGGGCGAGGAGATCGCCGGGCTGCTGGCGGAGTACGAGGGCCACATGGAGGCGCTGCAGTTCCGCAAGGCGTCGGCCTCGCTGCGTGCCCTGTGGAGCGCGGGCAACTCCTACCTGGAGGAGAAGGCCCCCTGGCTGGAGATCAAGACGGACAAGGACGCGGCGGCGCTGACGCTGCGGACCGCGATGAACCTGATCCACCTGTACGCGGTGGTCTCCGAGCCGTTCATCCCGGCGTCGGCGAAGGCGATGCGGAGCGCGTTCGCGCTGGCGGACGACACTGCCGTGTGGGTCTCGCAGGACGAGGCGAAGGCGCTGGCGTCGGTGCCGGCGGGGACGCCGTTCACGGTGCCGCCGGTGCTCTTCGCGAAGATCACCGAGGAGGACCTGGACTCGTACCGCGAGCGTTTCGGCGGTGCGGAGGGCTGACCGTCCTCGTTACCGGTGACCGCCGGTCCCCCTGCCTTTGTGCGCCCGTCCCGCCCTTGAGGGTGGGGCGGGCGCAGGTGCTTTGTGGGGCCGACTGCCGGCGGACGGCGCTCAGGGCTTGGTGCCCGGTGAGACGTAGGCGGTCAGCCGCTTCAGGCCGGGGGTCGGCGGGAGGGAGACCTTGCGCCAACCGCGGGCGTAGTGCGGGGGCCGGTGGCCGGTCACGAGGAGGACGGCGGCGGGGCGGCGGGTGCCGAGCCGGGTCAGGGCGGTCGGGGTGATGCTGGCGTCATGGCCGGCGGGCTGGCGGGACGCGCAGCCGGCCTGGTACGCCACGCGGACCGCCTCCTCGCCGCTGACGGCACACGGCGGCCGGAGACCGGCGGTGCGCAGGGTCCGGGCGATCCGGCCGATGTCGGTCTGGGCGCGTACCGTCCCGCGCTGCATCTTGTGCAGGATCGCCAGCTGGACGGCCTCGTGGCCGAGCAGGACGAGGGCCAGCAGGGCCACCGCCGCGGCGGGCCGCCGGCGGGGGAGGAGGGCCAGCCGGCACAGGAACCAGGCGGCGGGCATCATCAGCAGGGCGTACGCCGGCAGCAGGAAGCGCGGGGCGGCGTAGTCGACCGCCAGGAGGTAGGGGGCGGCGAGGCAGAGGCCGACCAGGGACGGGAGCACGACGGGTGCCGCGCCGTAACGGTGCAGCGAACGGTCGGGGTCGTGGAGGCGGAGGGTCGGCCAGGTCTGCCCGTCCCGCTGCCCCGCGCCGCCGGTGGCGAGGCGGTTGGCACGGGCCGCGTCCAGGACGAGGCTGCCCAGCCGTACGGGGTCGAGCCGGAGGCCGTCGCGCCGGCCGGAGTGCGGTCCGTGGCCGGGCGGCCACACCGGTCCGTAGCGGTGCAGCGCGCCGCCGGGTTCGCGGGCGCGTACCGCGGCCCAGACCGCGCCGAGGACCGCCGGCGGGAGCGCGCACCACCATGCCGCCGCCACCGGATGGTCCCAGGCGAGGTGACAGGGGCGGCACAGGGTCTTGCCCTGGAGTGCCCGGGCGTGGTCGGCGAAGGACGGGTGCCAGCCGAGGCCGCCCTGGATCTCCGCGGCCTGCCGCAGCCGGGCGGCGAAGCCGCCGTAGGAGACGTACGCCTCGATGATCCACTCGGCGCATCCGAGGGCGAGACCGGCCGGGAGGGCGAGCAGGACGGTGGACCGGCGCCAGGTCGGCACGACGAGCCCGGCCAGGAAGAGCGGAACGGCCAGCCATACCGCGTCGGTGGGGCGCATCAGCGCGACCAGTGCCACCGCGGCGGCGAGGCCGGTGGCGGCGCCCCGGCCGGCCTCCGGGGCCAGCTGTACGGGCGGCTGGCGCACGGCGAGCAGGAAGCAGCCGGTGGCGATGAGCGCGGCGTAGCCGACCCACAGGTTGGGCATGGCCTGCGGTCCGTAGAAGAGGGTGACCCACAGCCCGGCGAACAGCGCGCCGCCGAGCGCCGGGACGGGCGGCGGCAGCAGGCGCCGCCAGATGCAGAGGGTGAGCAGGAGCCCGGCGCCGGAGAGCAGTGCGAGGTAGCAGTGCAGCACGGGGGCCGAGGTCGTGAGGGCGACGACCGGGGCGAGGAGGAGGGTGACGCCGCGGGCGCGCGGGGCGCTGAAGTACGCGGCCGGGGTGTGCGGGTCGACCTGGCTGACGTAGACCGTCTCGTCCCATCCCAGACCGGGGGTGGCGACGGCGAAATAGAGCTGCCCGGCGGTGAAGACGGCGGCCACGGTGATCAGCCATCGCAGATCACTGCCCGGTGCGGGGCGCGTCGGACGGTCCCGCGGGCCCAGGCCGGTCGTGCCGGGGAGGAGGCTGGCTTGCTGCATGGGCACCACCCTGCGGGGGCAGCGCCCGACCGGCCACATGTGTGGTGCGGTTGGAGCACAGGACGCCGCGCGGTGCACGCCCGAGGCACCGCGTCGGGATAGGGCGAGGGGCGGTGTTTCACGTGAAACGAACGACGTGAAACACCGCCCCTGCGGCCTGGCGGGAGCCGGTCCGGCCCCTTGCCGGTGAGGGCTACTTCACCTGCGGCTTGCGGACGTTGAGGTGGAGCTCCTTGAGCCGGGTCTCTTCCAGCTCGGTCGGCGCGCCCATCATCAGGTCCTGCGCGTTGCCGTTCAGCGGGAACGCGATGGTCTCGCGGATGTTCGGCTCGTCCGCGAGCAGCATGACGATGCGGTCGACGCCGGGGGCGATGCCGCCGTGCGGCGGGGCGCCGAAGCGGAAGGCACGCAGCATGCCCGCGAACTTCTCCTCGACGGTCTCACGGTCGTAGCCCGCGATCTCGAAGGCCTTGATCATGATGTCCGGCTCGTGGTTCCGGATCGCGCCGGAGGACAGCTCGACGCCGTTGCAGACGATGTCGTACTGCCAGCCCAGGATGTCCAGCGGGTCCTTCTCCTCCAGGTCCTTCATGCCGCCCTGCGGCATCGAGAAGGGGTTGTGGGAGAAGTCGATCTTGCCGGTCTCCTCGTCCCGCTCGTACATCGGGAAGTCGACGATCCAGCAGAAGCGGAAGACGTTCTCCTCGAAGTGGCCGGCGCGCTTGGCGGCCTCGACGCGGACCGCGCCCATGATCTTCGAGACCTCGTCGAACCCGCCCGCGCCGAAGAAGACCGCGTGGCCGGCCTCCAGCCCGAGGCGCTCGGTGAGGACCTTGACGTTCTCCTCGGTGAGGAACTTGGCGATCGGGCCGGTCAGCGAGCCGTCCTCGCCGACGCGCACCCAGGCCAGGCCCTTGGCGCCCTGCTGGACCGCGTAGTCGCCGAGCTGGTCGAAGAACTTGCGCGGCTGGTCCTGGACGGCCGGCACCGGCAGCGCGCGGACGTGCTTGCCCGCGAACGCCTTGAACTCCGAGCCCTCGAAGACGTCGGTGATGTCGACCAGTTCGAGCTGGGCGCGCAGGTCCGGCTTGTCGGAGCCGTACTTCAGCATCGCCTCGCGGAACGGGATGCGCGGGAACGGCGAGGTGACGTGCCGGCCGCCGCCGAACTCCTCGAACAGCTCGGTCATCAGCTTCTCGACCGGCTGGAAGACGTCCTCCTGCTCGACGAACGACATCTCGACGTCGAGCTGGTAGAACTCGCCCGGCGAGCGGTCCGCGCGGGCGTCCTCGTCGCGGAAGCACGGGGCGATCTGGAAGTACCGGTCGAAGCCCGAGATCATCAGCAGTTGCTTGAACTGCTGCGGGGCCTGCGGCAGCGCGTAGAACTTGCCCGGGTGGAGGCGGGACGGCACGACGAAGTCGCGGGCGCCCTCCGGGGAGGTGGCGCTGAGGATCGGCGTGGCCATCTCGTTGAAGCCGAGGGCGACCATCTTCTGACGGATGGACGCGATGACCGCCGAGCGCAGCATGATGTTGCGGTGCATGCGCTCGCGGCGCAGGTCGAGGAAGCGGTACTCCAGGCGCCGCTCCTCGTTGACGCCGTCGTCCGCGTTGATCGTGAACGGGATCTGCTGGGCCGCGCCCAGGACCTCGACCTCGGTGACCTCGATCTCGATCTCGCCGGTGGGCAGCTCCGGGTTGACGTTGTCGGCACCGCGGGAGACGACCTTGCCGTCGACGCGGACGACCGTCTCCTTCGTCAGCTTGTCGAGCGCCTCGGCGCCGGGGGTGCCGGGGCGGGCCACGAGCTGGACGAGACCGTAGTGGTCGCGCAGATCGATGAAGAGGATGCCGCCCAGGTCACGACGATTGTGCAGCCAGCCGCTGAGGCGGACGTCGGTGTCGACGTCCGCGGCTCGGAGCTCGCCGCAGTTATGGGACCGGTACCGGTGCATCGCTCATCCAAGTCGTCGCGAGTGTCGAGGTGAGGAGTTGTCGGGAGGGGGGCGGGGTCGGGATCCGGTGCGGACGCCCGGCCGCTCTCCCCGTGGATCACCCGAAAGGCCACCCCAGGATTGACATAACCGCTCCAGGTTACCGCCCCGGCCCCCGGCACTTCGTTGACATATACGCATCAGCGATTCCCGGAGGGTTCCCGGCGCGATTCCGGCGTGATCACCGGGGTGCGCCGGGGGCGACGACTGCGACGAGGGTCACGTTCCGCTCTCTGGTCGACCTCCGGCAAACGCCCCTAAAGTGAGGCAATGCGCACCAAGGACCTCCTGGCTGCCATCGCAACCGGCCTCTGGCGCTGGGACAACGCCACGGGACGGGTGAGCCTCGACGCCGAGGCGGCCCGGCTGCTCGGGTTGCCGGCCGAGCCGGTGGAGCTGACCGAGGCGGCGGTGCGTTCCCGTTTTCATCCCGTCGACTTCGCCGAGGTCAACGGGATCGTGCAGCTCGCGGCCGCCGAGGAGACGCTGGCCGAGGCCCGGCTGCGGGTCGTCGACGAGCAGGGGCAGGTGCTGCGGCTGGTCCGCTCCCGGTCCCGGCCCCGCGTGGTCGACGGTGATTTCGAGCTGGTCGGCACCCTCCAGGAGGTGCCCGAGCCGCTGCCCGGCACCTCCGCCGCGCACACCCCGGTCACCGGCGACTGGCGCCGCTCGCGCGAGGCGTTCCTGCTGGACGCGGGGCGGGCGCTGGCCGAGGCCCGGTCCACCGCCGAGGTGCTGCGGGTGGCGGCGGGGCTGTCGATGCCCGGTTTCATGCCGGAGGGGCTCGCGGTCTTCGGGATCGAGGGCGACCGGGTGTCGGTCATCGGCCACCACGGCCACCGGCCCGGCGACGAGCAGCCGTTCCTCGACATGCCGCTGGAGACGGAGTACCCGGCCGCGGAGGTGATCCGCACCGGCCGGGCCATCTATCTGCCGACGCCCGAGGAGTACCGCGGCCGCTACCCGGCCACCTGGCCGCTGGCCGCCCGTTTCGGCCGGACGTCCTGGGCGTTCCTGCCGCTGGTCAACGCGGGCCGGACGATCGGTGCCTGGATGGCCGGGTTCGCCGAGCCGGTCGCCTTCACGCCCGACGAGCGCTCGGTACTGACCACCGTCGCCCGGATGCTGGCGCAGGCGCTGGCCCGGGCCGGGATGCAGGAGGAACAGCAGGAGCTGGCGCTCGGGCTGCAGCGCAGCATGCGGCCGACGGTGCAGCCGGACATCCCGGGGATGACGGTCGCGGCGCGCTACGTCCCGACCGGCGGCGGGCTGGAGGTGGGCGGTGACTGGTACGACATGATCCCGCTGCCGTCGGGCCGGATCGCGCTGGTCATCGGGGACGTACAGGGCCATGACGTACGGGCCGCGGGCCTGATGGGGCAGCTGCGGATCGCGCTGCGGGCCTATGCGTCCGAGGGGCACCACCCGGACGCGGTGCTCTCGCGGGCGTCCCGGTTCCTGGCCGGGATCAATGCGACGGAGTTCCGCGGCCACGGCGAGGACCAGCGGTTCGCCACCTGTCTGTACATCGAGGTGGACCCGTCGACCGGGCTGCTGGACATCGCACGGGCCGGCCACCCCGACCCGGCGATCCGGCTGTGCGACGGCACGATGCTGATCCGTCCGACCGCGGGCGGGCTGCCGCTGGGCATCGTCCCGGACGCCGACTACCCCACCACCCGCCTCGTCCTGGAGCCCGGCGAAACGATGATGGTATGCACCGACGGGCTGATCGAGACCGGCGGGCACGACCTGGAGACCGGATGGTCGCGACTGCGCGGCATCATCGAGTCGCACGAGGTCGGCGCGGACCAGGGGGATCTGGAACGGCTCGCCGACGCCCTGGTCCAGGCCGTGCACGGGCCGCCCTCGCACCACACCACCGGACCGCTGGTGGACCGCCGCGAGGACGACATCGCCCTTCTGCTGCTGTGCCGTGAGGGCGGCAGCTGCGGCGTCGGCACCGGGGGACTGCTGGCCCAGCAGCCCGTACGGCGCACCGCGCTCTCCGTGGCCCAGGCCGAACCGCACCGGATAGCCGAGGCCCGCCGGCAGGTCCGCGAGGTGCTGCACGACTGGGCCGACCCGGACCAGGTCGACTCGGCGGTGCTGATGGTCTCCGAAATGGTCACCAACGTCCTGCTGCACACCGACGGGGACGCGCTGCTGGTCGCCGAGATCTCCGGGGAGCGCGGCGCCCGCCGGGTCCGGGTCGACGTTTCCGACAGCAGCGACGAGCTGCCGCACCGGCGCAGCCCCGGCGAACTGGCCTCCTCGGGACGGGGGTTGGTGCTGCTGGAGCTGCTGGCCGGGAGGTGGGGCGTGGATCCGCGCGGGGACGGCAAGTCGACGTGGTTCGAGCTCTACGAGGACGTGGGGGACGCATTGGGCCCGGTGTCGCCGGAGCTGGGGTCGGAGCCGGAGTCCGAGGCGGAGTCCGAGTCCGCCGCGTAGTGCTTGCGCAGTTCGTGCAGGACGCCGGAGACCGCGGCGGTCAGCGGGACGGACAGCAGCATGCCGAGGATGCCGGCCACACTGGCGCCGGCCGTGATCGCCAGCATCACCGTCGCCGGGTGCATCTGCACCGTCCGGCTCTGGATCATCGGCTGCAGGACATGGCCCTCCAGCACCTGGACGGCGAGGACGACGCCGAGCGTCCACAGCGCGATCACGAAGCCCCGGTCGGCGAACGCCACCAGGATCGCCACCGCGCCGGAGATGAACGCGCCGAGGTAGGGGATGTACGCGCCGACGAAGACCAGTGCGCCCAGGCCCGGGGCGCCCGGGACCTGGAGGATCAGCAGGCCGACGGTGATGCACAGGGCGTCGATCAGCGCGATGAAGGTGGTGCCGCGCATGAAGCCCTGTATGGCCTGGAAGCCACGGCGGGCCATCCGTTCGAGCTGCGGTCCCGAATTGCCGGGCGCCCAGTCGTGCAGCGCGCGGACGGCCTTGTCCGCGTCGCGGAGGAAGAAGAACGTCAGCAGCAGGGCGAGGACCGAGGCGGCGATGAACTGGCCGACGACGCTGACCCCGGCCAGCAGCCCGGAGGCCGCCTCGCCGCCGAACCTGGTGACCAGGCTCTTGGCGTTGGAGGCCAGGTCGTCGAGCGAGGTACCGGCCATGCCGAAGTTCTTGGAGAGGCCCTGGCCGGCCTCCTTGAGCGAGGCGATGATCTGGTCCCCGGTGTCCACCAGCGCACTGACGACGACGTATCCGGCGCCGCCGACCACCACCAGCAGGACGGCGCAGGTCAGCCCGGCCGCCAGCGAGCGGTTGAGCCGCATCGCCACCAGCCGCCGGTAGAGCGGCCCGAGCAGCGCACTGCCGAGCAGCGCCAGCAGCACCGGCGTGACCGCCGCACTCAGGAAGACGCACAGCCATACGCCGACGGCCAGCACGGACGCGACCAGCAGCGCCACCGCGCACCAGGCCGCGGCACGACGGGCCTCGACCGGCAGCAACGGCTTCTCCGTCAGCGACCGTTCGGGGCCGGAGCCGCTCCGGTCATGATCCGAATCGTTTCGCACCCGGACAGTCCACCACGGCGCACGGTCCGGAAACGGGCGGGGGAACGCGCCGGGGCGGTGTTTCACGTGAAACACCTCGTTTCACGTGAAACACCGCCCCTCATCACGAGGTCCGACGCCGGTCAGTGCTCCCCGGCGGGGATCGTGCCGAGCCGTCCGGCCTGGAAGTCCTCGAAGGCCTGGGCCAGTTCGGCATGGGTGTTCATCACGAACGGGCCGTAGTGCATCATCGGCTCGCGGATCGGCAGCCCACCCAGCAGCACCACCTCGAAGTTCGGGCTGCGCGACTCCTGGGTCTCGTCCGCCCGGATCGTGAGCGAGTCGCCGGCTCCGAACACCACCGTCTGGCCCATGCGGAACGGGCGCCCCTCCGCGCCGGCGGTGCCACGGCCGGCCAGGGCGTAGGCAAGGGCGTTGAAGTCCTTGCGCCAGGGGAGGGTCAGCTCGGCACCGGGGTTCACCGACACATGCATCATCGTGATCGGCGTGTGCGTGATGCCCGGGCCGTGGTGGCTGTCGACGTCGCCGGCGATCAGGCGCAGCAGCGCCCCGCCGTCGGCGGAGGTCAGCAGCTTGACCTGGCCGCCGCCGATGTCCTGGTAGCGGGGGGCCATCATCTTGTCGCTCTTCGGCAGGTTGACCCACAGCTGGAGGCCGTGGAAGAGACCGCCGGACATGACCAGCGACTCCGGCGGCGCCTCGATGTGCAGCAGGCCGGAGCCCGCCGTCATCCACTGTGTGTCACCGCCGTTGATGACCCCGCCGCCGCCGTGCGAGTCCCGGTGCACGAACGTGCCGTCGATCAGGTACGTGACGGTCTCGAAGCCGCGGTGCGGGTGCCAGGGCGTGCCCTTGGGCTCTCCGGGCGCGTACTCCACCTCGCCCATCTGATCCATCATGATGAACGGGTCGAGGTGCTTGTAGTCGATGCCGGCGAAGGCCCGGCGCACCGGGAAGCCCTCACCCTCGAATCCGCTCGGCGCCGTGGCGACGCCCAGCACGGGACGGATCTGCGCCGCGGCGGGTGCCGCCACGCGGGGCAGGGTCAGCGGGTTCTCTACGGTCACAGCGGGCATGACGGCCTCCTCGGTCGCTCACAACTTAGTTGAATGCTGAACAACCTGCAAGGCATAGCCATTCCCACGAGCGTTTCCGCAGGTCACAGGACCAAGGCAGACGGCCGGCCGAACAATGTCGGCCGGCCGTTCAGGAAGGCGGGGCGGTCTGCGCGGGGCACTCAGCCGCCTGCGCGGCACGGGCGCCTAGCCGTACATCCGCCGCATCGCGAAGTCGACCATCTGCTCCACGGCCTTGGCGTCGAAGACCATCCGGTGGTCGCCCTCCATGTCGAGGACGAAGCCGTAGCCGGTCGGCAGCAGGTCGAGCACCTCGGCGCCGGTGATCACGAAGTACTTGGACTCCTTGCCCGCGTACCGCCGCAGCTCCTTGAGCGAGGTGAACATCGGGATCACCGGCTGCTGGGTGTTGTGCAGCGCCAGGAAGCCGGGGTTGTCACCGCGCGGGCAGTACACCTTGGACGTCGAGAAGATGCCCTGAAAGTCCTCGGCCGACATCGAGCCGGTGGTGAAGGCGCGCACCGCGTCGGCGAGCGAGGGCGGGGACGGCTCGGGGTAGAGCGGCTGTTCGCCGTAGCCCCCGGGGGCCGGCTGCTGCGGCGGTGGCGGAGGCGCGCCGTACTGCTGCCCGGCACCCGCGTTCTGGTCGTAGCCGTACATGCGCCTCAGCCTACTGAGTCGGCGCAGCACCGGGGGACGCTCGTCACAGATGGGCGGAAGGGGTTGATTCTTATTACCCGCGGGTAGCATCATGCTAGCTACTAGCCGGTATTGCGTCTGAGGTCCCAGCCTTGGGGTCCTCTCCCGAACCCTTACGGAGCCGTACCCATGGGCCACTACAAGTCGAATCTCCGCGACATCGAGTTCAACCTCTTCGAGGTGCTGGGCCGTGACCGCGTGTACGGCACCGGACCGTTCGCGGAGATGGATGTCGACACCGCCAAGAGCGTGCTGTCCGAGATCGCCCGACTGTCGGAGAACGAGCTCGCCGAGTCGTTCGCCGACACGGACCGCAACCCCCCGGTCTTCGACCCGGACACCAACACCGCGCCGGTCCCCGACTCGTTCAAGAAGAGCTACCAGGCGTACATGGACGCCGAGTGGTGGCGGCTGGGCATCCCGGAGGAGATCGGCGGCACCACCGCGCCGCGCTCCCTGCTGTGGGCCTTCGCCGAGACCATCCTGGGCGCCAACCCGGCCGTGTGGATGTACGCCTCCGGCCCCGCCTTCGCCGGCGTCCTCCACGACGAGGGCACCGAGGAGCAGCACCGCATAGCCCAGCTGATGGTCGAGAAGCAGTGGGGCTCGACCATGGTGCTGACCGAGCCGGACGCCGGTTCGGACGTCGGCGCCGGCCGCACCAAGGCCACCCAGCAGGCGGACGGCTCCTGGCACATCGAGGGCGTCAAGCGCTTCATCACGTCCGGTGAGCACGACATGTCCGAGAACATCGTGCACTTCGTCCTCGCCCGCCCCGAGGGCCACGGCCCGGGCACCAAGGGCCTGTCGCTGTTCATCGTGCCGAAGTACGACTTCGACTGGGAGACCGGCGAGCTGGGCGAGCGCAACGGCGTCTACGCCACGAACGTCGAGCACAAGATGGGCCTGAAGGCCTCCAACACCTGCGAGATGACGTTCGGCGCCAACCACCCCGCCAAGGGCTGGCTGCTCGGCGAGAAGCACGACGGCATCCGCCAGATGTTCAAGATCATCGAGTTCGCCCGGATGATGGTCGGCACGAAGGCCATCGCCACCCTCTCCACCGGCTACCTCAACGCCCTGGAGTACGCCAAGGAGCGCGTGCAGGGCCCGGACCTGGCGGCCTTCACCGACAAGACCGCGCCGCGCGTCAGCATCACCCACCACCCCGACGTGCGCCGCTCGCTGATGACGCAGAAGGCGTACGCCGAGGGCATGCGCGCCCTGGTGCTCTACACCGCCACGGTCCAGGACGAGATCATCGCCAAGGAGGCCGCGGGCGAGGACGCGAGCGCCGCGAACCGCCTCAACGACCTGCTGCTGCCGATCGTCAAGGGCTACGGCTCGGAGCGGTCCTACGAGCAGCTGGCGCAGTCGCTGCAGACCTTCGGCGGCTCCGGGTACCTCCAGGAGTACCCGATCGAGCAGTACATCCGCGACGCCAAGATCGACACCCTCTACGAGGGCACCACCGCCATCCAGGGCCAGGACTTCTTCTTCCGGAAGATCGTGCGGGACCAGGGCCAGGCGCTGACCGTGCTGTCCGAGGAGATCAAGAAGTTCCTCGCCGACAACATCGGCGGCGAGGAGCTGGCGCAGGCCCGCGGCGAGCTGGCCAAGGCCGCCGCCGACCTGGAGGCGATCGTCGGCGCCATGCTGACCGACCTCGCCGCGACCGAGCAGGACGTCAAGTCCATCTACAAGGTCGGCCTCAACACCACCCGCCTGCTGATGGCCTCCGGCGACGTCGTCGTCGGCTACCTCCTCCTCAAGGGCGCGGCGGTGGCCGCGGAGAAGCTGGCCGGCGCCTCGGCGAAGGACAAGCATTTCTACACCGGCAAGATCGCCGCGGCGAAGTTCTTCGCGCACAACATCCTGCCGGACGTCTCCGTCCAGCGCTCCCTCGCCGAGTCCGTCGACCAGTCGCTGATGGAGCTCGACGAGGCCGCGTTCTGAAAGAGCGCGCAGGGAACGGCAGGTCCGCGTGCCGGGGCAGGGTCCGCTGCCCGGGCGCGCGGCCTTCCCGAGCACTCTGTACCGGCGTTCTTAGAGGTCTCTCATAGAGGCAGTCCAGACTGACGTTGCCCGCCTCCCTTCCCCCGGGGAGGCGGGCTTCGTCATTCTTGGTCCGGCCCACCCGCCCAGCAGACCGGAATCGTTCGTTCCGGTGGGGTTCTCGTTCTGGAATGCAGGAATCGTGGCCGGAAGGGAGCGGAGTCACTCCGCACGCGCACGGGGAATGCGGGGCCCGGCTCCTTATGCTGAATCCATGACCAACTCCGCCCGCTTCGATCGCGGCCACACCGACGACCTGATGTCCTTCCTCGCCGCCAGTCCGTCGCCGTACCACGCGGTCGCCAATGCGGCGGAGCGGCTGGAAAAGGCAGGTTTCCGGCAGGTCGCGGAGACCGACGCCTGGGACGGCGAGAGCGGCGGACGGTATGTGCTGCGCGGCGGCGCGATCATCGCCTGGTACGTCCCCGAGGGCGCGAACGCGGCGAGTCCGTACCGAATTGTCGGGGCTCACACCGACTCTCCCAATCTGCGGGTCAAACCGATTCCGGACACCGGCGCCCGCGGCTGGCGGCAGGTCGCCGTGGAGATCTACGGCGGCACCCTCCTCAACACCTGGCTCGACCGCGATCTCGGGCTGAGCGGACGGGTGACGCTGGCCGGCGGGGAGCACCGGCTCGTGCACGTCGACCGGGCGCTGCTGCGGGTGCCGCAGCTCGCCGTGCACCTCGACCGCTCGGTCAACGCCGAGGGCCTCAAGCTCGACAAGCAGCGGCACATGACGCCCATCTGGGGCCTGGGCGAGGTGGCCGAGGGCGATCTGATCGCCTTCGTCGCCGAGGAGATCGGCGTCCCGGCCGGGGACATCAAGGGCTGGGACCTGATGGTGCACAGCATCGAGCCACCGGCCTATCTGGGCCGCGACCGCGAACTGGTCGCCGGGCCGAGGATGGACAACCTGCTGTCCGTGCACGCCGGTACGGCCGCGCTCACCGCGGCCGCCGCCCAGGGCTCCGCGCTGACCAGCATCCCGGTGCTGGCCGCCTTCGACCACGAGGAGAACGGCAGCCAGTCCGACACCGGCGCCGACGGCCCGCTGCTCGGCACGGTCCTGGAGCGCTCGGTGTTCGCCCGCGGCGGCTCGTACGAGGACCGGGCCCGGGCCTTCGCCGGCACCATCTGCCTGTCGTCCGACACCGGGCACGCCGTCCACCCCAACTACAGCGAGCGGCACGAGCCGGGGCACCAGCCGATGCCCAACGGCGGTCCGATCCTCAAGGTGAACGTCAACCAGCGCTACGCCACGGACGGCAGCGGGCGGGCCGTCTTCGCGGCGGCCTGCGAGCGCGCCGGCGTGCCGTGGCAGAGCTTCGTCTCCAACAACTCGATGCCGTGCGGGACCACCATCGGGCCGATCACCGCGGCCCGGCACGGCATCGCGACCGTCGACATCGGCGTGGCGATCCTGTCCATGCACTCGGCCCGCGAACTGTGTGGCGCCGAGGACCCCCACCTGCTCGCGAACGCCCTGACGGCCTTCCTGGAGGGCTGAGTTGGACTTCTCGCTGCTCGGCCCGATCGCCGTGACGGCCGGCTCCCGGGAGCTGCCGCTCGGCCCTGCAAAACGGCGCAGTGTGCTGGCGCTGCTGTTGCTGCAGCCCAACACCACCGTTCCGCTGGAGCAGTTGATCGACTCCCTGTGGGAGGACGAGCCGCCCGAGCATGCGCGCACGGTCGTCCAGGGACACGTCTCCCGGCTGCGCGCCACGCTCGCCGAGGGCGGCGCCGATGCGTACGGCATCGAGCTGGCCACCCACGGCTCGGCCTACCTGCTGCGGCTGCCGGAGGAGCTGATCGACGCCCACCGGTTCAGCGAGCTGGTGACGCTGGCCCGTCCCGAGGCGGCCCCGGCCGACGCGGTGGCACTGCTGCGCGAGGCGCTGGGCCTGTGGCGCGGGCCGGCGCTGACCGGCACGGTCACCAGCCCGCCGTTCGCGGCCGCGGCGCATGCTCTGGAGGAGCGCCGGCTGGCGGCCGTGGAGGCGCTGGGCCGGGCGCACGGCGCACTCGGCGAGCACGACCAGGCGGTGGCGATCCTCTACTCCGCGGCCGCCAACCACCCGTTGCGGGAAGGGCTGATCGCCGGGCTGATGCGGGCGCTGTTCCGCACCGGACGGCAGTCCGACGCGCTGGAGTGGTTCCACCGCACCCGTCGGCTGCTCAACGAGGAACTGGGCGTCGACCCCGGCGAGCGGCTGCGCAGCGCCTACGAGGAGATCCTGCGCGCCGAGGCGGCGGGCAGCGGGCGCGGGAGCGCGACGAAGCCGGCGACGGGCGGGGACCGGGAGGCGGCGCAGCCCGCGGGCGGCGGTCGGAACGCCGCGCGTTCCGCGGGCGGTGGTGGGACGCCCGTACCGGGGAGCGCAGCAGGTCCGGGGGCCGACGGCCCGGGACCCGAGGGTGTGCCTTCCGCCGCTCCGCACTTCGGTCCCGTATCGGGCGGTACGGGTGCCGGGGCCGAGCGGACCGGCGCCGCGCCGCGGCTGCTGCCCCGGCCGCCGGCCCGCTTCCTGGGCCGGGAGCACCAACTCGCGGCGCTGACCGATGCCTTGATGGACCGTACGACCGGTGAGAGCCCGCTCGCGGTGGTCGCCGGACCGGTCGGCGTCGGCAAGACCGCCTGTGCCGTGCAGTGGGCGCATCTGCACGCCGACGCCTTCCCCGACGGCCAGCTCTTCGCCGATCTCCGCGGTTTCGGCGAGGGTGACGAGGCGGCGCCGGCCGAGATCCTGCGCGACTTCCTGCTCGCGCTCGGCACCCCCCAGGAGCAGGTCCCCGGCTCGGCGCAGGCCGCCTCGGCACTGTTCCGTTCGCTGGTCGCCGAACGCCGGCTGCTGGTCGTCCTCGACAACGCCCGCAGCTCGGCACAGGTACGGCCGCTGCTGCCCGGTGGGCCGCACTGCGCCACGGTCGTCACCAGCCGCAGCCGGCTCGACGGCCTGGTCGCCACCGACTGCGCCCGGCCGGTGGGTCTCCAGGCGCTCGGCCACGAGGAGGGCGCCGCGCTGCTCGGCGCCATGCTCGGGCCGGAGCGGGTGGCCGAGGACCCGGCCGCCGCGCGCGAACTGGTCGACCTGTGCGACGGGCTGCCGCTGGCGCTGCGGGCCGCGGCCGCCCAGCTGACCGCCCGGCCGCGCTGGCGGCTGGCCCGGCTCGCGGCCGCCCTGCGCGACGAACAGCGGCGGCTGGCGCTGCTGTCGGCGGAGGACACCGGGATCGCGGCGGCGCTGCGGATGTCCGTCGCCCGGCTGTCCGCGGACGACGCCCGGCTGCTGTCGGCGCTGGCGACCAGCGCGGACGGGCACCTCAACGCGGCGGTGGCGGCGGCGCTGGCCGGTTACGACCCGGAGCGCACCCAGGACGGCCTGGACCGGCTCGCCGAAATGCATCTGGTGGACGAGGAGGCCACCGATGTCTACACGATCAGCACGCTGACGCAGCTGTTCGCCCGGGACGAGCGCGGCGAGGGCGGGGGAAGCGGCGCGGGCGGGGCGTAGCGGCGCGGGTGACGGCAAGGGACGTGCGGCGCCGAAGGCGTCGGCGGGCAGGGACGTTAGGCGGGCGTTAGTGGCACGGCAGCGGCGGGCGGCAATCTGAGGGCATCGACCGACCGACCCGGGGGAGACCACAATGCCGCAGCGTCAGGACCGCACCAGCAGCCCTCGCACCGCCCGTACCGCCCGTCGGGGCACGCTGCGGGTCGCCGCCGCCGGCCTGACCGCGGTGGCCGCGCTCACCCTCACCGCCTGCGGCGGACAGGACAACCCGCTCCAGACCAGCGAGGCCAAGCCGTTCCACCCCTCGGCACCGGGCGTCCAGGACTCGGCGGCCCGGGCGGCCCGCAAGCTGCCGGAGAAGGAGGCCGGTGCGGCGGGCAGCGGGGCCCGGCCCGACGGCGGCGGGGCGGAGCAGGCCTCCGCACGGCGCGACGCACCCGGCGCGGCCGGCGGCACCGACGCTCGTCCTGCCGGCGGGACCGCCGGGCACGGCACCCCGGGCGTACGGCACTCCGCCTGTGATGCCGCAGCGATCCGGATCGTCGCCAAGCCGCTGCAGCGGCCGGTCAACCACCTGCTGCTGGTGGCCACCAACACCTCCGGCGCCACCTGCGACCTCTACTACGCTCCCAAACTGCGCTTCGACGACGCTCAGGCGCCGCTCGCCGACCTGCCGGAGAGCCGGCCGCAGGCGGTGGTCACCCTTGCGCCCGGGGAGTCGGGCTACGCCGGTGTGCTGACCTCCGCGGCCGATGGTTCCGGCCGCAACGGCGGCCGGCGGACCGCGCTGTCCGTGAGTCTGCCGGGCCGGGACGGCAAGGGCAGCGTCGGCGGCTCGGCGAAGGTGGCGCTGCCGGGCGGCGCGGTGTACGTCGACGACAGCGCGTGGGTGACGTACTGGCAGTCGGACGCGGACGACGCCACCGCCTGGTAAGGCCGCACGCCACCGCCGCCTCCCCTTGAACCAGGGCGCCCGCATCCCCCAGCGGGCGCCCTGCCTGTTGTCCCGTCATGTCTCACGCAGGCGCCCGTCACGTCCCGTCCAGCCGGCAATCTCCGCAGGTCACCGCCGTGCACACGGCAGAGATGTCTCAGGGGACAGCAAGTCCCGGGCCGGCGCCCTTCCGCCGTCCCACGATGTACTCCGTCGCCGCGGCGGGACCACCCGGCGGCTCACCGACCGGCCGCCGGCCCTCCTGCCGACCGGCCGCCTACGGAGGGGAATCGGCATGGAGGAGCACACGCGCAGCGGTCGCAGGGCCGCGCTGCGGCAAGTGCTGCCCGCGGTGGTCGCCGCGGGCATCGGCGTCGCCGGATGCGCGGTGCCGGCCCACGGCAGCGAGCCCGGCCCCGCGGCCGCCACCGGCATACGGCAGGCCGCGGCCGCCGACGGCCGGCAGGCGACGGCCGCCGCGGACTTTCCCACCTGGGGGACGCGATGGGTGGTGCACGCCGGCCCCGACATCAACTCCCCCGCCGTCGGCATGATCAACAAGACCGCCGCGGGCCAGGACCGGATCACCGCCGACTACCAGGTCGACACCGGGCACCGGGTGTGCCAGGGCAGCGCCTGCTCGACGTACATGGCCCACCTGACGGGCCCGGTCACCGGCTTTCTCACGGTGGTCGCGGTGGACGTCCCGCAGGACCGGCTGCCGGGCGTACCGGTCCACGGCGACGGTGGCCGGCCGCAGCCCGGCGGCTCCCGCCAGGAGATGCTGAACCGGGCCGCCACCTGGCTCACCGCCAACGATGGCGCCCAGGTCCCGTACAGCCAGGCCCAGGTCTGGAAGGACGGCTACCGCCAGGACTGCTCGGGCTATGCGTCCATGGCGCTCGGGCTGCCGACGCCGGGCACCAACACCGTGGGGCTGGCCACCGACCGCGGTATCACCCGGCCGATTCCGCTCGGCGCACTCAAGCCCGGTGACCTGCTCATCGATGCGTCCGGGGACAACAACAACCGGCACGTGGTGATCTTCGAGAAGTGGAACAACGACGCACACTCCTCGTACACGGCCTACGAGCAGCGCGGCGGCCATGGCACCGACCACCGGACGCTGACCTATGGCCTGCCGGGCGGGGACGCGGAGTTCGCGCCGTACCGCCCGGTGATGTTCGGCGACTGACGCGCCGTACGACCTCGCGTCGCTGTTTCACGTGAAACGACGAGGCTGAGGGAAACGACGAGGCCGATGCGAGGCGCTGAGGCACGGTCCGTTTCACGTGAAACGTCACCAGCTGGTCCGGGCCCGATCCGGATCGTGTAACGAGGGGCACTTCCGTCACAGGGGAGCGGAAGTGCCCCTCGCGCGTGCATGCCCCCTGTGCTGGAATGCGGGATGTGCCTGGCAATCAGAACCACGCCGCTCATCCCCGACGTAAGCCACTGGCTTCTCTTCCCGACGAACTCTCCGGCCCCACTCGCGAGTTCGTCCTCGCACTACGCCATATGCATCGTGAACTCGGCTACAGTCTCAAGGAGTTGGAGGGCCGGTTACCGGCGAGCCGGTCGTCCCTCTCGCGCTATTTGCGGGGTCAGGGGCTGCCCGATGAGCGGCTGCTGGTGCAGTGGTGCAAGGTCTCCTTCACCGGTGAGGACCGGCTGCCCGCGCTCACCGATCTGCTGCACCGGGCCCAGGAGGCAGCGGACTCGGGCCCTGACATCGCACGGGAAGCGGGCGGGACGGACGAGCCGGCGGGCCAGGGGACGAAGCAGGGGACGACGGGACGGCGGCGGCTGCCGCTGGTGCTCGCCGCGCTCGGGACGGTCGCGGTGCTGGCCGGTGCCGCGGTGGCCATTCCGGTGCTGACCGGCCCGGACCGGGCCCCGGACGGCCCCTCGCACGACAGCGTGAGCGCAGGCGGAGTGCACGGCTCGGAGGCCTCGGCGAAGGGCACCGGGTCCGCCCGGATCACCGTCAACAACGTCGAACGGGCCTGCCAACGCCCCCGCACCGCCAACTGTGCGCTCGGACTGGCCCGTGATCCCTACCTGGTCTACCGGCGCTCCAACGTCGTGGCGCACGTCTGGCACGGCGATGTGCTGCGTGCGGTGTGCCGGATCGCCAACGGTGTGGCGGTCACCGACGAGGCGGGCGGGCACAGCAGCATCTGGTTCCGGGTCGATCACGACGGCGCGCGGATGTGGGTGCCGGGGATCCGCATCCGGCCGGAACAGCTCGACAACACCACCTTGCCGACCTGTCCGGAGGGATCCTGACCCTGCAATTCCGGGCCGCGACTCCGCCTGGCATCGCTGACCTGCGGTGATGCCGCTCGGACCGGAGCCGCCACGAACCCGCACTGGAAGATCGAACCGCAATCGATATCGTGGCCGTGCCATGACAGACACACCTCGCTGACCATAGCGACCCACTGGGGGACTCCACCCATGACCGCACCCCGCACCCGCCGCCGCTCCGCCGCGTACGCCGCGCTGGCCCTCGGGCTCGCCGGTTCGCTCGCGCTGACCGGCTGCAACAGCCACTCCTCGAAGAAGTCGAAGAAGACCTCCTCCTCGTCCTCCAAGAGCAAGAAGCGGAAGATCATCGGCGGTGGTGCGGCCGCGGCAGGCGCCGGAGCCGGCGCGGCGTCGCGCCGGGTGTCCCCCTGCTGGCCCAGCACCTACCGGGTCACGTTCTCCCAGCAGACCGGCCCGGACAGTCATGTGACGGTGAAGTTCAAGAACACCACCGGCAACACCTGCCGGCTGTACAACGGCCCGCGGCTGCGCTTCAACAACGCCAAGGCACCGCTGCCGCTGCTGGCGGGCGAGCCCAGTGTCATGGGCCCGACCATCGACGTGCCCGCCAAGGGCTATGCGTACGCGGTCATCCCGACCAACACGCCGGCCAGCAAGGGCACCGAGCAGAAGTCGGTGACCATCGACTTCATGGGTTCCACCGCGAGTTCCACCACCCGCGGGCCGGTCACCCTGAACTTCGCGGAGAAGCGGCTGCACATCTCCGTCGGCAAGAGCAAGATCACCAACTGGTCGCACAGCATCCACGGGGCCGAAGTGACGGCCGGCGTCGGGAACTGATCCGGCACCACCCACACCGCCGCCCCACCGGCACGGCCCGGGCCCCGTCAACGGGCCCGGGCGCCGGTGGCTATGCGGCGTCCAGCCCCGCCAGCACCAGCCCGAGCCGGGCCACGCCGTCCTCGGTGACGGTCACCGGAACGCCCCAGTCCTGCTGGTGGACGTGGCAGGCGGGATACTCGATGTCCGGGTCGTCGTCGCAGGACGCGGCCATCGCCGAGACATGCAGCACGCCCTCGGTCACGCCGTCCGCGAGCACCAGTTCCCGGTTGAGGTCCGTGCCGGCGCCCGCACCGTCGGCGAGCAGTTCCGGCGGGGTCGCGCTGACCAGCAGCCGGGTCGACGGGCCGTAGCGGGTGTCCAGCTTCTGGCCCGCCGGGGCCTGGAAGACCACGTCGAGCCGCAGTGCGCCCGGCGCCACCTCGGTGGCCGCACGCTGGGTGCGGTGCGCCACCGCCTCCACCCGGACCGCCTCCTCGGGCAGCCGCAGCCGGGTCAGCCGGTGCCGCGCGGACTCGACGACCACGATGTCGTCGTCGACGAGCACCGCGTCGGACGGCTCGCGCAGATCCGTCGCCAGCGTCGTCACCTCGCCGCTCGCCGGGTCGTAGCGGCGCAGGGCGTGGTTGTAGGTGTCCGCGATCGCGACCGAGCCGTCGGGCAGCGCGGTGATGCCCAGCGGGTGCTGAAGCAGCGCCTGCCCGGCCGCGCCGTCGCGGTGGCCGAAGTCGAAGAGCCCGGTGCCGACGGCCGTGCGGATGACGTATCCGTCCTCCGTGGGCTCGACCCAGCGGACCGCGCTGGTCTCCGAGTCCGCGATCCACAGCCGGTCAGCGGCCGCCGCGAGCCCGGACGGCTGGGCGAACCAGGCCTCGGCGGCCGGGCCGTCCACCAGCCCTTCGTTCGTCGTGCCGGCGGCCACCTCGACCGTGCCGGTGGCCGGGTCGTACGTCCACAGCTGGTGCACACCGGCCATCGCGATCCACAGCCGGTCCTGCCACCAGGCGATGTCCCACGGCGAGGAGAGCGCCACCTCGCGCGCCGGCCCGGACGTCGGGGAGCCCTGCCACCACTGCTTGCCGGTACCGGCCACCGTCTCCAGCGTGCCGCTTTCGGGGTCGAAGACGCGCAGGGCGTGGTTGACGGTGTCCGCGACGGCGACCTTGCCGTCGGGCAGCAGGGCCAGGCCCTGCGGTTCGTTGAAGGTGTCCGGGGTCAGGCCGCGTTCACCGCTGCCGATCCGGCGCAGCACCCGCTCGCCGTCCTCGGCCAGCTCGACGAGCTGGTGGCGGGTGGTGTCGGAGACCAGGAAGCCGCCGCCCGGCAGCCGGACCGCCTTGCCGGGGAAGCGCAGGTCGGTGGCGACCGGCTCCGGCGGTACGTACGGGCCGTCGCCGCGCCGCAGGGTGCCCTTCGCCTCGTGCTCGGCCTCCAGCTCCGCGACGAGCGTGGCGATGGCGTGCGCATGGCCCTCGCCGGCGTGCTGGGCGACGACGTACCCCTCGGGGTCGATCACCACCAGCGTCGGCCAGGCCCGGACCGCGTACTGCTTCCACGTGGCGAGCTCGGGGTCGTCGAGGACCGGGTGCTCGACGCCGTACCGCTCGACGGCGTCCACCACCGCCTGGTGCTCGGCCTCGTGCACGAACTTCGGGGAGTGCACACCGATGATCACGACCGTGTCGCGGTGCTTCTCCTCCAGCTCCCGCAGCTCGTCCAGGACGTGCAGGCAGTTCACACAGCAGAACGTCCAGAAATCCAGGACGACGATGCGTCCTCGCAGGTCGGAGAGGGTCAGATCCTTGTTGCCGGTGTTCAGCCAGCCGCCCTTGCCGATCAGCTCGGGGGCCCGGACGCGCGCACGTGAAGCCATGTGGACATTCAACGTCACTCAGGTGCGTGCGCATTCCGCAGGGGCGCCGGGGAACAGGTCAGCCATGCAGCCCTCACCCGCGGCGCAGCCGCCGCGCTCCGGCACCTTCCTCGTCCGCGACCGGATCTTCGGCATCGGCGACGACTACTGGATCGACGACGAACACGGCCACCACGCCTTCCTCGTGGACGGCAAGGCGCTCCGGATGCGGGAGACCTTCGAGCTGAAGGACGCCGAAGGCCGGGTGCTGATCACCATCCGGAAGAAGATGCTGGCCCTGCGCGACACGATGACCATCGAGCGGGACGACGCGCCGCTGGCCACCATCCGCCGCAAGCGGCTCTCGCTGCTGCGCAACCACTACCGCGTGGAGCTTGCGGACGGCACCGTGCTGGACGTCAGCGGCAAGATCCTGGACCGGGAGTTCGCCGTCGAGTACGAGGGCGAACTGCTCGCCGACATCTCACGGCGCTGGCTGACCGTGCGCGACACGTATGCGGTCAAGGTCGTACGGGACGACGCGGATCCGGCGCTGCTGATCGCCGTCGCGGTGTGCGTGATCCGGCTGGCCGAGCGGGAGCGCGGCGGGGACTGAGCTGCGGGCGCCCGGAACGCTGCGCCGGAACCCGCTGCCGTCGCGGGACATCGTCCTACGATGGTCCCCCGAAAGCACTGCCGGGGTGCCCGTGCGCAGCGGTAACTTAACTGCACAGACAGCAGCCCGCGTACGAACCGTCCGAGGGGTCCCGTGACCGTCCATCCCAGCCTTCAGTCCTCCATCGATGCCTGGACGCACTCCATAGAAGCGATAACCGAGCTGGTGACTCCGCTCGTCGAAGGCGAGTGGAACCGGGCGACGTGCCTGCCAGGCTGGTCGGTTCGCGATGTGGTCTCGCACATCATCGGCCTGGAATGCGAAATGCTGGGCGACCCACGGCCGATCCACACGCTGCCGCGCGACCTCTACCACGTCCGCAGTGAGTCGGCGCGCCGCATGGAGGTGCAGGTCGACGTCCGCCGGCATCACACCGCGCCGGAGATGCTCAGCGAACTCGAATACACCGTCATCCGCCGTTCCCGGCAGCTGCGCAACGAGTCCCGCGAGCCCGACGCGGTGGTGCGCAGCCCGCTCGATGAGGACCGGTCGCTGGAATTCGTGCTCCAGCAGCGGGCGTTCGACGTCTGGGTGCATGAGCAGGACCTGCGCCGGGCGCTCGGTAAGCCCGGCAATCTCGACTCCCCCGGCGCACAGGTGACCCGCGACCTGCTGGTCAAGGTGCTGCCCGGCATCGTCTCCAAGAGGGCCCAGGCACCCGCCGGTTCGGTGGTGGTCTTCGACGTCAGCGGCCCGGTGGAGTTCCTGCGTACGGTCCGGATCGACAACGAGGGCAACGCCACCATCGACGGCAGCGTCTCGCTGGGCCCGACGGTGACCCTCGCCCTGGACTGGGACACCTTCCACCAGCTGGCCTGCGGCCGGGTCCGCCCGGCGGCGGTCGCCGAGCAGATCAAGATCGATGGTGACCAGGAGCTGGCCGAGGCGATCCTGGACAATTTCGCGGTCACGCCGTAGCGCACGCGCTCACGCCGTAGTGAACTCGGGCCGGCGGACCACTTCGCGTCGGCCGGCCCCCGTTTCACGTGAAACAACACCCGCCGTTTCACGTGAAACAGCGCCGCTCAGGCCGGAACATGCACCGCCTCGACGCGGCTGACGACCAGCCGCTCACGCTCGCGGCGGGCGGCCCGGCGGCGCAGCCGCAGGATCTGTGAGACACCGACCGCTTCGAGGACGAAGACCGAGGCGAAGGCGATCCGGTAGTTGTCGCCGGTCGCGTCCAGCAGGACGCCGATCGCGAGCAGCGTCGTCATCGATGCGGTGAAGCCGCCCATGTTGACGATGCCGGAGGCGGTGCCCTGGCGCTCGGGCGGGTTGGCGGGCCGGGCGAAGTCGAAGCCGATCATCGACGCCGGACCGCAGGCGCCCAGCACGGAGCAGAGCGCGATCAGCAGGCCCATGGGCGCATGGTCGGCCGGCCAGCTCAGCACGCTTGCCCAGAGCAGGGCGGTGGCACCGACCGTGCCCAGTGCCAGCGGCATGCGGGCGGCGTGGTGGCGGGCGATGATCTGGCCGTAGACCAGCCCCACGGCCATGTTGGAGAGCACCACCAGGGTGAGCAGTTCACCGGCGGTGCCGCGGGACAGGCCCTGTGCCTCGACGAGGAACGGCAGGCCCCACAGCAGCAGGAAGACCATGGCCGGGAACTGGGTGGTGAAGTGCACCCACATGCCCAGCCGGGTGCCGGGCTCCCGCCAGGCGTCCGCGATCTGCCGGCGCACGAACCCGGTGCCGGTGTGCCCGGCCGGGGCCGGCGGCGGCTCGAAGCCCTCGGGGTGGTCCTTGAGGAAGGCCAGCAGCACGATCAGCACGACGATGCCACCGGCCGCACTGGCGGCGAAGGTCGGGGTCCAGCCGAAGGTGTGCAGGAAGCGGGCGAGTACGAGGGTGGAGATGAGGTTGCCGGCCATGCCGACCAGCGCGGCGATCTGGGCGATCATCGGGCCGCGCCGGGCCGGGAACCAGCGCGAACCCAGCCGCAGCACGCTGATGAAGGTCATCGCGTCACCACAGCCCAGCAGCGCGCGCGAGCCGAGCGCCATGGGGTACGAAGCGGAGAGCGCGAAGCCGAACTGGCCGGCGGTGTAGAGGACGACGCCGAGGGTCAGCACCCTTTTGGCGCCGAGCCGATCGACCAGCAGGCCGACGGGGATCTGCATCCCCGCGTACACCAGCAGCTGGAGGATGGAGAAGGTCGACAGCGCCGAGGCGTTGATGTGGAAGCGTTCGGCGGCGTCCAGCCCGGCCACGCCCAGGCTCGTGCGGTAGGTGATCGCGACGAAGTAGACGGCGACGCCGATGCCCCAGACCGCCATGGCCCGGGGGCCGCCGGGCGGGTCGGCGGGCAGCAGCCGGGCCCCGCCGCCCATGCCGGAGCGGGCCGAACCGCCGCCCACGGAGCCGGAACCCGGGCCGGATCCGCCGTCTATGGAGCCGTCCGGTCCGCCGGTGCCACCGCTCATCGCACGTCTCCCTGGGCGAGGTTGCGGACCCAGCTGACGTGCCGGTGCACGACCTCTGTCGCGGCGTCCGCGTCGCCGGCCCGCAGCGCGTCGAGGATCTCGGCGTGCTCGGCGATGTTCTTCGCGATCCGGTCGGGGTGGGCGTGCATCACCGCGACGCCCATCCGCAACTGGCGGTCGCGCAACTGCTCGTAGAGCCGGTCCAGGATCTGGTTGCCGGCACTGCGCACGATGGCGGCGTGGAAGGCGCGGTCGGTGACGGACACGGCGGCCAGGTCACCGGACGCGGCCTGCTCGCGCATGGTGTCCAGCAGCTCGGTCAGCTCGGTGAGCAGCGGCTCGCTCGCGGGCACCGCCTTGGCGGCGGCGTGCTTCTCCACCAGCAGCCGGGTCTCGACCACGTCGGCGATCTCCTGTGCGGAGACCGGCAGCACCATGGCGCCCTTCTTCGGGTAGAGCTTGAGCAGCCCCTCGACCTCCAGGCGCAGCAGCGCCTCGCGCACCGGCGTCCGGGACACCCCCACCGCGTCGGCCAGCTCGCCTTCGGTGAGCAGCATGCCGCCCTCGTAGCGGCGCTGCAGGACGGCGTCCTTGACGTGCGCATAGACCCGCTCGGCGGCGGGCGGTTGTCTGGCGGTGGATTCTCCGGCGGGGGCGGTGGGCGTGGACGCTGTGGGCATGCGCACAGGATAGATACAACAGGTATGCGTCCGAAACGTGATTCCGCGATGCGGACGATCGGTGGGTGCGGACGGGCGGACCGGCGGACGGGCGCGGACGATCGACGGACGGCCGGGGCCTTGGGTCAGCCCGGCATCCGCCCCTGGGCCACCAGGCGGTCCACGACCTGGGAATGCGCCGGGGCACAGCGCTCGCGCGCCTCCCGGCGGTCGAACCAGGCGTATTCGGCGATCTCCCGGCCCGGCACCGGCACGATGTCCTGCGGCCCGCCGGTGAAGCAGGTCATGTGCAGCCGGCGGCCGTTCTTGCCGTGCGCGACGTCATGGATGACGAACGCCTCCGTCAGGGTCCCGGCGGGGACGTCGAGGCCGAGCTCCTCGGACAGCTCCCGCGACAGCGCCTCAGGGGCGGACTCCCCGGGCTCGTACTTCCCACCGGGGAGGTAGAACGTGTCGTTGCCGCGGGTGCGGACGCTCAGCAGCCGGCCCTCCCGCACGTGCAGCCAGCCCACCGACCTCAGCGGCGCGGCCCGCTCCAGGACAAGCAGCGGGTGGCCGGTCTCCTCGTCCACCCGCCGCCCCCGCTCGGTGAAGCCCAGGTGCGCGTAGAAGCGGCGGGCGCGGGCGTTGCCCTCGAAGACCTCCAGGGTCAGCGCGCCGTACCGCGCCGCCGCGCGTTCCACCAACTGCCGCCCTGCGCCGCCGCCTTGGGCCTCCGGCGCGACGAACAGTCCGCCGATCTCGCCGCCGGGGAGCAGGCCGAGCAGCCCGATGACCGTGCCCGCGCGTTCGGCGACCCAGTTCTCGGCCCGGACGAGATACACCTCGCGGAGGATCCGCGCGCGCTCGCCCTCGCCCTCCCCCTCGATGAACGGATGCGCCCGGCGCACCGCCCGCGACCAGAGATCGACGACAACGTCCTGGTCAGCGTCCCGGTACCGGCGGATGATCACGTCGCGGCTCATTCCGCCGACGGTAAGCGGCTCCGGACGGCGACCGCAAACCCTTTCCCGGCCCCGGTCGCAAGGGGGACCACAGGCGGACGGCGGGTCCACCTCAGGTCTGACCCGAGTCCGTACCTCGCGCGTACAGAGCGGCCCGGATTCCATGGGTGAATGGAGGCATGGAGCCGGGGAGGCTCCGGGATTCCAGGGGAGTTGACCATGCAGTCCAGGACGAACGCCGGCCGTCGTGCGCGGAACACCGTCGTACTGGCATTGATCGTCGCCGGTCTGTGGGCGGGGATCGCGCTGACCCGCGGCGCCGCACACGCCGATGAGTCCCGCCCGACCGGGCCGGTGGCCCACTTCAGCCGCGCCGTGGAGCTCATCCGCGGCTGACCGGCCCTACGACCGGACCGGGTGCGGCGCGCCGCGGTAGGTGCCGAAGGACCAGCGGTTGCCCTCCGGATCGCGGGCGCTGAAGCCCCGCGACCCGTAGTCGGTGTCGGCCGGTTCGTCGGTGATCTCCGCACCGGCGGCCCGGGCGCGAGCACACAGCGCGTCGGGCCGGTCGGTGACCACATAGGCACCGGAGGCACCCGGCTGCAGCCCGCAGGGGTCGTCGTCCGCCTCGCGGACGGAACCGAGCATGATGCCGCCGCCCTCCGGCCAGGAGAGCTCGGCGTGCGCGACCCGCTCCCCGTCGCCGTACACCGCGGTCGCTTCAAAGCCGAAGGCCTCGGTCAGGAACCGGATCAGGGCGCGGGCGTCCCGGGCCCGGAGCATCGGCCACACCTGGGGCGCGGGTGCCGGCGCGGAGCCGTGCGGGGATGTGGTGGTCTCAGATGTGGTCTGCGGCATGAGCGCCGTTCCTCCTCGGTCGGTACGGCCCCGGGTGGGCCGCCGGCCTCAGCCTTTCGCGCAGCCGTCCGCCGGGGCTTGGACGTTTCGGAACTCCTCGGCGAGCCACCGGCTGGGCGGACAGCCGGCCAGCGAGCGGAACTCCCGGGCGAGGTGCGCCTGGTCGAAGTAGCCGCAGTCGGCGGCCAGTTCGGCGAGGAGCGGCGGCGAACCGGTACGGGCCGCGGCGCCCAGCCGTCGTCGTGCGCGGTCGAAACGGATGACCCGGGCGGCGGCCTTGGGCGTCAGACCGGTTTCCTGCCGGCAGCGGGCGGTCAGATGGCGGGCGCTCCAGCCGATGTCGTCGGCGAGCGCCGCGACCGGTACGGCGCCCCGGGAGGCGGTCAGCAGCTGCCAGGCGCGGGCGACCTCGGGCGCCGGGGCGGACCCCGCGCCACCCGGCTCCCGGTCCAGCCACCGCAGCAGATGGGCGTCCAGCAGCGCGAACCGCTCCGGCCAGCCGGCGGCCGCCCGCAGCCGCTCGGCGATGTCCCGACCCCGCGGCCCGAGCACCGCCTCCGCGGGAAGATCGAGATCGGCCAGCTCACCGGCCGGCAGTCCCAGCAGCGCCCGGGCGCCCAGCGGGTGCAGACCGAGCTGGATGCCGGACTGGCGGCCCTGATGGGTGATCAGCGCGGGACGGGTGTGCAATCCGCCGAGGAGGGTGGCGTAGCTGCCGGGAGCCTGGCCGGGGTCCGGGTGACCGGCCAGGGTGAGCGGTTCGTCGAGGGTGAAGATCAGGGTCAGCCGGGGCGAGGGCAGCCCGCGGTGGAGGGCGGGCGGGACCCCGGCCTGCCGGTATGCGGCGTAGGAGCTGACGTACGGCCGGAGCGCGGGCGCGGGCCGGGCGATCAGCTGTTCGTCGACGGCACCGGACGGGACGGCAGCGGGCGCGGTCCTGGCATGAGGGCGGGCCGGTCCGGCGGGGGCGTGGGGCGGTGTTTCACGTGAAACACCGGCCCCGGCCCCAGGCGTCGTTTCACGTGAAACGACGCCCTTGCCCGACCGGCCCCGCATCCCGGGTCAGCCCCAGGTGATCAGCCGCTTCGGCCGCTCCAGCACCGCCGCGATGTCCGCGAGCAGCTTGGAGCCCAGCTCGCCGTCGACGAGACGGTGGTCGAAGGACAGCGCGAGGGTGGTGACCTGGCGCGCCTTCACCTTGCCCTTGTGCACCCAGGGCTGGAGCTTGATCGCACCGACGGCGAGGATCGCCGACTCCCCCGGGTTGAGGATCGGCGTACCGGAGTCGACACCGAAGACACCGACGTTGGTGATGGTGACGGTGCCAGCGCTCATGGCCGCCGGAGAGGTCTTGCCCTCGCGGGCGGTGGCGACCAATTCGCCCAGTTCCTCGGCGAGTTGCGGGAGCGTCTTGGACCCGGCGTCCTTGATGTTGGGGACGATCAGCCCGCGCGGGGTGGCCGCCGCGATGCCGAGGTTCACATAGTCCTTGTAGACGATCTCCTGGTTCGCCTCGTCCCAGGACGCATTGACCTCCGGGTGCCGCTTGAGCGCGACCAGGAGGGCCTTGGCGACGATCAGCAGCGGGTTGACCCGCAGGCCGGCCATGTCCGGGTCCTGCTTCAGTTCCTGGACGAGCTTCATCGTGCGGGTCACGTCGACGGTGATGAACTCCGTGACGTGCGGCGCGGTGAAGGCGCTGGCCACCATCGCCTGCGCGGTGGCCTTGCGTACGCCCTTGACCGGTACCCGCCGCTCGCGGGCCGCGGCGTCCACGACACCGGTCACCGCGGGCGCGGCAACCTGTGCGGCGGGAGCCTCCACGGCCGGTGCCTGCGCCGGTGCCGGGGCGGCGGCCGCGTGCACGTCCTCGCGGGTGATGATGCCGTCCGGCCCGGTCGGGGAGATGGTCGCCAGGTCGATGCCGAGGTCCTTGGCGAGCTTGCGCACCGGCGGCTTGGCCAGCGGCCGCCCGGCGGTCCCGGCACCCACGGGCCGGGCGTCCGGCGTCACCGTGGCGGCCGGCTGCGGTGCGACGGGAGCGGCCGGCTGCGCCGCGGGCCGCCCGTTCAGCTCGGCCTGGAGCGCGGCCTTCACCGGCTCCGGCTGGGCCGGCACACCGGCCTGCGGCTTGCGCGCCCGGCGCTTGGTCGAGGACGGCGCGGCGCCGTAGCCGACCAGTACCGCCTGCCGGCCCTGCGGCTCGGCGTCCTCCTCGGCCGGTACGGCCTCCTGCGGCGCGCTCGCGGTCGAGGGGGCCTCGGCCGGTCCCGCGCCCGGGTCGGTGTCCACCGCGATGATGGCGGTGCCGACGTCGACGGTCACGCCCTCGCCGAAGCGCAGCTCGTGCACCACCCCGGTGTAGGGGATGGGCAGTTCGACGGCGGCCTTGGCGGTTTCGACCTCACACACGACCTGGCCGTCGGTGACGGTGTCACCGGGCTGGACGTACCACTTGAGGATCTCGGCCTCGGTGAGCCCCTCGCCCACGTCGGGCATCTTGAACTCGCGGAAGCGCTGGGCGTTGGCGGTGCCTGTAGTCATGGTTACGAACTCTCCTCAAACCCTCAGTACGCCAGCGCACGGTCGACGGCGTCGAGCACCCGGTCCAGACCCGGAAGGTACTCGTCCTCCAGCCGGGAGGGCGGGTACGGGGCGTGGAAGCCGCCGACGCGCAGGACCGGGGCCTCCAGGTGGTAGAAGCACCGTTCGGTGATCCGGGCGGCGATCTCCGCGCCCGCGCCGAAGAACACCGGCGCCTCGTGGACGACGACCAGGCGCCCGGTCTTCTGCACCGACGACTGCAGGGTGTCGAAGTCGATCGGGGAGAGCGAGCGCAGGTCGACGACCTCGACCGACTTGCCCTCCTCGGCCGCGACCTTGGCGACGTCCAGGCAGACCTTCACCATCGGGCCGTAGGCGGCCAGCGTCAGGTCCGAGCCGCTCTGGGTGATCCGGGCCTTGTGCAGCGGGTCCGGGATCGACTCGGTGTCCAGCCGCGACTTGTCGTGGTAGCGCCGCTTGGGTTCGAAGTAGATGACCGGGTCGTCGCCCGCGATGGCCTGCTGGAGCATCCAGTAGGCGTCGGAGGAGTTCGAGGGAGTGACGATCTTGAGGCCCGCGACGTGCGCGAACAGCGCCTCGGGGGACTCGGAGTGGTGCTCGACCGCACCGATGCCGCCCGCGTACGGGATGCGGATGACGACCGGCACCTTGATCTTGCCCAGCGCGCGGGCGTGCATCTTGGCGAGCTGGGTGACGATCTGGTCGTAGGCGGGGAAGACGAAGCCGTCGAACTGGATCTCGACGACCGGGCGGTAGCCGCGCAGCGCCAGGCCGATCGCGGTGCCGACGATGCCCGACTCGGCGAGCGGGGTGTCGATCACCCGGTCCTCGCCGAAGTCCTTCTGCAGCCCGTCGGTGACCCGGAAGACGCCGCCGAGCTTGCCGACGTCCTCGCCCATGACGACGACCTTGGGGTCGGCCTCCATGGAGGCGCGGAGCGAGGCGTTGATCGCCTTGGCGATGGTGATCTTCTCGTGGACGGCCATGGTCAGTTCCCCTCCGCCAGGACATCGGCATCGACGAACGACGCCTGGTACGCGGCGAACTGCGCGCGCTCCTCATCGACGAGCGCGTGCCCGTCGGCATAGACATTCTCGAAGATCGCCATGGTGTCCGGGTCCGGCATGGCGCGTACCGCGTCGCGGACCCGCTTGCCCAGGGCCTCGCTCTCCTCGTCGATGGTCGCGAGGTACGCCTCGTCGACCAGGCCCTCGGCCTCCAGGTACGTGCGCAGCCGCAGGATCGGGTCCTTGGCCTCCCAGGCCACCCGCTCCTCGTCCCCGCGGTAGCGCGTCGGGTCGTCGGAGGTGGTGTGCGCGCCCATCCGGTACGTGAACGCCTCGATCAGCATCGGGCCCTGGCCGGTGCGCGCCCGCTCCAGCGCCGCCTTGGTCACCGCGAGACAGGCCAGCACGTCATTGCCGTCGACCCGTACGCCGGGGAATCCGAAACCGCGGGCGCGCTGGTAGAGCGGCACCCGGGTCTGCTTCTCGGTGGGTTCGGAAATGGCCCACTGATTGTTCTGGCAGAAGAACACGACGGGGGCGTTGTACACCGCGGAGAACGTGAAGGATTCCGCGACATCGCCCTGGCTGGAGGCACCGTCACCGAAATACGCGATGACCGCGGAATCCGTGCCGTCCTTCTGGACACCCATCGCATAGCCGGTCGCGTGCAGCGTCTGCGAACCGATCACGATGGTGTAGAGGTGGAAGTTGTTGCTGTTCGGGTCCCAGCCGCCGTTGTTGACGCCGCGGAACATGCCCAGCAGATTCGTCGGGTCGACCCCGCGGCACCAGGCGACGCCGTGCTCGCGGTACGTCGGGAAGACGTAGTCGTCGTCGCGCAGGGCACGGGCGGAGCCGATCTGAGCCGCCTCCTGGCCCAGCAGCGAGGCCCACAGGCCCAGCTCGCCCTGGCGCTGGAGGGTGGTCGCCTCGGCGTCGAACTTCCGCGTCAGCACCATGTCGCGGTAGAGGCCGCGCAGTTCTTCGGGGGAAAGGTCGATGGCGTAGTCCGGGTGCTCGACCCGCTTCCCTTCCGGGGTCAGCAGTTGTACGAGCTGATCCTGCTCCGCCTCTTCGGGCCGGCCGTTGGTACGGGCCTTGGCCGGGGACGCCTTCTTGGCCGGCGTCGCCTTTTTGGCGGTGGTGCGCTTGCTGCTGCCGCGGGTGTTTTTCCGCTGCGCAGTGCCTTCCACGGTCACGTGCTGCTCCTCCGTCTGTCCGGCCCCCGGGGTCCGCCGGTGGCCGTATTGCGGCTCACCCGGTATCCGATACGGCGCACGGGGTGTGTGCGAACGCGGCCGGATCCGGGTGGAACAAAGCTCCCGGACAGTGGCCTGCTCATTGCACGTTACCCATTGTCAAAGCCGAAGTGGAAACGGCGCTGACCTGCGATTTTGCTTGGATTTCCAAGTAAAATCACGAAGGCTGGAACAACTCCTGGTCACAGCGTTGCAGGCCGCCGGGACAACGGCACGTTATATCGGTGACCTGGAGCACGGGAAGACTTGATGTGTGAGACTGGGCCCGTGCCCGAAGACGGAAAAATCACGGTATTTCTGCTCGATGACCATGAAGTCGTCCGCCGCGGGGTGCACGAAATGCTCGCTGTCGAGGCGGACATCGAGGTGGTCGGCGAGGCCGGCACCGCCGCAGATGCCCTGGTCAGGATCCCTGCGACGCGTCCCGACGTGGCTGTGCTGGACGTCCGACTGCCGGACGGCAGCGGGGTCGAGGTCTGCCGGGAGATCCGTTCACAGAATCCGGACATCAAGTGCCTGATGCTCACCTCCTTCGCGGACGACGAGGCGCTCTTCGATGCGATCATGGCCGGTGCGTCCGGTTATGTCCTCAAGGCCATCCGGGGGAACGAACTGCTTTCCGCCGTACGTGACGTGGCCGCCGGCAAGTCGCTGCTCGACCCCGTGGCCACCGCCCGCGTACTGGAGCGGCTGCGCGACGGCAACGCCGCCAAGGGGGACGACCGGCTGGCGAGCCTGACCGAGCAGGAGCGCAGGATCCTCGACCTGATCGGCGAGGGCCTGACCAACCGCGTCATCGGGGAGCGGCTCCACCTCGCCGAGAAGACCATCAAGAACTACGTCTCCAGCCTGCTCTCCAAGCTCGGCATGGAGCGCCGCTCCCAGGCCGCCGCCTATGTGGCGCGCCGGCAGGCGGAGCGCCGCTGACCGAGGGGTCACGGGGCGGCCACGCCGCGGGTTCCGCCACTACTGCGGCCGCCCGGGTCATGGCGATTCAGGACCATCGTCCCGTTCGTTCCAGGCTGCCGGACCCTGTTGACCGCCCGCCCCCACCGGCAGGGTGGCGGCATGCCCACCGACCACCACCGTGCCATCGAGCTGCTCGGCCGCACCCGCTACGGCCGGGTCTCGGCCAGTCGGCGGGCGCTGCCCTTCACCACCGTCACCCGGCACCTCGTCCTGGACGGCGGGCGGCTGATCCTCCGGTTGCACGGCGGCTACGGCTACCACCGGGCGCTGGACGGGAGCGTCGTCGCGTACGAGGCCGACAACGTCGGCAGCGGGGCACCGGACACCTGGTCCGTGCAGGTCATCGGCACCGCCCGGGTGACCGTCCCGGACTCCGCCGAGCGGGAGCGGTTCGGCCGCACACCCCGGCTGGCGGACGGCGTGCCCTTCGATCCCGTCTTCCTGCGCGTCGAGCCGGAGTTCGTCACCCTGCACCACCTCACCGAGGCGCCGGCCGCCGACCTCGCTCACTCTGGGTGAGGCTTTCCGATACCCCCACCCGCATAGGTGTAGTTGATCTAACATCTGGCGCGTGCTGCGCTCATCTGTAGTCCGGACGGCGGCGACGCCCGACAAAGACGCCCTCGGATCCCTGCTCCGCCACTACACCGGCGCCGGCGCGCCGCTGTCCTGCGAACCCGTCGCCGAGGGCCTGCTCAACCACGGCTACTTCCTCGCCACCACCCGCGGCCGCTACTTCCTCAAGCACCACCTCGACGGCGACCTGGCCGCGCTCACCCGCCAGCACCGCGCCACCCGGCGGCTCGCCGCACTCGGCCTCCCGGTCGCCCCGCCCGTCGCCGACGCCGACGGCCGCACCGTCACCGTCCTCGACGGCCGCTGCTACGCGCTTCACCCCTGGGTCGAGGGGCGGCACCTGAGCGGGGCCGCCCTGACCGCCGGCCAGTCCCGCCGGCTCGGCGCCCTGCTCGGGCTCGTGCACACCGCGCTGGCCCAGGTCATGGCGGACGAACCACATCCGCCCCGGCTGCCCTGCGCGGACGCCGGCGCCGACCCCGAGCGGACCTTCGAGACCATCGACGAGCTGCTGGACCTGGCCCGCTGCGCCCGCCCGCGCACCAGCTTCGACGAGCTCGCCGAGCACCGGCTGCTGGAGCGTCGGGCCCTCCTGGAACGGCAGGCCCACCGGCGCCCGGCACCCGGCGCGGAACCCGCCACCGGCTGGGTGCACGGCGACTTCCACCCGCTGAACGTGCTCTACCGCGGCACCGAGCCGACCGCGATCGTCGACTGGGACCGGCTGGGCGTCCAGCCCCGCGCCGAGGAGGCGGTGCGCGCCGCCGCGATCTTCTTCGTACGCCCCTGCGGCACCCTGGACCTGGCCAAGGTCGCGGCGTATGCCGGTGCCTACCGCAGCGCCTGCGGAGCCGGTGCCGACGAGCTCGCCGCGGCCGTCCACCGGGTGTGGTGGGAGCGGCTGAACGACTTCTGGATGCTCACCTGGCGCTACCAGCTCGGCGACCGCCGCACCGATCCGCAATTCCCGGCGGCGGCCGCCCTGGCGGTGTGGTGGACCCGCGAATACCGCGCCGTGCGCGACGCGTTCACCCGCTGACCCGTGACGGCGCGCGGCCGGTCAGCCGCCGGTCGTGCCCAGCGTGGTGCCGCTGTCCGCGCCCGAGGACGCCCCGCTGTCCGTCCCGGCCGTCGAGCCGCCGTCGGCCGTCCCGCCGTCCGCGGTGCCGCCGTCGGCCGTGCCACCGTCCGCGGTGCCGCCGTCGGCCGTGCCACCGGTGGTGTCGGTGGGCGGCTCGGTGGTCGGCTCCTCGGTCGTCGGCGGCTGCGAGGTCGGCGGCTCGGAGGTCTGCGGGGTGCTCGGCTGCGTCGTCGGCGCCTGGGTGTACGAACCGCTGTCGCCGCCGGTGCCCTCCGGCTGGGTCTCCGGAGTGGTCGGCTCCTCGGTCGTCGGCTCGGTGGTCTCCTTGTGCTTCTTCGGCGTCGGCGACTGCGTGGTGGGGGTCTCGTGCTTCCGGCCCGGGTCCTTGGTGTTCTGCAGCGCGAATGCCACCCCGACCGCGATGGCGATCAGTGCGAGCGCCGCGATCAGCCAGACCTTGCCGCGGCCGCCCCTGGCCGGGCGGGGCCCGCCCTCGAAGCCGCCGTCGTCCTCCCGCATTCCGTGCGTGAGGATCGGCTGCGCCGTGGTCTGGCCGGCGTCGGGGTGCGGCAGCGCGGTGGTCGCGGCGGTCCCCATGACAGGGGAGTGACCACCCTCGTGCATGACCACCGGGCCGGTGTTCCAGGTGCCGGTGTGCCCGCCCTGCTCCTGCAGCATCTGCAGCGAGTACTGGACCAGGCCGCGCATCTCCTCCGCGGTCTGGAACCGGTCGTCGGGGTCCTTGGCCAACGACCGCATGACCAGGCCGTCCAGCTCCGGCGGCACGCCCTCGGCGACCTCGGAGGCCGGCACCGGCATGTCCTGGACGTGCTGGTAGACGACCGAGAGCGGGGTCTCACCGGTGAACGGCGGCCGCAGGGTGAGGAGTTCGTAGAGCAGACAGCCGGTGGCGTAGAGGTCGGAACGGGTGTCGACGGTCTTGCCGAGCGCCTGCTCCGGGGAGAGGTACTGGGGCGTACCCATGACCATGCCGGTCTGGGTCATGGTGGACTGCGCGCCGTGCAGAGCGCGGGCGATGCCGAAGTCCATGACCTTCACGGCGCCGCTGTTCGTGATGATCACGTTCGCGGGCTTGATGTCACGGTGCACGATGCCGTGCTGGTGGCTGTAGGCCAGCGCCTCCAGCACGCCCGAGACGATGATCAGCGCCTGGTCCGGCGGCGGGGCGTCGGCGTTCAGCAGCAGATCGCGGATGGTCCGGCCCTCGACCAGCTCCATCACGATGTACGGCACGGTGTTGCCGCCGACCAGGTCCTCACCGGAGTCGTAGACCGCGACCACCGCATGGTGGTTCAGCCCGGCCACGGACTGTGCCTCGCGGGTGAAGCGGGCCTTGGACACCGGGTCCTCGGCGAGGTCGGCACGCAGCAGCTTCACGGCCACGGTGCGGCCGAGGCGTACGTCCTCGGCGGCGAACACCTCCGCCATACCGCCGCGCCCGAGGCGCCGCGTGAGCCGGTACCGGCCGTCGCCGACCAGGCCGCCGTTGCCCCACATCTCCGGTGCCTCGGGGACATGGGAGCCGGTGGCCTCAGGATCGGACGGGCCCTGGGGGCTCTGCGTCGGTGCCATCGGTCCTCGCCGTCGAATCGATCCGCCCGGGAGCGGTAAGGTCATCGGTCTTCGCTAGAGCACGCTACAGGTTCCGCGGCACCCACCGGTCCGTCGTGGACCGGCCATCAAACCCGCCGTTCGCCTGACATCGCAAGTTCACCCCCGGTGATTCAGGGTGCCGAACGTCTCAGGTCCGTGACCGGATCTTGCACATCTGGTCACGGAACGGGCACACAGCTTGACGTGTCCGGGCCCTGGGGCACACTTGGCTCCGGAATTCCAGATTTGATCGCTATAACGTACGGGTAGTGCGCCGTGCGCCTAGGGGGAAGCGGAACGATGAGCCAGGACGGCGCTCAGGGCCAATTCGAGGGCCGTTCGGTCGGCGGAGGACGTTACCAGCTTCGTGATCTTCTCGGGGCCGGCGGAATGGCATCCGTGCACCTCGCGCACGACACCGTGCTCGACCGCGACGTCGCGATCAAGACACTGCACACCGAGCTCGGCCGCGAGCAGGCCTTCCGCGAGCGCTTCCGCCGCGAGGCGCAGTCAGTGGCGAAGCTCACGCACACCAACATCGTCTCGGTCTTCGACTCCGGCGAGGACGAGCTCGACGGCGGCATGGTGCCGTACATCGTCATGGAGTACGTCGCGGGCCAGCCGCTGCGCTCCGACCTCGACGCCGATATCGCCCAGCACGGCGCGATGCCGACCGAAAAGGCCCTGAAGATCACCGCCGACGTGCTTGCGGCGCTGGAAGTCAGCCACGAGATGGGCCTGGTCCACCGCGACATCAAGCCCGGCAACGTCATGCTGAACAAGCGCGGCGTCGTCAAGGTCATGGACTTCGGTATCGCCCGCGCCATGCAGTCCGGCGTGACGTCCATGACCCAGACCGGCATGGTGGTCGGAACCCCGCAGTACCTCTCCCCCGAGCAGGCGCTGGGCCGCGGGGTGGACGCCCGCTCCGACCTGTACTCCGTCGGCATCATGCTCTTCGAGCTGCTGACCGGCCAGCTGCCGTTCGACGCGGACTCCCCGCTCGCCATCGCCTACGCCCATGTCCAGGAAGAGCCGCCGGTCCCGTCGAGCATCAACCGCTCGCTGCCGCCGGCCGTGGACGCGCTGGTGGCCCGGGCGCTGAAGAAGAACCCCAACGAACGTTTCCCCACCGCCGAGGCGATGCGGGACGAGTGTCTGCGCATCGCCGGGTCCGGCCAGTCCGGTGCCACCCCGCTGATCATCGGTGAGGGCCCGCGGGCGCGCACCAGCGGCTCCTCGGTGTCCTCCGCGGTCTTCCCCACCACGTCCGGAAACCCGCAGACGCCGCTCCCGCCGAACGTCCAGCAGCCCTACCAGCCGACGCAGGCGGTCGGCTTCGGCCCGCAGACGCCCCCGCCGCCGCCGAACAACGCCTACCCGACGCCGGCCCCCGGTCCGGTCCCGGGCCCGGCGCCGTTCAACACAGGTGGTTACCAGGCTCCGCCGGCGTACACCCCGCCCCCGCCGCCGGTCACCGCCTCGATGCCGTCGGCCGGCGGGCCCGGCGGGCGGAAGAACAACACCCCGGTGATCGTGGTCTCGGCGATCGTCGGTGTCGTCGTGGTCACCGCGATAGCGATCGGCATCGGTCTGAGCGCCGGTTCCACCGACGACACCGGCGGCGACGTCACACCGTCCAGCTACTCCGCTTCGCCCAGCGAGAGCGTCCGCCCCGAGGACAAGACGGCGACGATCCTGACGTCCGAGTGCACCAACCCGACCAAGAGCTACGCCGACAAGCGCAAGATCCTCTTCCCGTCGTTCCGGTTCAAGAACCTGGACTCGGTGAAGGAGTGCATCAAGGCGGCCGGCTGGAAGTACAAGATCGTCAAGGAAGAGGACAGCGCGATCTGGGGCAAGAACACCGTCACGGATCAGTCCCCGGCCGCCATCAGCTGGTGGTACCCGACCAAGGACGCCACGATCGAGCTGACCATCTCCACCGGTCGCAGCGGCTGACGGTCGCACCGCATACAGAAGGGGCCGGCACGCATCTCGCGTGCCGGCCCCTCGTGCATACGGTCAGAGGTACGGGCCCGAGCGGGCGCCGCCGTGGCCGGGCTTGCCCTCGTCGCCCTCCGTGGGCAGGACACCGGGCGGCAGGGCCCGGCGCATCGACTCCAGCTGGGCGCGGGCGGCCATCTGCTGGGCGAACAGCGCGGTCTGAATGCCGTGGAACAGGCCCTCCAGCCAGCCCACCAGCTGCGCCTGGGCGATCCGCAGCTCCGCCTCCGTCGGCACCGACTCATCGGTGAACGGCAGCGACAGTCGCTCCAGCTCCTCCACCAGTTCGGGCGCCAGCCCATCCTCCAGCTCCTTCACCGAGCTGGCGTGGATCTCCTTGAGCCTGACCCGGCTGGCCTCGTCGAGAGGAGCGGCCTTCACCTCTTCCAGCAGCTGCTTGATCATGCTGCCGATGCGCATGACCTTCGCAGGCTGTTCGACCATGTCCGTCACCGGGACCTCGCGGGGCTCGTCGCCGTCGTCCCCGCCACCGGAGCCGGCGCTGCCGAGCGCCATGCCGTCCGGGCCGACAACCAGGACGTGCGGGTTCTCCTGCGACCGTTCGTTCATCGGCATATCCATGCCGCCATTCTCTCGTACGAGGGCTTCTCGACGGTGGTGCCCCCAGGAGAACGTGATCCACCTTTCCGGGGCACCCGATCCCCGGCGTTTCACGTGAAACCACGGATTCGCGCTGTTTCACGTGAAACCACGCCAACCGTTTCAACGGTTTCACGTGAAACAACCGGGAGCGTTTCACGTGAAACGGTGTGCCGTTCCCGCCTCTCCTCGTTTCACGTGAAACGAGGAGAGGCGGGGACAGGGAACGGGGAACTGCGGCCTCAGCGGCGGCGAAGCCGCAGGCCCAGGAACGCCAGGCCCAGGCCCGTCAGCGCCAGACCCGCACCCATCGGCAGCACCCGCTCGACCGGGGCCGTCGGGGACTCCAGGGCGTACGGGCGGGTCGTGTCCCCGTCCCCGTCCGTGGTGCCCGCGGTCGCGTCCTCGGGAACGGTGGGCGACGGGAGCGGCGGCAGCGTTTCGTACGAGCGGTGGCTGCGCCGGTCCGCCGTCCTGACGCGGTGCGACGGCGTGGAGTGCGAGGGTGCGGCGTCGGATACGGCCTCCGCCGGGGCGTGCCGCTTCACCGGATCGCGCCGGCCGGGCAGCGGGTGGGCGCGGGCGGAGTCGGACGGATCGCCCGGCCCCACCTTCCGGAAGTGGCCGTGGCCCGCGAACTCCGCACTGCCCGGGCCCGCCCCGTGGAAGCCCGGACCGAACGGATGGGGGTGGTGGTGCCATCGGCCGTGCCAACGGCCCGGGTGGTGGTGCGGCCCCCGGCGCGGATAGCCCGCCATGTCGTACGGGAAGCCGGGAAAGCCGTCCGGGAGCTCACGGAAGCGGGCCGGAGCCCCCGGGTGGCCAGGGTGGCCCCGGCCCGGCACGAACGGCTCCTCGACCTGCGGCAGATCGCTCCCGAAGTCCTCGGCGACGAAGGCCTCGGCCCCGAGCATCTCGGGCCGGAACTCCTCCGGCACGTCGTCGTCCGGCGAATCGCCCGGCCGGACGAGTTGCGGTGAACGGTCCACCGGTGTGGCCTGCCGGTCCGCGGCCGCCGCGGGGGCGGCTCCCACCGGAACGGGCAGGACGACGGCGGCGACCAACAGACTGCTGGCAATGCGCGAACGGAAACCTGGAGCGACCACAGTGCCCCTCCCGTGCCGAGCCGTCGGGTGACCAGCCCAGCGTCACATGTGATCAGATGCACGGCATCTTGGGACTGTCCGCCGGGTTATCCGCCGACGGCCCGGGAGGGGTGTTCCGGAAGGCCGCCACGGCCGTTTCAGACGGTCAGCACGACCTTGCCGACGTGCACACTCGCGTCCACGACGCGGTGCGCCTCCGCGGCCTCGGACATCGGGAGCGTACGGTCCACGATGGCCCGGACCTGGCCGTTGCCGATCAGCGGCCAGACGTGCTCGCGCACGGCGGCGACGATGGCCGCCTTCTCACTCAGCGGGCGGGCACGCAACCCGGCGCCGGTGATCGCGGCGCGCTTGGCCATCAGCGCGGCGAGGTTCAGCTCCGCCTTCACCCCGCCCTGCAGCCCGATGATCGCAAGTCGCCCGCTGACCGCCAGCGCCTTCACGTTCCGCTGCAGGTACTTCGCGCCGATGATGTCGAGGATGACGTCCGCGCCCTTGCCGTCGGTGGCCTTGCGGATCTCCTGGACGAAGTCCTGCTCGCGGTAGTCGATCAGGATGTCCGCGCCGAGCTCCGCGCAGCGGGCCAGCTTCTCGGGGCCGCCCGCGGTCACCGCGACCCGCGCTCCGACCGCCTTGGCGAGCTGGATCGCCATCGTGCCGATGCCGCTCGCGCCGCCGTGGACCAGCAGCGTCTCGCCCGGCCGCAGGTGGGCGATCATGAAGACGTTGGACCAGACCGTGCAGGTCACCTCGGGCAGCGCGGCAGCCGTGACCAGGTCCAGGCCGGGCGGCACCGGCAGCACCTGCCCGGCCGGCACCGCGACCTTCTCCGCGTAGCCGCCGCCCGACAGCAGCGCGCACACCTCGTCGCCGACCGCCCAGCCGTGCACGCCAGGGCCGACCGCGCTGATCCGTCCCGAGCACTCCAGTCCCGGGTACGCCGGGGCTCCGGGCGGCGGGTCGTAGAAGCCCTGCCGCTGGAGCAGGTCGGCGCGGTTCACGGCGCTGGCCGCGACCTCGATCAGGACCTCGCCCTCGCCGGGCTGCGGGTCGGGCACATCCGTCCAGACAAGTGCTTCGGGGCCACCGGGCTCCGGGATAGTGATCGCTCGCATGGGCGCGAGGCTACTCGCCGTCCGCGGGCAGAGCGATGGCACGGGGGCCGGTGACCACGGACGCGTCGTCACACCGCCGCATGTCGGACCGGGTTAACGGGCCGTCATTCGTCGTCCCGCCGGCGCATCGGGGAGACGGTGGTGCCCGGGAGGGTCGGCCGTGCCGACTGCTTGGCGGGCAGGTCCGGCTCCTCCGACACGGCCGCCCGGACGATGGTGATCAGCCGGTCCGTGCTCTGCAGCGGGCTGGCCTCCGGATCGTCGTAGCCCAGCAGCCGGTGGCCGCGCAGCACGGACACGACCAGATCGTCGGTCTCGCGTACGGACCTGCCCACCTCGGCCTTCACCACCGGGCGTTCGATCAGGTCCAGGCCGCTGCCCTGCTGGATCAGGTCCTCGATGACCGTGCCCGCGCTGGGACTGTGCACGGAGAGGCCCAGCAGCCGGCCGGCCGCGCTGGCCGAGGTGATCACCGCGTCGGCGCCGGACTGCCGCAGCAGCGGGGCGTTCTCCTCCTCCCGCACCGCCGCGACGATATGGGCCCGCTTGTTGAGCTGGCGGGCGGTCAACGAGACGAGCACGGCGGTGTCGTCGCGCTGGGTGGCGATGACGACCTGCCGGGCGCGCTGGATCTCGGCGCGCAGCAGCACATCACTGCGGGTCGCATCGCCGACGACCCCGGCGAATCCTTCGGCCACCGCCGCCTCGATCACCTTGGTGCTGGGGTCGACGAGGACGATGCGGTCGCGGCCGACGCCGGTCGCCCGGAGGGTCTGCACGGCGGACCGCCCCTTGGTGCCGTAGCCGACGATGACGGTGTGGTCGCGCACGGCGTTTCTCCAGCGTTTGAGTTGCCACTGCTCACGGGTGCGTTCGGTCAGCACTTCCAGGGTCGTACCGACCAGGATGATCAGGAAGAGCACGCGGAGCGGCGTGATGAGCAGGATGTTCAGCAACCGCGCGCTGTCGCCGTACGGGACGATGTCGCCGTAGCCCGTCGTGGAGAGCGTGACGGTCGCGTAGTAGAAGCAGTCGAGCAGGTCGAGCGCGCCGTCGGCGTTGTCGTGGTACTCGTCGCGGTCCATCCAGACGATGAAGACCGTCGCCAGCAGCACCCCCAGGGCCATCATCAGCCGGCGGGCGACCTGCCGCAGCGGCGCCTTCGGCGCCCGGCGCGGCAGTATCAGGCGGTGGGAGCGGTCCTCGGGCACCTCGTGCGCCGTGCTGTCGTGGGAGGGGAGCTTCACGCGACGCCTCCGGCCGGCCCGAACGGGTCACCGAGGGCGGCCCGGTCCGCCGGCCCGCCCCCCGACCACCCCGCTGACCAGGGAAGTTCCAGAAGTTCGAGTTCGGTGCCGCGCTGCGCGCCGCCGGGCGGGACGACCGCCAGCGCATCGGCGGCGGCGATCCCGCGCAGCATGGCCGGGCCGTGGAAGTGCAGCGGCTCGGCCGTCAGGCCGTACCGCTCGTCGTCGCGGTAGGCCACCGGGACGAGCCGGGTGTCGTGCGGATGCCCGTGCACCGGCGCGGTCAGCGGGGTACGGCACGGGGCGGGCGGGCGGCGGGCGGCAAGCGCCCGCAGCAGCGGCTCGGCCAGCGTGCAGAGCCCGGACACCGCGGCGAGGGGGTTGCCGGGCAGACCGACGAGGTGCCGGCGCGGGGCCAGCCGGGCCAGCAACATCGGATGCCCGGGGCGCACCGCCACGCCGTCCACCAGCACCTCGGCGCCGAGGCGGCGCAGGGTCGGATGCACATGGTCGACCGGGCCCGCGGCCGTACCGCCCGTGGTGATCACCACGTCGGCGGTGGACTCCGCCAGCGCCGTGTACAGCGTGTCGGCGTCGTCCGCGAGGTGCCGCGGGGCGGCCGCGACCACGCCGAGGGCCTGCAGCCAGGGCCCCAGCATCGGCCCCAGCGCGTCCCGGATCCGGCCCGCCTGCGGCAGCCCGTGGTCCAGCAACTCGTCGCCCAGGACGAACACTTCGGCCCGCGGCGGCGGGTAGGCGGTCAGCTCGTCGTAGCCGGCCGCGGCGGCCAGCCCGAGGACGGCGGGGGTCACCAGCGCGCCGGCGGGCAGGAGGTGGTCGCCGCGGCGGCACTCCTGGCCGCGCGGGCGGATGTCCTGGCCCGGCGGTACGGGCCTCGGCGCGTGCAGCTGCCGGCCGCCGCCGGGCAGGTCGCGTACCTCGCCGTGCTCGCTGCGCAATACGGCGGTGGCGCCGGACGGCAGGCGCGCGCCGGTCGCGATCGCGATGGCATGGCCGTCCTGGAGCACCTCGGCAGGGGCCTGACCGGCGAGGATGCCCGCAGCGGCACCCGCGGGCCGGTCGACGCGCCAGGGGCCGGGGCCGGAGACCGCCCAGCCGTCCATGGCCGAGGTGTCGAACGACGGCAGGTCGGTGAGTGCGGTCAGCGGGACCGCGAGCGTCCGGCCGAGCGCCGCGGCGAGCGGGGTGGCCACCGGCGCGAGCGGCCCGGCGACGGCGTGCGCGGCGAGGTCGCGGGCGCGCTGCCAGGGCGTGGCGGGCGGCCTGCGGCGCGGGGCGGAGGACGGCGGCCGGCCGTCCTCCGCGGGGCCGGAAGGCCCGGACGAGCCGGTGGCGGCGTCCGGGTCGTGGTCGCCGCGCGCGGGTGCGGCACCGGAGTCCGCCGTGGGCGGGCCGCCCGCGGACGGGGTGGCGGGGCCGGTTTCCGGCCGCCGGGCCGGGCCGGTGGCCGTGGCGCGGGTGTGGTTGGCCAGTGCGAGCGCGTCCTCGAACGGGTCGCCGCCGCGCCGGTCGTCCCGGGCGGCGCCGAGCGCCCCGCCGGTCTCGCCGTCGGTCATTCCGCGGGCTTCGTTCCGGTGCCCGCGGCGTCCCCGGGCCCCGCCGGCCCCTCGGCCTCCGCGGCCCAGCGGTTCGCCAGGGCGGCGGCCCGGTCGGTCAATTCCTTGACGTCCCGGCCCTGTTGTCCCGCCGCGTACCCGATCAGGAAGGTGGTCAGCGGCGCGGCCGGGCGGGCCACGCCGTGCGCCGCGTCCCGCGCGAGGTCGAGAAGCGCCGCCACGTCGACATCGAGGTCGATGCCCAGTTCGGCCTTGACTGCGGTGATCCATTCATCCAGCACGTGTCCATGCTCCCTGATCCGGGCGCGCGCCGCGCCGAGGTCTTCCCAGGTGTCGCAGTCGAAGGCGGCGGTGTCCGTGGGGTCCGGGACCCGGACGAGCGTCAGCCCGGCCAGCAGGGCGCGCAGCGGCAGGCCGGCGGGTGTGCCGTGTTCGTCCCGGATCCGCGCCAGCGCGCGGCGCAGCGGCTCGGCGCGGTAGGCCGCCACCAGCGGCTGGTCGCGGCCGGAGGCGTCCTGGAGCAGCGCCCCGTCCGCCGGGGCGGCCGCCGCCAGCAGGTCGCGTACCGTCGCGGCGGTCAGGAACGGCAGGTCCGCGGAGAGGACGAGCACGGTGGGGGCGGTGCTGTGCCGCAGGCCGGCGTCCAGCGCGGCGAGCGGGCCCCCGCCCGGCGGGTCCTCGCGGGCGTGCAGCACGGCGCGGGCGGTCGGGCGCGCGGGGCCGACGACCACGGCGCGGGCCGCATCGGGGCAGGCGGCGAGCACCCGGTCCAGAAGCGGGCGGCCGCCGACGGACAGGGCGGGCTTGTCCGCCCCGCCGAGCCGCCGGGCCGCGCCGCCGGCCAGGACGATCACGTCGTGGTCGGTGTGGTCGTTCACCTCTTGAGTATCGCCGTCCTCGGCGCGCTCACACAGGCGTCCTTCGTGGTGCCCCTCCGGGCCCGACGGGGCGGGTCCGGAGGGGCCGGGCTCACAGGCCCCGCAGCAGCAGTGCGGGCCGCTCGACGCAGTCGGCCACGAACCGCAGGAAGCCGCCCGCGGTGCCGCCGTCGCACACCCGGTGGTCGAAGGTGAGCGACAGCTGGACGACCTGCCGAACCGCCAACTCGCCCTCGTGCACCCAGGGTTTGGCGGCTATCCGGCCGACGCCGAGCATCGCCGCCTCCGGGTGGTTGATGATCGGCGTGGAGCCGTCGACCCCGAAGACGCCGTAGTTGTTGAGGGTGAAGGTGCCGTGGGTCAGCTCGGCCAGGGACAGCCCGCCGGCCCGGGCGGTCTCCGTGAGCCGCGCGATCTCGGCGGAGAGGTCCTCGACCGTACGGGCCTGGGCGTCACGGACCACCGGCACCACCAGGCCGCGGTCGGTCTGCGCGGCGAAGCCGAGATGGACCGAGGGCAGCCGGACGATCTCCTGGGTGCGGGTGTCGACGGTGGCGTTGAGCTGCGGGAAGCGCGCGAGCGCGGCCGTGGTGATCCGGGCCAGCAGCGCGAGCAGCGACACCTTGGGCGCGCCGGGGACGTTCATCGCCCGGCGAGCGGCGAGGAGTTCGGTGGCGTCAGCGTCCACCCAGCAGGTCGCCTCGGGGATCTCGCGGCGGCTGCGGCTGAACTTCTCGGCGGCCGCGCCGAGCATCCCGCGCAGCGGGATCCGCTCCTCGCCCGGGGTGGGGGCGAGGCCGGCCGTGGCACCAGGGGCGGCGGCCATGGTGGCCGCGCCGGCAGTCCCTTCGGCGGCTGCGGTGGCCGGCTGCGGCGCCTGCTCCCGGCGGGCGCGGAGCGCGGACTCGACGTCCGTACGGAGGATCAGGCCGTCCGGCCCGGTGCCCGTCACGTCCCGCAGGTCCAGGTCGTTCTCCCGCGCCATGCGGCGCACCAGCGGCGAGATGACGGCCACCGTACGGCTGTCGGCGTCCGCGGCGCGGGCCGGGCGGTCCGCACCGGCCTCCTCGGCCGGCGTGGCCGGCTCGCCCCCGCTCGGGGGCTGCGGGCCGCCCGCCTCGGGGCGCGCGCCGTCCGCGGGGCGGATCCGGCGCCGCCGCGCCGCGGCCGCGCTCGTGCCGTAACCGACCAGGACGTTGCCGGAGCCGTTCTCCGCCGCGTCGGCGGCCGGTGCCTCGGGGGCGGTCGCCGTCCCGGTGGCGGTGCCCGAACCGGCGCCCGTCGTGGGGGCAGGCTCCGCCAGATCGTCCGGTACCGCGCCGACCGCGACGGTCACCAGGGGGGTGCCCACCGGGACTTCGGCCCCCTCGTCGCCGTAGCGGGCGGTCACCACGCCGCCGTACGGGCACGGCACCTCGACCATCGCCTTGGCGGTCTCGACCTCGACCACCGGCTGGTCGACGGCGACGACCTCGCCCACCTCGACCAGCCACTGCACGATCGTCGCCTCGGTGAGGCCTTCCCCCAGGTCGGGCAGGGTGAATTCACGGACCACGGCCATCACGCACCACGTCCTTCGGTCCAGTCGGACTCCCACTGCAGGCGCGCGACGGTGTCCAGGATCCGGTCGACGCCCGGGAGGTGGTGCCGCTCCAGCATGGGCGGCGGGTAGGGGATGTCGAAGCCGGCCACCCGCAGCACGGGCGCCTCCAGGTGGTGGAAGCAGCGCTCGGTGATCCGGGCGGCGATCTCCCCGCCGGGCCCGCCGAAGCCGCCGGCCTCGTGGACGACCACGGCCCGTCCGGTGCGCCGTACGGACGCGCAGACCGTCTCGTCGTCGAACGGCACCAGGGAGCGAAGGTCGACCACTTCCAGGTCCCAGCCCTCGGCGCGGCCGGCCTCGGCTGCCTCCATACAGGCGGGCAGCGAGGGGCCGTAGGTGATCAGGGTGGCGCTGCTGCCGCGGCGGCGTATCTCGGCCCGGCCCAGGGGCGCGACCGGGGTGGGCGTGTCCGGCGACCACTCGGCCTTCGACCAGTACAGCCGCTTGGGCTCCAGGAAGACGACCGGGTCGTCGGAGGCGATGGCGGCCCGCAGCAGGCCGTAGGCGTCCTCGACGGTGGCGGGGGTGACGACGTGCAGCCCCGGGGTGGCGAGGTAGTACGCCTCGGAGGAGTCGCTGTGGTGCTCGACGCCGCCGATGCCGCCGCCGTAGGGGATGCGGATGGTCAGCGGCATCGGGACCGCGCCGCGGGTGCGGTTGCGCATCCGGGCGACATGGCTGACCAGCTGCTCGAACGCCGGGTAGGCGAACGCGTCGAACTGCATCTCGACCACCGGCCGCAGCCCGTACATCGCCATGCCGACGGCGGTGCCCAGAATGCCGGCCTCGGCGAGCGCGGTGTCCGTGCAGCGGTCCTCGCCGAACTCCTTGGCCAGGCCGTCGGTGATGCGGAAGACGCCGCCCAGGGCGCCGACGTCCTCGCCCATCACATGGACGGCGGGGTCCTCGGCCATGGCGTCACGCAGCGCACGGGTCAGCGCCTGCGCCATGGTGGCGGGCTTGCGCGCGGTGGCCGGAGCGGTGGTGGTCATGGCCTGGCCTCCTCGGCGGGCGCGGTGCCCGCGGTCTCCTCGGGGTGTCCGGTGGCCTCGGCCTCCAGCTCGGCGCGCAACTGCGCCGCCTGGGCGCGCAGTTGGCCGGTCTGCTCGGCGAACACGTGGGTGAACAGGTCCATCGGGTTCAGCACCGGGTCGGCGTTCATCCGCTCGCGGAGGTCGGCGGCCAGCTGCTCGGCGCTCTCCCGGGTGGTGGCGACGAACTCGTCGGTCAGCAGGCCACGGCCGGCCAGCTCGTGCTCCAGCAGGGCTATCGGGTCGTGCGCCCGCCAGGTCTCGACCTCGGCGTCGGTGCGGTAGCGGGTGGCGTCGTCGGCGTTGGTGTGCGCCTCGATGCGGTACGTGACGGCCTCGACGAGGGTGGGGCCGCCGCCCCGGCGGGCGCGCTGGACGGCCTCGCCGAGCACCTCGTGCATCGCGGGCGCGTCATTGCCGTCCACCAGGCGGCCGGGCATGCCGTAGCCGACCGCCTTGTGGGCGAGGGAGGGCGCGGCGGTCTGCTTGGCGAGCGGCACGGAGATGGCGAAGCCGTTGTTCTGCACCAGGAAGACGACCGGGGCCTGCCAGAGCGCCGCGAAATTCAGCGCCTCGTGGAAGTCGCCCTCGCTCGTGCCGCCGTCGCCCACCATGGCCAGCGCCACCACCTCGTCGCCCTTGAGGCGGGCGGCGTGTGCCAGGCCGACGGCATGGGGAAGCTGGGTGGCGAGCGGGGTGCACAGGGGGGCGATGCGGTGTTCGTGCGGGTCGTAGCCGCAGTGCCAGTCGCCGCGCAGCAGGGTCAGCGCCTGTACGGGGTCGAGGCCGCGGGCCACGGCGGCCAGGGTGTCGCGGTAGCTGGGGAAGAGCCAGTCCCGCTCCTCCAGCGCCAGCGCGGCGGCGACCTCGCAGGCCTCCTGGCCGGTGGAGGACGGATAGACCGCCAGCCGTCCCTGCCGGGTCAGTGCGGTGGCCTGGGCGTTGTACCGGCGGCCGCGCACGAGCTGGGCGTACAGCCGGGTCAGCAGTCCGGAGTCGAGCCGGGCGGCGGCGTCCGTGCCGAGGATGCGGTACGGCTCCTCGTCGGGCAGGAGAGGCGCGGGATCGACGCGCGGGCGCCACGCGGGCGGCGGGCCGGCCAGGCTGCTCTTGTTCCTGCTGCTGCCGGGCTGCTCAAGGACCGTCATGACGAGCACCTCCTCGGTTCGAAGGGGTGGCGCGATGGCGCCGCAGAAGGGTGGTGGGCGAACGGCGGATGGGCAGGATGAAACCGGTCGGGGCGGGCGAGCCCTTCCCTACCGATTGTTCGGTCGCTGATGCATTTTGGCTACAGGCGGGTTCAGCCTGTGGACAAACGGTTCTCCACAGCTTCAGATGAAGACAGGGCGTCCACAAAGGGGAGGCGGGACCATATGCCGGACGAACAGATGGCCAATAACAACGGTCAGCCACCGACGCCCGAACCGCCCGTCCCGGCCGTCCCGGCCGCCCGCCCGCTGGACACCATCGACCGGTCGATCCTGCGCATGCTGCAGACCGACGGCAGGGCCTCGATACGTTCCGTGGCCGAGCGGGTGCACGTTTCCCGCGCCAATGCCTACGCGCGCATCAACCGGCTGATGGACGACGGGGTGATCCGCGGGTTCAGCGCCCTTGTCGACCAGGAAAGGGCAGGCCAGGGCGCCTCCGCGTACATCACGCTGAAGATCGTGCAGAACTCCTGGCGGACCGTGCGCAAGCAGCTCACCGCGCTACCTGGCGCCACCCACATCGCGCTGGTCAGCGGCGATTTCGACGTGCTGCTGCTGGTGCACACCAAGGACAACCGGGAGCTGCGGGAGCTGGTCCTCACCCGTATCCAGTCGATACCGGAGGTGCTCAGCACCCGCACCCTGCTGGTCTTCGAGGAGACCGATCTCGGGCCCGAGGGGGAGTGAAGCGCCCGGTGCCGCGGGACGGGCTTCAGGGGGGCAGAGGGGGCCCTGTGGACCCCACAGGGCCCCGTCAGAGCCGGCGCAGGCCCGTGAACGCCGTGCGCACCACGGCCTCGGCGACCTCGTCGCGGCGCGCCGCGCCGCCCCGCCCGGGCCGGTACCACTCCACGATCGAATTGATCATGCCGAAGAGCAGCCTCGTGGCGAGCCGAACGTCCACGTCGTTCCGCAGGTCGCCGTCGGCGGCGGCCTGCTTGAGCAGCGCGGCCACCTCGTGGTCGAACTCCCGGCGGCGCTCCATGGCCCACCGCTCGGTGTCCGTGTTGCCCCGCACCCGCAACAGCAGTGTCACGTAGGGGAGTTCGTCCATCAGCACCTCGGTCACCCGGCGGGTGACGTGCTCCAGCCGCTCGATCGCCCGCCCCTGGAGGGCAGCCGGTTCCTCCAGCACGCCGAAGAGGCCGTCCAGGGCCCGGCTTATGGCACGGTGCAGCAGCTCTTCCTTGCTGCGCACATGGTGGTAGATCGAAGACTTGGAGATGCCGGCCGCCTTGGAGAGGTGCTCCATGGAGGTGCCGTCGTAGCCGCGCTCGATGAACACCTCGACGGCGACGGCGAGCAGCGAATCGGGCGTGTAGGTGTCGCGCTTGGCCATGGTCATGATGAGAGCACCTGTTCCTCAAGGTCCGCACGGCGCCGCAGCGCCCAGGACGGTACGTAGCGTCCCTGGGCATTCTGGTGGTGCATCGAGTCCAGCAGGTCCCACACCCAGTGGGCACCGAGCCGTTCGGCCCATTCCATGGGGCCCCCGGGGTAGTTGACGCCCAGCCGCATGGCCGTGTCGATGTCCTCAGGGGTGGCCACCCCGCGGGCGGCGGCGTCCACGGCGAAGTCGACGATCATCGCGACCGTCCGGGCGACGATCATGCCCGGGACGTCGCCGATGACGCTGACCTCCTTGCCCAGCGCCTGGAACAGCCCGACGGCCTCCGCGAGGTCCGACTCGGAGCAGGTGTCCGAGGCTGCCAGCGCGATCCGGGTGGCGGCCCGGTAGTCGAGCGAGAGGTCGAAGCGGATGTACTTGTCGTAGACGACGCTCGTCGCCGGGTAGCCGTTGGTCAGCGCCAGGCAGGCCCCGCCGGGCAGCCGGAGGAAGCCCTCCGACTCGCCGGGCGTGCGGTCGCGGGTGACCTTGATGCCGGCCTCCTCGATGAGCTCGCGGAGCACCGCGGCGGGACCGGGCAACTGCGCGTGCAGGGCGACGGCCTCCGGGGCCGGGCAGGGCGCCGCGGTGTGCGGCGCGGGCCGCTTCGCGCCCTCGGAGTAGTCGTACCAGCCGCGCCCCGCCTTGCGGCCGTGCAGCCCCGCCTCCACCAGCCGGCGCTGCGCCAGCGAGGGGGTGAACTTGGGGTCCTGGAAGAAGGACTGCCACACGGAGTGGGTGACCGCCTCGTTCACGTCCTGCCCGATGAGGTCGGTCAGCTCGAACGGCCCCATCTTGAAGCCCGCGCCGTCGCGCAGCACCGCGTCGATGGTGGCGGGGTCGGCGACCCGCTCCTCGTAGGCGCGCAGCGCCTCGGCGTAGAAGGGGCGGGCGACGCGGTTGACGATGAAGCCGGGGGTGTCGGCGCAACGGACCGGCTTCTTCCCCCAGGCCGCGGCGGTGTCGTACGCCGCGTCGGCGGCCGCCTCGTCCGTGGCGAAGCCGCTGACCACCTCGACCAGCGGGAGCAGCGGCGCGGGGTTGAAGAAGTGCAGGCCCACGCAGCGGCCGGGGCGGCGCAGGCCGCCGGCGACCGCCGTCACGGACAGCGAGGACGTGTTGGTGGCCAGCAGGCAGTCGTCGCCGACGATGTCCTCCAGCGACCTGAACAGCTCCTGTTTGGCGCTGAGCTCCTCCAGGATCGCCTCGATGACCAGCGCGGCGTCGGCCAGCTCGGCCAGGGCGGTGGCGGGGGAGAGGCGGTCGCGGGCGGCGTCCCGCTCGGCCGCCGTGATCCGGCCCTTTTCCACCAGCCGGTCCAGCCGCCGCACGAGCGCGCCGGCGGCCTGGTCCGCGCGCCCGGGGGCGCTGTCGTAGAGCCGTACGCGATGGCCGGCGACCAGCGCCACCTGCGCGATTCCCTGCCCCATGGTGCCCGTACCCACCACTGCCACGGTGTTGCCGGTGCCGATTGCCGTCATGCCAGCTGATCCTCCCCGACCGACTTTTCCACAGGCTCGCCGGGCCCTCTTGCCCCGACCGATCGTTCGGTTACTCTAACTCCGTTGTCCTGTCCGCTCCCAGCCCTATCCGCTCTCCGCCCGGCTCGACGAGGAGTTGGTCATCGATGGCCGCCGAAATGACCGCAGCGCAGTTGATCGAGAAGCACCGCCCGACCCTCGACCAGGCGCTGGAGGCGATCCGTACCCGCGCCTACTGGTCCCCGCACCCCGAGCACCCCAAGGCGTACGGCGAGACCGCCGCGGCCGACGGTGCGGCCGCATTCGAGGCGCTGCGCGGCAAGCGCTTCGAGCTCACCCAGCCCGGCACGGACGACTGGACGGGCCAGGAGGTCTCGCCCTACGGGCCGGAGCTGGGGATCAGCTACCCGCACCCGGACGTGGACGTCCTGCTGCCCGCGATGCGTGCCACCATCCCCGCCTGGCGGGACGCCGGCCCGGAGCTGCGCGCGGCGGTCTGTCTGGAGATCCTGGCCCGGATCAGCGCCCGCACCCATGAGTTCGCCCAGGCCGTGATGCACACCAGCGGCCAGGCGTTCATGATGGCGTTCCAGGCCGGCGGACCGCACGCCCAGGACCGCGGCATGGAGGCGGTGGCGTACGCGTACGCCGAGCAGACCCGCACCCCGGGGCAGGCGGCCTGGTCCAAGCCGCAGGGCAAGCGCGACCCGCTGGAGCTGTCCAAGAGCTTCACGGCCGTGCCGCGCGGCGTGGCCCTGATGATCGGGTGCAACACCTTCCCGACCTGGAACGGCTACCCCGGCCTGTTCGCCTCCCTGGCCACCGGCAACCCGGTCCTGGTCAAGCCGCATCCGCGGGCCGTGCTGCCGCTGGCGATGACCGTCAAGGTGGCGCGCGAGGTCCTCGACGACGCCGGCTTCCCCGCCGACCTGGTGTGCCTGGCCGTGGACAAGCCGGACGAGGGCCTGGCCAAGACGCTGGCCGTCCGCCCCGAGGTGCGCATCATCGACTACACCGGCTCGACCGCGTTCGGCGACTGGCTGGAGACCCACGCCCGGCAGGCGGAGGTCCACACCGAGAAGGCCGGCGTGAACACCGTCGTCATCGACTCCACCGATGACTACAAGGGCATGCTCAGCAACCTCGCCTTCTCCCTGTCGCTCTACAGCGGCCAGATGTGCACCACCCCGCAGAACCTGCTGATCCCCCGCGGCGGCATCACCACGGACGCCGGGCCCAAGTCGTACGACGAGGTGGTCAGCGACCTCGCGGGCGCGGTGAGCGGGCTGCTGGGCGACGACGCGCGGGCCAACGCGCTGCTGGGCGCGATCGTCAATCCGCAGGTCAAGGAGCGGATCGACGCCGCCGCCGGGCTCGGCGAGGTGGCCCTGGCCTCCCGTGAGGTGACCAACCCCGACTTCCCCGGTGCGACGGTCCGCACCCCGGTGATCGTCAAGCTGGACGGCGCCAAGCCGGATGCCGAGGCGGCGTATCTGTCGGAGTGCTTCGGGCCGGTGTCGTTCGCGGTGGCCGTCGACTCCGCCGCCGTCGCCGTGGACCTGCTGCGGCGGACGGTCCGCGAGAAGGGCGCCATGACGGTCGGCGCGTACACCACGGACGCCGAGGTCGAGCGGCTGGTGGAGGACGCCTGCCTGGAGGAGTGCGCCCAGCTGTCGCTGAACCTCACCGGCGGGGTCTATGTGAACCAGACCGCGGCGTTCTCGGACTTCCACGGCTCCGGCGGTAACCCGGCGGCGAATGCGGTGCTCTGCGACAGCGCGTTCGTGGCCAACCGCTTCCGGATGGTGGAGGTGCGCCGACCCGCATGACGTGAGCGGGCCGGGCGCCGGCCCGCGTGACATGGCCGGGCCCGGCGCCGGTCAGCCGGCGTCCGGCCCGTCGATCCGCGCGTGGCGGCCGATCCAGGCGTGCATCGCGATGGCGGCCGCCGCCCCCGCGTTGATCGAGCGGGTCGAGCCGAACTGCGCGATCGAGCAGACCAGCGAGGCGTGGCGGCGCGCCTCCTCGGTCAGCCCCGGGCCCTCCTGACCGAAGAGGAGCACACACCGCCGCGGCAGCTCCGTCGTCTCCAGCGGCACGGCCCCCGGGAGATTGTCGATCCCGATGATCGGCAGTCCCTCGGCGGTGGCCCAGGCGGTGAGGTCCGCGGTGTCCGGGTGGTGGCGGACGTGCTGGTAGCGGTCGGTCACCATCGCCCCGCGTCGGTTCCAGCGCCGCTGGCCGACGATGTGGACCTCCTTGGCCAGGAACGCGTTCGCGGTGCGCACGACGGAGCCGATGTTGAAGTCGTGGCCCCAGTTCTCGACCGCCACATGGAAGTCGTGGCGGCGGGTGTCGAGGTCCGCGACGATCGCCTCCCGCGTCCAGTAGCGGTAGTGGTCGACGACGTTGCGGCGGTCGCCGTGCGCGAGCAGCTCCGGGTCGTAACGGTCGTCCTGCGGCCAGGGCGCCGGATGCGGGCCGACGCCGATCTGGGTCCCGTAGCCCTCGTCGTACTGGAGGGGCTCGGCGGGGGCGGTTTTCTCGCTGCTCACCCCACGAGCGTATGGCCACCGCCGCCGTGCTCCGTACGGGCCGGGGGCTCACCGCCTCCGGGGCCGCCGTCCGGGCCGGCCGGGACGGTGCGCGGGAAGAGGCGTTCGCGCAGGCCGGAGACGCGGGCGGAGAGCCAGGTCAGGAAGTTCGTCGGCAGGAAGACCGCGTCCGCGGCGATCATGGCGAGCGAGAAGAACGGCAGCCCCAGCAGGAACGCGATCGAGAGGTGCTCGCAGATCATGATGACCAGGAGCACGTTCTTGAGCCGGCGGTTGAAGAGCGTGAAGGGGAAGGCCACCTGGACGATCACCGTGCCGTAGGTGATCAGCATGACCATCAGGCCGTTGCTGCCGAGCAGCTGGGAGAGCGCGGGCCAGGGCGAGAAGTAGTCCAGGTGCATCGGGTAGTAGACCGCGGTGCCGTCCTGCCAGCGGGAGCCCTGGATCTTGTACCAGCCGGCGGTGGAGTAGACGAGGCAGACCTCGACCATGATCACCAGCAGTGCGCCGTTGTGGGCGAGCTTGGTGAGGGTGTCCAGGACGGTGCGCGGCTCCCCCGGTGCATAGCGCTGGACCGCCCACCAGAGCCCGTGCACGGCCCACAGGCCCCACAGGACCAGGCTCCAGCCGATGTGCGGGAACGGGCCGTTGTCGAACCACAGGAGGGCGTAGCTGCCGGTGAGTTGCGCGACGGCGAGGGCGAGGCCGAGCACGGCCCACAGGACGATGCCGGTCAGATCGCGTCCGCGGCCCGCACCTGGCGTGCGGACGGCGGTCTGCGCCTCCTCGGGCGCCTCCCCGCTGGCCGCGGACGCCTCCGCCGCGGACACCTCCGCCGCGGCCCGGGCGCGCTTGGCACGGCGGGCGTCCAGCGACCAGACCTGGCCGCACCGGGTGAGCACGAGATACATCGACATCAGGTGGATGACGTTGTCGCCGCCGTCCCCTATGAAGACGCTGCGGTTCTGCAGCGAGATCACGCCGAGCATGAAGAGCACCGACATGGTGCGGGTGCGCCAGCCGAGCAGCAGCGCCGCGCTGGACGCGACGGCCATCAGGTAGACGCACTCGAACCAGCCGCGGCCGTCGGACCACAGCAGCATGGAGAAGGCGTGGTTGGCGTCCAGGAGGCGGCGCGCCATGTCCAGGCTCCAGGGGCTGTCGGGCCCGTAGAGCGTGAGGCGGTGCGGCCACTCGCGCAGCAGGAACAGCAGCCAGGTCGCCGAGAAGCCGATCCGGATCACGGCGGTCTGGTACGGGGCCAGCGCGCGGCCGGTGGCGCGGCCGAAGAGGCGGCCGACGGCGCGCTCGATCCGGGTCTCCTCGTAGGGGGACGGGGGCGCGGCGGGGGCCTGGGGGTCGTGGGGTGCGTGCGCCTGCTGCGGCACGTCGGTGGGCTCCGTGGTGTGCGAGGGCTGTGAGGCGTTCTGGGGCTGCTGGGGCATCGGGGACGTCACTGGCTGTTCGCCCCCTCGGGGAGGTCAGCTGTGGTGACCTGCCACCAGGGCTGCACGCGGTACACGGGCTTGTCGCTGATCTTCTCGGTGCTCCACGACGGCGGGCTCACGGCGGCCGTACGGGAGCGGACCTGGATGCGCTCGACCCGGCCGCCGCCCGCGGTCCACTCGCCCTGCATCCGGAACATCACGATCCGACGGATGTAGCGCTCGGCCAGCTCGCCGCGGGTGCCGATCGGACGGCCCTGGGCGTTGTGGCTGTTGACGAAGAGCTCCCAGCCCCGGCGCAGCTGGTTCTGCTCGGTGTGGCTGGGCAGCGGGTTGTGGAGTATGGCCCGGCCGTCACGGGCGGTCAGGTCGGTCCAGCCGGTGGTGCGGCCGTTGCCGTCCTCGGCACGGATCTCCGCGCGGACCTGGACCGCGACGTTCTGCTGGAGGGGGTTGGGCGCGAACAGCTTCCAGTTCTGTTCGTACTCGGGATAGACGTAGTCGCTGATCAGGGCGCCCTGCTGCTTGCTGAGCGTGTTCTGCGGCGCGACGTGCAGAAACATCATGGCGAGATGAATCGCGACGATGACGGCGACGGCGCAGGCCGCCACGCCTATGACGATCCGCGAGGGTAGCGACAGCGCGGCCAAAGGCCGCGGTTCGTCCCCGTATGACTGCATTCCCGCCCCGTTCCCGTAAATCCATGCGGTCAACTCCGCTGGGGAACCGTACCTACGCGGCCGCACCGGGCACACCCTCCCCCGACTTATCCACAGGCTTGACACCCGCTGCCCGCCCACTCACCATTGAACCGAACGATCGGTCGGTCGGGAGCGAGGGGGCACACATGACGACGATCGCGCCGGAGGAGGCGGCTCAGGAGGCCGCGTTCGACGCCACCGTGGCCGCGGACGAGCGGATCGAGCCACGGGACTGGATGCCGGAGGCGTACCGCTCCACACTCGTGCGACAGATGGCGCAGCACGCCCACTCCGAGATCATCGGCATGCAGCCCGAGGCCAACTGGATCACCCGCGCGCCCTCCCTGCGCCGCAAGGCGATCCTGATGGCCAAGGTGCAGGACGAGGCCGGCCACGGCCTGTATCTCTACAGCGCCGCCGAAACCCTCGGCACAAGCCGCGACGAACTCCTCGACAAGCTCCACAGCGGCCGCCAGAAGTACTCCTCGATCTTCAACTACCCCACCCTGACCTGGGCGGACGTCGGAGCCATCGGCTGGCTGGTGGACGGCGCGGCGATCACCAACCAGGTCCCACTGTGCCGGTGCTCCTACGGCCCCTACGCCCGCGCGATGGTCCGCATCTGCAAGGAGGAGTCCTTCCACCAGCGCCAGGGCTACGAGCTCCTGCTGACCCTCAGCCGCGGCACGGACGCCCAGCACGCGATGGCGCAGGACGCGGTCGACCGCTGGTGGTGGCCCTCCCTGATGATGTTCGGCCCGCCGGACGACGAGTCCGCGCACTCCGCCCAGTCCATGGCCTGGAAGATCAAGCGGCACTCCAACGACGAGCTCCGCCAGCGCTTCGTCGACATCTGCGTCCCCCAGGCCGAGGCCCTCGGCCTCACCCTCCCCGACCCCGACCTGGTGTGGAACGAGGACCGCGGTCACTACGACTTCGGCTCCATCGACTGGACCGAGTTCCGCGAGGTCCTCAAGGGCAACGGACCCTGCAACGAACTGCGGATCAACCGCCGCCGACAGGCCCACGAAGAAGGCGCCTGGGTGCGCGAGGCAGCCGCCGCACACGCGGCCAAGCACGGGAAGGCCGGACGATGACGACGACACCCCGCCCCGCGGAAACCCCCGCCTCCGGCGCCCCCGCCGAAGCGGCGGACGCCCGCCCCACCGACTGGCCCCTGTGGGAGGTCTTCGTCCGCAGCCGCCGCGGCCTGTCGCACACCCACGCCGGCAGCCTCCACGCCCCGGACGCCGAAATGGCACTGCGCAACGCCCGCGACCTCTACACCCGGCGCTCCGAAGGCGTCTCCCTCTGGGTGGTGCCCTCCGCCCAGATCACCGCCTCCTCCCCGGACGAGAAGGACGCCTTCTTCGAACCGGCCGGCGACAAGCCGTACCGCCACCCGACCTTCTACGAGATCCCGGAGGGGGTGCACCACCTGTGACGGACACCGTGACCACCCCCGCCCTGCCCCTCGGGGACGATGCGCTGATCCTCTCCCACCGCCTGGGCGAGTGGGCCGGCCAGGCCCCGGTCCTGGAGGAGGAGGTGGCGCTGGCCAACATCGCACTGGACCTGCTCGGCCAGGCCCGGGTGCTGCTCTCCCTGGCCGGCGACGAGGACGAGCTGGCGTATCTCCGCGAGGAGCGGGAGTTCCGCAACCTCCAGCTCGTCGAGCAGCCCAACGGCGACTTCGCCCACACCATCGCCCGTCAGCTCTACTTCTCCACCTTCCAGGAGCTGCTCTTCGAGCAACTGGCAAGCGGAGACACCGAGTTGGCGCCCCTGGCCGGCAAGGCCGTCAAGGAGGTCGCCTACCACCGCGACCACGCCACCCAGTGGACCCTCCGGCTGGGCGACGGCACCAACGAGAGCCACACCCGGATGCAGCGCGCCCTGGACGCCCTGTGGCGCTTCACGGGCGAGATGTTCGAGCCGGTGGCCGGATTGGAAACGCTGCCCTGGGCCACGTTCCACGACGTGTGGACCACCCGCATCACCGCCACCGTCGAGCAGGCCACCCTCCGCCTCCCCGAAGGACCGCAGCGCGGCGCGTGGACCGCCGGCGCGGGCCGCCAGGGCCTGCACACAGAATCGTTCGGACGGCTGCTCGCCGAGATGCAGCACCTCCACCGCAGTCACCCGGGGGCGACATGGTGACCACCGGAGACACCACGACCACCAGGCCCGTCATTCCCCCTACGGCCGGCACGGCCGGCAGGCCCACCACGGGCGGCACGGCCGGCACGGGCGGAAGGGTCGGGACGGCCACCCCGCCCGCCGCCGCCCCCACCACGGCCCTCGAAGCGGAACTGCTGGCACTGGCCGGCTCCGTTCCCGACCCCGAGCTGCCCGTCCTCACCCTCGCCGAGCTCGGCGTCCTGCGCGCTCTGCGGCTGACCGCCCCCGACCGCGTCGAGGTCGAGCTCACCCCCACCTACACCGGCTGCCCCGCCATCGAGGCCATGTCCGCCGACATCGAGCGGATACTCCACGTCCACGGCATACCCGACGTCGAGGTCCGTACGGTCCTCAGCCCGCCCTGGACCACGGACGCGATCACCGCCGAGGGCCGCCGCAAGCTGGCCGACTTCGGCATCGCCCCACCGCGCCCGGCCGGCCCGTCCGGCGGACCGGTCTCCGTCGCCCTCACTATCCGCTGCCCGCACTGCGGATCGACCGACACCACCCTGCTGAGCCGGTTCTCCTCCACGGCCTGCAAGGCGCTGCGCCGCTGCGAGTCCTGCCGCGAACCCTTCGACCACTTCAAGGAGTTGTGATGTTCCACCCGCTCCGGGTCCAGCAGGTCGAGCGGCTCACGGACGACGCGGTGGCCGTCACCTTCACCGTTCCGCCCGAACTCCGCAGCGCCTTCCGGCACACCCCCGGGCAGCACATCGCCCTGCGCAGAACGGTCGACGGCCAGGAGATCCGCCGTACGTACTCCATCTGCGCCCCGGCCACCGACGAGCCCGTCCTGCGCGTCGGCATCCGGCACGTCGAGGACGGCGCCTTCTCGACGTATGCGCTCAAGGAGCTGGCGGTCGGCGACACGGTGGAGGTGATGGCCCCGGCCGGCCGGTTCGTCCTCGCCCCGCGCCCCGGTCACTTCGTGGGGATCGTCGGCGGCAGCGGCATCACCCCCGTACTGTCCATCGCCGCCACCCTCCTCGCCCAGCAGCCCGACGCCCGCTTCTGCCTGATCCGCAGCGACCGCACCGCGGCCTCCACGATGTTCCTGGAGGAGGTCGCCGACCTGAAGGACCGCTATCCCGACCGCTTCCAGCTGATCCACACCCTCTCCCGCGAGGAACAGCAGGCCGGCCTGCCCTCCGGCCGCCTGGACGAGGACCGGCTCCGCACCCTGCTGCCCGCCCTGCTGAAGACCGACGCCATCGACGGCTGGTACCTCTGCGGCCCGTACGGCCTGGTCCAGGGCGCCGAACGCGCCCTGCGCACCCTCGGCGTCCCCCGCAACCGCATCCACGAAGAGATCTTCCACGTCGACAACGGCACCCCGACCGCGCCCACGGCCAAGGCCCCCGCACACAGCACGGTGACCGCCACCCTCGACGGCCGCTCCGGCACCTGGCCCGTCCACGACGGCGAATCACTCCTCGAAGCCGTCCTCCGCAACCGCGCCGACGCCCCCTACGCCTGCAAGGGCGGCGTCTGCGGCACCTGCCGCGCCTTCCTGGTCTCCGGCGAGATACGCATGGACCGCAACTTCGCCCTCGAATCCGACGAGGTCGACGCCGGCTACGTCCTCGCCTGCCAGTCCCACCCGGCCACGGAGAAGGTGGAGCTGGACTTCGATCGGTAGGGGGTGGGCCCGGGAGGAGGAGACCTGACCTTCGAGCGGCCGAAACGCATGGAGGTCTGCCGCACACCGGCGGCGCCGCCTTCGGCACCCTCGCCTCGCCCACCGCCTGCGGGCCGGCGGCCTGGTCTGCCTGGACCCCGCTCGACCGGCCGCGGCCGAAGCTCTGCCCTTGCCTGTTCAGGGCCAAGTCCGCCCATGGGCTCCCGCCCATCGCCCTTCCCGGTCCTTTCCTCTTCTCCGCCGAACTCCAGCCCAGTACTCCCGGCAGCAGCCCATACGCAACCGCCGCTTGGCGCATGTCGAGTGGTCCCGGGCGGTCCGACGGGTCAGGGGACGGACGGACGGTCGCTCGGTCCCGCGGGCTTGAAGCGCTTGGGGAAGTTCGTAAGCCAGGGGGCCGGGCTAGCGCCTCCTCGTCACCACACCATTCCCAATTCCTGGAACCTGTTCTACCTTGGCGCCTGACCTGATGGCTCGTCAGGTCGCGGTGTCGTGCGGAAGGAAGGACAGGCAGTGGACTTCACCTTCACCGAGGAGCAACAGGCCGCCGTCGAAGCGGCGCGGGCCGTCTTCTCGGGGGCCGCTCCGGACGACGTACCCAGCCCGGCACTCACCACCGGAGCGGTCGCCGACGACTTCGACCGCGCGCTGTGGCGCAAGCTCGCCGACGCGGATCTGCTGGGCCTGCTCATCGCGCCCGAGTACGGCGGCGCCGGCCTCGACCCGATAGCCCTCTGCCTTGTACTGCGCGAATCGGCCAAGGTGCTGGCCCGTGTACCTCTCCTGGAGTCCGGTGCAGCTGCGCTCACCCTCCAGCGGTACGCCGATGCCGCGCTCTGCACGGACGTACTGCCGCAGATCGCCACCGGCGACCTCGTCGTCACCGTCGCCGCCGCCGGCCGTACGGGCCACGAACCGGCCGAACTCGCCGTGCGCGCCACCCACGAGGGCACCGACTGCATCCTCGACGGCACGCAGACCGCCGTCCCCTGGGCCGCGACCGCCGACCGGATCCTGCTGCCGGCACACACCGCCGAGGGCGACGCCGTCCTCGCCCTCGTCCCTCGTGCCCACCCCGGCGTCACGCTCGCCGACCAGATCTCGACCAGCGGCGAGCGCCAGGCCGAGGTACGGCTCGACTCCGTTCGTATCAGCACCGCCGAAACGCTCACGGACCCGGACGCCTGGGAATCCCTCCGCCACCTCCTGACCATCGGCACCTGCGCCCTGGCCCTGGGGCTCGGCGAGCGGGTACTCGCCATGACCAGCGAATACACCGGCAAGCGCGAACAGTTCGGGTTCCCGCTGGCCACCTTCCAGGCGGTAGCCGTCCAGGCCGCCGACCGCTTCATCGACCTGCGCGCCATGGAGGCCACCCTCTGGCAAGCCGCCTGGCGCCTCACCTCCGACGCACCCGGCCCGCTCCCACCTGCCGGGGACATCGCGGTCGCCAAGATCTGGGCCTCCGAGGGCGTACGCCGCGTCGTCCAGACCGCCCAGCACCTGCACGGCGGTTTCGGTGCCGACACCGACTACCCGCTGCACCGCTACCACGCCTGGGCCAAGCAGCTCGAACTCTCCCTCGGGCCCGCTGCCGCCCACGAAGAGTCCCTCGGCGACCTGCTCGCGGCGCATCCGCTGGGGTGAGATTTGGTGGGGAGGGCGCGCGGAATCACGGGGTGCCATGCGCTCACGGGGCTGGCGCGCTCCCTGGGTTATCGCGCGTTCCCCGGTCTGGTGCGCGCTCATCGGGCGAGCGTGCGTTGCCCTCTCGGCCTGCGGGGAGGGGAGGGGCGGAGGGCGTGGCAACGCAGGCGGGCACTGTGCAGCGGCCAGGTGGTTGGCGGAAGCCGGCCAACTGTGCCACGCAGGCACTGACCGACCGGCTGGCTGGCTAGCTGGCTGGCTGGCTAGCTAGCTAGCTAGCCAAACACTGGCCGACTAGCCCCTGCCCAGCTAGGCACCGGCCGGCTAGACAACCGTCCCCGTTCCGCCCTTACCGTCCGAAACGGGACGACCGGCGGCCTCCCATGCCTGCATGCCGCCCGCGACGTTCACGGCGTCGATGCCCTGCTGGACCAGGTACTGCGCCACCTGGGCCGAACGGCCACCGACGCGGCACAGAACGTAGACCTTGTCGCCCTCGGGCGCCTTCTCGGTCAACTCCCCGTAGCGGACGACGAACTCGCTCATCGGGATGTGCAGCGCACCTTCGGCGTGCCCCGCCTCCCACTCGTCGTCCTCCCGGACGTCCAGAAGGAAGGCCTCGGCCGAGAGCGCATCGACACCGACGGTGGGTACAGAACCAAATTGCATGGTCCCGACGCTACCCGACCAGCTGCGTGAGGTACGCCTCACGTTCTGCGACGTCGGCGAGCAGCTTCTCGGCGATCTCGTCCAGCAGCCGGTCCGGGTCCTCCGGCGCCATCTTGATCATCGCGCCGATCGCGCTCTCCTCCAGCTCGGCGGCAATGGCCGCCAGCAGTTCCTTGCGCGTGGCCAGCCACTCCAGACGGGCGTAAAGCTCCTCACTCTCGCTGAGCCACTCCTCGGCCGGCGCCGGACCGGCCTCCCACTCCCGCGCCAGCTCCCGCAGCGCCGCCGCGTCGCCCCGGCCGTACGCCGCATTGACCCGCGCGATGAACGCATCCCGCCGCGCCCGCTCCGCGTCGTCCCGCGCCAGGTCCGGGTGTGCCTTGCGGACGAGCTCGCGGTAGACCTTACGGACCTCCTCGCTGGGCCGTACTTTCTGCGGCGGCTGCACCGGCTGCTCGGTGAGCATCGCCTGCGCCTCCGGGAAGAGCCCGTCCGACCCCATCCAGCCGTGGAACAGCTCTTCCACCTCCGGCATGGGCAGCACCGACGCCCGCGCCTCGTGCGCCTTACGGATGTCCTCGGGGTCGCCGGTACGCGCCGCCACGGCCTCGGCGATCTGCGCGTCCAGCTCGTCCAGCCGCGCATACATGGGGCCGAGCCGCTGATGGTGCAGCCGGGAGAAGTTCTCCACCTCCACCCGGAACGTCTCCACCGCGATCTCGAACTCGATCAACGCCTGCTCCGCCGCCAACACGGCCTTGGCCAACCGCCGCGTCCCCTCGTCGGCCGCGTTTTGCGGGTTGGGTGCCTGCTGACCAGGGGAGCCCTGGCCGCGGGAGTCCTGACCGGGGGAGTCCTGGCCGGGGGATGAGTCCGGATCAACGGACGGGGCCTGGGCGGCGGAGGGGCCGTGGTCGGCGGACGCGTTCTGGCCGACAGACGGGCCCTGGCCAGCGGAGGCGCCCTGACCAGTGGACGGGCCCGGGCCGGTGACATTGCTGGGTTCGCCCGACGGGGCGGCGTCGCCGGACGAGCCGGAGCCGTCAAACTGGGCCGGCTGTCCTTCCGTGCCGGCGGCTGGGGCGCCCTGACCGCCGTCGCGAGCATCCGGCGCCTGCGGTTCTCCCAGGGCATCCGCCGTGCCCGGTCCGTCCGCTCGGTGCTGGCCGTCCTGTGTGTTCTCCGCGTGCGAGTTCGTCACCCGGTCAGCGTACGGCCCGAGCCAACCCGCTCCCTGCCTCGCCACCGGCTGAAGGCTTCCGTTACCCGTACCTCGGCCGCGGTCTGCCCTGGAGGGTGGCGCTTCGCCTTTCCCTGCTGCCTTCCCCCTGGGCCCCTCCCCCGCCCCCACCCCACCCCTCACCCACCCCCGACCCCGCACCACCTACCACCTACCGCCTCCCCTCGGCTCACCACCCGCGGCTCCCCACCCCCGCGCACCACTCACCGCTCGCCGCCTACGGCGACCACCCGCCCCCCTACCGCTCACCACTGACCGCCTCCCCGTCCCCCACCGACCGCCGACTCCCGGCCAGCGCCATGACAGCAGCACGACAGCAGCTTGAGGGCACCACGATCAACGGTCGGTACTCGTCGATCAACAGTCGGCACCGCCGGTCGGCACAGGCATCGGGCATCGGGCATCGGGCATCGGGCATCGGGCATCGGGCGACAACAGAGACCACCGTCGATCGGCAATGGGCCCCCTCGATCAGCGCGGCCATCGTTGGTCGCCACAGGCAGGCCCCGAAGAGACCGGACAGTCACGCGCAGGTGTGGTCTGCTGTGGCGCGGCCGAGATCGGCCGAGCTCATACCCCCATTTCTGCCGCTATGCGGCCGCTCTTCACTGCTGTGGTCAGTGCCGTGTGGTCTGCCTCCGTGCGGTCTGCATAGGCGACGGCGAACTTCGCTATGGCCTCGTCCAGTTCTTCGCTCTTGCCGCAGTAGCCGGCCACCAGGCGTGGGTCGGCGCTGTGGGCGTGGGCTCGGGCCAGGAGGGCGCCGGTCATCCGGGCGTAGTCGTCCAGCTGGTCGCCGGTCAGCTGGGCCGGGTCGACGCTGCCCTTACGGTTCCTGAACTGGCGGACCTGGAACGGAAGTCCGGCAGCCGAACCGCCCGTCCCGTGGTCGTCGTGGGTGGAGCAGGTCCCTCGCCCGGCGGCCGGGGGTATGTCCTGCACGGTCGTCCAGCCGAGCAGGATGTCGCTGACGACCTGCATCCTCCGCTGGCCGAGCACCACCCGGCGGCCTTCATGCGTCACCGCCGGGGCCGGGAAGCCGGCCTTCTCCACGTACCGTGCCAGCGCCGAGCTGCGGGCCTCCTTCACCTGCAGGACCAGCGGCTCGCCCCGGTGATCCAGCAGCAGCACCACGTACGACCGCAAGCCCACACTGCCCGTGCCGACCACTCGGAAAGCCACGTCGTGCACCGCGTACCGGGCCAGCAGGGGCAGCCGGTCCTCGGGGAGGGTGTCCAGATAGCCGGTGAGGGAGGCGGCCACGGCCGCCGCTTCGGCGTCCGGCACCCGGCGCAGCACCGGTGGCGCGTCCACGAACCGACGGCCTCCGTCCGCCGTCCGCTCGGTCGCCTTCGCCGCGAACCGCGCGCTGGTGTTCTTCCGCGCCTTGGCAGACACCCGCTCCAGCGTCCCCAGCAGGTCCCGGGCGTCGGTGTGCGAGACCAGTTCCTCGTCGGCGATCGCGTTCCACGCCTCGGTCACCGGCAGCTTCGCCAGCAGCCGCATCGTGCGCCGGTACGCGCCCGCCGCGTCCTGGGCAGCCTTGCGGCACTCGTCCTCAGCCGCGCCCGCTTCCCGGCCCGCCAGGACCATCGACGTGGCGAGCCGCTTCACATCCCACTCCCACGGCCCGTACAGGGTCTCGTCGAAGTCGTTGAGGTCGATGACGAGACCGCCACGGGCATCGCCGTAGAGCCCGAAGTTGGCGGCGTGGGCGTCACCGCAGATCTGGGCACCGATACCGGTCACCGGGTCGGCCGTCAGGTCGTACGCCATCAGGCCCGCGGAGCCGCGGAGGAAGGCGAACGGGCTCGCTGCCATCCGGCCGACCCGTATGGGAGTCAGGTCCGTAAGCCGTCCAGCGTTGGATTCCTCCACCGCCGCTACCGCGTCCGGGCGTTCGAGCGTGCTCGACAGTGCGGACTGCGCGGCACGGGGCAGCCGCTCCCGCAACGCCCGGCCGGCCGCCTTGGGCGACGGGCCCTGTGCATCGGCCTTGGCAAACCCCGGTACGTACGGCACACGCGTCATGCGGGCCACCTCCCCCTTCAGGACCTTCACGGCTGCGGCGACTTCGGCGACATCCACCGGGTCGGTGGGGTCGGCGAATTCTCTGTCACTGGGCACTACTTACCGGCTGCCGGACGGGACTGCTCCCGGCCTGCCGACGTGCAATGACGTTACCGACGTCGCGCCATCGCGCGCAGGGCCTGTGGATAACTCTGCGTATCGCTGGTCGTGTCGAGGGGAGGCAGGGGATGGGGCGGTCAGAAGCTCAGGCGGTCAGGCGGTCAGGCGGCCAGGCGGTCAGCCACTGACGCCAACCCGCCGAACCCCCAAGCCGTCAAGCCGTCCAGCCGTCCAGCCGTCCAGCCGTCAGCCCCCAACTCCCAAGCCACCAAGTCCGCCAACCCCTCACCCACCAAGCCGTCAAGCCGTCAAGCCGTCAAGCCGCAATCACAACCCGCCAGGCACTCAGCGACCACCCTCGCAGTGGTAAGTCATCGGCCCGCTAGACCCCCACCGCCTCCTCCATTTCTTCCTCCGTCATTTCTTCCTCCGTGGCCGCTTCCGCCGAGCCGGTGCCGGGTGTCGCCGCCCCCACCGGCCGCTGCGGCCTGGGCTCCGGCACCGTTGCCGCTACCGCAGCCGCTGCCACCGCCGCCGCATTGGCCGTCGCCTCCGCTTCCGCGGCCCGTCGGCGTCGTTCGGCCAGCCCCGCCAGACCGACCATCAGCACGCCGACGAGCAGCCAGCCGACCAGCGTCCCAACGTGCCCGGACAGGCCGTAACCGTCGAAGTAGACGTGACTGCGCAGGCCCTCCACGAAGCCGGCACCGTTCCAGAAGGAGTGCAGGGCGGCGAAGAAGCCGTTCTGCATCTCGGGCCGGAAAATCCCGCCGGACGAGGTGAAGTTGAGCATCACGAAGAGGGCCATCACGCCGAGCGTCGTCCACCGCTTGAGGAAGGTGTGCAGGCCGGTGCCGATCAGCAGAACGCCGGCGGAGTACAGCCACGCCATGCCCCACAGGCCCCACAGTCCGTGGTCGACGAGGTGGAACACCGGGCCCGCGAACGCCGTGCCGATGAGGCTGACCACGACGGACGTACCGATCGCCAACACGGCCCGCAACCGGAGCGGCAGGACGGCGCCGGCACCGCCGATCACCGCGACCGAGGCGTACGAGCCGATGCTGATCGCCACCAGCAGGAAGAAGATGCCCTGCCCGGTCGGATCGTCCTCGGCGGGCGGCGCGACGTCCGTGACCTTCAGCGGGGCACCTTGCCGGGCCGCGAGAGGAGTGAAGATCTTCTGCACGACGGAGGCGCTGGTGTCGGATCCGGCGGTGGCCACGAGCAGTTCGGGGACCCCCTGGCCGCGCGTCTGTCCCTGCATTCGCCCGCCCGTCTGTCCCTGCGTGCGCTCCTGCGCCTGCCCCTGCGGCCGCTCCCCCGTCTGTCCCTGCGCCGCCCCGTTCATCACGTAGGCACCGAAGATGTCCTGGTGCTTCAGCTGCTCGACCGCGGTAGCGCGACGGGGGACCGTACGCGCCGCGAGGTCGCCGCCCGACCTGTCGTTGATCGACTGGGCGAGCAGTTGTGCGCTCCGGCTCGATCCGACGACCGCGACCGGCAGGTGGTGGGGTGCGGGATGGGCGAACGCGCCCAGGTAGGCGAGCCCCATGCCGATGCACATCAGCAGGGGCGTGACCAGGTGCGTCAGGACATGGCGGAGCCCGGCCGTGTGGGCGGCAGGGCGGCCGGCGGAGGCGGCCCGGTGGCTGCCTTGGGGCGCACTTCGGTGGTGGTCGGGACGTCGGACCGTACTCATGGGGCGAGCCTTCTCACGCTGAGGGTTCTGTCGCCGGCCCGCGGCGGACTGCGGGCGGGCAGCCGGCAACAGCTGCCAGCAACAGTTGGCAAATACAACTCATACTTACGTTGTACTCTACAACTACATCTACGAAAGGCAACCCGTGGCCCACCGCGATGACTCCGTCGAGACCATCCAGCAGGAGATGACCGCCTTCGCCCGGCGGGCCCGCGCGACCGCCGCCCGGATGCATCCCGAGCTGTCGCTGGTCTCCTACACCCTGCTTGCGCACCTCGATGACCAGCGCGGATGCCGCGCTACGGACCTCGCGGCGCACTACTTCCTGGACAAGTCCACGGTCAGCCGGCAGATCGCCGCACTGGAGAAGCTCGGTTTCGTCGAGCGCCGGGTCGACCCGGACGACCACCGCGTCCAGGTGCTCCACCCCACCGAGAAGGGCGCCCAGGTGCTCGCCAACGTCACCGCCAGCCGCCGGCAGGCCTTCCGCGAGCGCCTGGCCGACTGGGACGAGGCCGACCTCGACCGCTTCGCCACCTACCTACAGCGCTACAACGCGGCTCAGGAGCGACTGGGGTAACTGGCGCAACCCACCAGACAGAGGGAAGAGGGGTGGAGCTCAGGAAAAGCGGAAAGAGGGGGCCAACAGGCAAAGAACCAGGAACGAAGCCCCCGACCGGCTACCTCCGGAACCGCTTCGGGCACTGCCCGCCGTCCGCCAGATACGTCTCCGCCCAGCGGCCGAGCTCCTTGAGGGCGGGGTCCATCGCAAGGCCGGCCTCCGTGAGCCGGTAAGAGACACGGAGCGGAGGGCCCGCATCCACTTCGCGCACGATCAGGCCAACACCCGCCAGCTCCATCAGGCGGTCGGAGAGCATCCGCTCGCTGATGCCGGGGATCGCCCGCCGCAGGTCAGCGAAGTGCACCGGGCCGGACATCAGGGTGGCGACGATCAGTCCCGTCCAGCGCTTCCCGAACAGCTCGAAGACGCGCGCCATGCCGTCGTCGACCTGCTTACACGTCGCCTCGCTGTGGTCCGCCATACACCCAGCGTACCGCCCTCTCGTTGGCTACTGCAGAAAAGTAAGCTCCTGTGCTATGAATAGTGACGTACGGAATTCAACCAGCTAGCCAAACGTTGGTCAGTACGTGCTCAACGTGGGCAGCACCGCAGTGCCCGCTGATCCCTGGGGCGCTGAACAGGGGCCGAGCCCCCGGTGAGACCACTGGCAAGCCCCCGCTGGACCTGAACGCGCTGAACGCGCTGAACCCGCTGAAGCCCCGCTGTCCCCGCCCGGCCCCTACCGGACGGCACCCACCGGACGGCACCTACCAGAGCCAGACCGCATCAACCAGACCGCATCAACCGGACAGCACCGACCGAAGGAACGATTCCCATGGCCACGCTTCTGCTCATCGACTCGTCCGTCTCCCCCGAGGGCGTCTCCGCCTCCCGCTCGGTCACCGCGGCCTTCCGCAAGACCTGGGAGGAGCAGCACCCCGAAGGCACCGTCATCCACCGCGACCTGGCCGCCGACCCGCTGCCGCACCTCGACGGCGTCGCCGCCTCCGCCGCGTTCTCCGACCCGTCCTCCCACACCCCCGAGCAGCAGGCCGCGTTCGCCGTGCGGGTCAAGCTCGCCGAGGAGCTGGAGCAGGCCGACGCGGTCGTCATCGCCGCGCCGATGTACAACTTCACGATCCCCTCCACGCTCAAGGCGTGGCTCGACCAGGTGATCATCATGGGCCGTACCGCGGGCGAGGCGCCGTCCGCCAAGGGGACGCCCGTCACGGTCGTCGCCAGCCGTGGCGGCTCGTACGCGCCGGGCACGCCCCGTGAGGGCATGGAGTACGTGCAGAACTACCTGGAGGCCGTGCTGGGCGGCGGCATGGGGCTGGACGTCGATTTCATCGTCCCCGAGCTGACCATGGCACCCGTCAACCCGGCGATGGCCGACCTGGTGCCGCTGTACGAGACCTCCCGCGACAAGGCCCACGAGGACGCCACGGCCAAGGCCAAGGCCCTCGTCGCACGCCTCGCCGCCTGAGAACGGGAGCCGGGCCCCGAACCGCGGGCCCAGGCCACCAGAACCCCTGAACGGGACCACCCAGCCGCGGGCTCCGGGCCGGCCGCAGAGCCCGGAACCCGCGGCGGGGGGCTCGCCAACGAACCTCCCGGCGACGAACGGAGAGTCCTCACACCCCTACGCCCCCTCCCCCCTACGCCCCGCTCCTCTCCCACCGCGTCCCCTTCACCGCCCCCTTCCTGACCCCTTCACCATCCCCTTCGCCGCCCCTTCCCGGTCCCTTCCCCACCCCGGCCGTCACCAGCGCGCCCGCCGCCAGTGCGCTGCCCAGCCACATCACGCCGGTCGGTCCCCAACTGTCAGCGGCCCGGCCGCCCAGGAAGGCGCCCAGGGCGATGGCCCCGTTGAACACTGCCACGAACAACGCGGAAGCGGCCTCCCGCGCCCCCGGTGCGGCCGCCATCAGCCACGTCTGGGTGCTGACCGAGACACCCCCGTAGGACAGGCCCCATACGGCCAACAGGCCCCCCACGGCCATCAGGCCCGTCGGCCCGGCCACCCCGGGGCCGCGCCCCAGCAGCGGCACCAGCAGGATCGTTCCGGCGAGCACTCCGCAGATCACCACCAGCGTCGCGCGCGGGGACCGCGCGGCACCGGCCCCCGCCGCGAAGTTCCCGGCCAGTCCGGCGAGGCCGAAGGCCAGCAGCAGCGTGCTGATCTGCCCCGGCTGCACACCGGCCACGCCCTCCAGCACCGGCCGCACATACGTGTACGCCGCGAAATGGCCCGTCACCAGGAGCGTCACCAGCATCAGTCCGCTCCGTACGGGCGCACCGCGCAGCAGGCCGAGCGCCCCGGCGAGGCGGACCGCGGCCGTCTCCGGAAGCGGCGGCAGCAGGACGACCAGCGCGAGCGCCACCACCGCACACACCGCGGCCATCCCCACGAACGCCGCGCGCCAGCCGCCCAGTTCGCCCAGGGACGTACCGGCCGGGACCCCCAGCACGGAGGCCGCCGCGACCCCGCTGAAGACCAGGGACGTGGCCGCCGCGACGCGGTGCGCGGGCACCAGTCGCACCGCGAGCCCCGCCGCAATCGCCCATACCCCGCCCATCCCCAGCCCCACCAGCACCCGGGCCATCAGCAGCACCGCGACGTTCGGGGCGTACGCGGCAAGCAGGTTCGCCGCCGTCAGCGTGGCCATCAGGGCGGCCAGCACTGCCCGCCGGTCCCGCCGCCCCACCAGCAGCGTCAACACCGGCGCGGCCACCGCGGCCACCAGACCGGTCACGGTCAGCGTCAGCCCGGCCGTACCGTCCGAGACCCGCAGCTCCCGGCCGATCGGGGTCAGCAGCCCGACGGGCAGCATCTCGGACGTGACGACCGTGAAGGTCGCCGCCGTCAGCGCCGCCACCGCCGGCCAGCCCCCACCCCGCCCCACGCCCAACTCACCACCCTGCCCTAGAAGTTGCTGCTCGCCACCCGCCGCCTTCACGGGCTGCCCCACAGCCACCCCCACGTGCCCCATCCCCGGCCTCACCACCGGCCCGTCCTCACTGTTCGTCATGCCCCCAGCCAAGGCGCGCGGCCCCCGGGGAACAACGGCCAACTCCTCACCCTTCTATGAGCAGGACTCATCGATCCCCATCGATCCCAGTCCCTGCCCATCCCTCCCCACCGATCCCCCTCGACCTCAAGAGCGAGTACACGTCATGCCCGCTGCCCCCGGCCCCGGCCTCGAACTCCGCGAGCTGGAGTGCTTCCTCGTGCTGTCCGAGGAACTGCACTTCGGGCGCACCGGCGAGCGGCTGTACGTCTCGCAGAGCCGCGTCAGCCAGCTGCTGCGTTCCCTGGAGTCACGGATCGGCGCGCGCCTCGTCGACCGCACCAGCCGCCGGGTCCGGCTGACCCCGCTCGGCGAGGAGTTCCGTACGTCGCTGCGCCCCGCGTACGACGCCCTGCGCGCCACCGTGGAGCGTGCCCGCAGTGCCGCCCGGGGCGTCGAAGGGCGGCTGACGATCGGGTTCCAGGGGACCGCGGACGACCGGATCATGCAGGCCATCGACACCTTCCAGAGCCGCCACCCCGGTTGCGCCACCGAAATCGTCGAGATCCCCTTGTGCGACCCGTTCGGCGCGCTGCGCAGCGGAGCCGTCGACGTCGCCGTGACGCTGCTGCCCATGGCCGAGCCTGACCTCGCCCTCGGCCCGGTCTTCTCCGCCCAGCAGCAGACCCTCGCGGTGTCCGTACGGCATCCCCTGGCGTCCCGGACCGCGATCGGCGCCGAGGAGCTCGCCGGTGTCCCGCTGATCTCCCCGGACGATCCGGCTCCGCCCTACTGGCGCGCGGCCCACGCCCCGGCCACCACACCCCAGGGCCGCCCCGTACCTGCCGGCCCGCGGATCAGCACCCTCCAGGAGGGCCTCACCCTCACCGCGGCCGGACGCGGGGCGATGCTGCTGTGCCGGCCCACCGCGGACTACCACGGCCGGCGCGACCTCGCCTTCGTCCCCGTGACCGGGCTCCCCGACTCGGTCCTGGGCCTGGTCCACCACCCCGCCCGCGAGACGGCCCGGATCCGCGCCTTCCGCACGGCCGTCGCGGACTCGCTACGGCACCCCTGACGAATCCCGCGAAGCCGTATATCCCTACGGCCTCCGTGCGGAACCATCACGAACCGCTGACGCCCGTGACGCAGCCCACACAAGCCGCGGCCGACCCGCGCTGAACCCTCGCCCAACCCCCATCCCCACCGAGAAGGTGACCGAGGCAACAATGTGAGGAAGGCAACGCACACAGGCACAACGAAAGACCCCCGGTCGCCGGATTTCTCCGGAGACCGGGGGTCTCATCTGTGCGCGAGGGGGGAGTTGAACCCCCACGCCCTTTCGGGCACTGGAACCTGAATCCAGCGCGTCTGCCTATTCCGCCACCCGCGCATGGGTGCTGCCGGTTGATTCTCTCACGCGATCCGGCTTGTTCTGTCCGGGTCTTGTGCGAGCGCCTGCCGACATCCAGAACATTAGCACGCTGGCTGGGGTGGGTTCACACGCCTTTCCCCCGGGCCCCTCCCCGCCCGGGACTGCTGGGACCTGGGCGGGGCTCCCGGCCCGTGCAGCGCCGTACAAGGGCGTGCGGGGCCCCGGGACGACGGCGGAACCATGAAGCGACGGCCGGAACCATGAGGTGACGTGACGGCCGGAACCGCGAGGTGACGTGACCTGCGGCACCGCGAGGTCTACATCGAGGTGACATGCAGCACCGCAAAGGGGACGTGCGGGGCGGTGTGGTGACGGACGGAACCGCGAGGTGGCGTGCAAAGGCACGGGACGGGCAGGGTGTCCGGGGCCCGTCCGACTGCGGCCCCCGGCCGCCCGGAGTGGTCGGCGGTTGCGGGACACTGTCATCGGGGCACATCTACGATCGCAGTGCACGAGCAGCGGGCAAGGAGCGGACAGGCACCGGGCAACCCTGTGAGAGGCGACACTCGTCCTCAAGGCGGGAAAGGGGAACCAGCCGATTTCCCAAGGCGTGGATACGATCAGTAAGCAGTATCAGGACCACCCGATCAGGACGACACCGACGAAGACTGAGGAAGGAGGTGCCCCGTGGGAGTACTGAAGCGTTTCGAGCAGCGTCTCGAAGGTCTCGTCAACGGCACCTTCGCCAAGGTGTTCAAGTCCGAGGTGCAGCCCGTCGAGATCGCCGGTGCGCTGCAGCGTGAGTGCGACAACAACGCCACCATCTGGAACCGCGACCGCACGGTCGTCCCCAATGACTTCATCGTCGAACTGAGCGCCCCCGACTACGAGCGGCTGAGCCCGTACAGCGGGCAGCTCGGCGACGAGCTGTCGAGCATGGTCCGCGACTACGCGAAGCAGCAGCGCTACACCTTCATGGGGTCGATCAAGGTCCACCTGGAGAAGGCCGACGACCTCGACACCGGCCTGTACCGCGTGCGCAGCCGCACCCTCGCCTCCAGCACGTCCCAGGACCACCCGGGCCAGGCGGCCGCCCAGCGCGCCTCGGCGATCCCGCAGGGCCCGCGGCCCGGCGCCGGCCACGTGAGTCCGCCCCCCATGCCTTCGTCCCCGCCTCCCGGCGGCGCACAGCCCGTACCCCGTACGGCACCGCCCGGTGCAGGACCGCAGCCGCACGCGCAGACCCGGCGCTGGATCGAGATCAACGGCACCCGCCACCAGATCTCGCGCCCCACGCTCGTGCTGGGCCGCAGCACCGACGCTGACGTACGGATCGACGACCCGGGTGTCTCCCGGCGTCACTGTGAGATCCGGGTCGGAACGCCCCCCACGATCCAGGATCTGGGTTCTACCAACGGCATCGTGGTAGACGGGCAGCACACCACCCGCGCTAGTCTCCGCGACGGCTCGCGGATCGTCGTGGGCAGTACCACCATCGTTTACCGGCAAGCCGAAGGGTGAAGCGGGGGCAATGTCAGAGCTGACCCTCACGGTCATGCGGTTGGGTTTCCTCGCCGTACTGTGGCTGTTCGTCATCGTGGCCGTTCAGGTCATCCGCAGCGATCTGTTCGGCACCCGCGTGACCCAGCGCGGGGCCGCCCGGCGCGGCGGGCAGGAAGCCCGTACGCAGCGCCAGGCCGCGCCCCCGCCGCAGCAACAACAACAGCGCCGCCAGGAAGGCGGCCGCGGCGGCAACCGCCAGCGCCGCGGAGCGCCCACGAAGCTCGTGGTCTCCGAGGGGTCGCTGACCGGCACCACCGTCGCCCTCCAAGGCCAGACGATCTCCCTGGGCCGTGCGCACGACTCCACGATCGTGCTGGACGACGACTACGCGTCCAGCAGGCATGCCAGGATCTACCCGGACCGTGACGGCCAGTGGATCGTCGAGGACCTCGGTTCCACCAACGGCACGTACCTGGACCGGACCCGACTGACGACCCCGACACCGATTCCGCTGGGAGCCCCGATCCGCATCGGCAAGACCGTCATCGAGCTGCGGAAGTAGTACGACAATGAGCGAGCGGAGCGAGCGAGCCGCGGCGGTCCACTCGGCGGACCCGGGCGTGCTCCCGACCGGAGGGTGGGCTGTGTGGCCAGGCGAGACCGGCTGTACCCCGAGCCGACGGGTGAGGTGCGCATGAGTCTGTCACTGCGCTTCGCCGCCGGATCGCACAAGGGCATGATCCGCGAGGGCAACGAGGACTCCGGTTACGCCGGGCCGCGGCTGCTCGCCATCGCGGACGGCATGGGCGGCCAGGCCGCCGGTGAGGTCGCCTCCTCCGAGGTGATCTCCACGCTCGTCCAGCTCGACGACGACGTCCCCGGGTCGGACATCCTGACCTCGCTCGGCAGTGCCGTGCAGCGCGCCAACGAGCAGCTGCGGGTGATGGTCGAGGAGGACCCCCAGCTCGAAGGCATGGGGACGACGCTGACCGCGCTGCTGTGGACCGGCCAGCGGCTCGGCCTGGTGCACGTCGGCGACTCCCGCGCGTATCTGCTGCGGGACGGTGTGCTGACCCAGATCACCCAGGACCACACCTGGGTGCAGCGGCTGGTCGACGAGGGCCGGATCACCGAGGAGGAGGCCACCACCCATCCGCAGCGGTCGCTGCTGATGCGGGCGCTGGGCAGCGGTGATCACGTCGAGCCCGATCTGTCGATCCGCGAGGTGCGGGCCGGCGACCGCTATCTGATCTGCTCGGACGGACTGTCCGGCGTCGTCAGCCACCAGACGCTGGAAGAGACGCTGGCCGGCTACCACGGGCCGCACGAGACGGTGCAGGAGCTGATCCAGCTCGCGCTGCGCGGCGGCGGCCCGGACAACATCACGTGCATCGTCGCCGACGTCCTGGACGTGGACGGCAACGACACGATGGCCGGGCAGCTCAACGACACCCCGGTGATCGTCGGTGCCGTCGCGGAGAACCAGAACCAGCTCAACGACCCCAGCACGCTCCAGACGCCGGCCGCCCGCGCCGCCGAGCTCGGCCGCCCGGGCGGGCAGCCGTCCGCGCCCGGTGGTGCCTTCGGGCCGCCCGGGAGCGGCGACCCGGAGGTCGGCGGTCCGCCGCAGGGCTCTTTCGGCGCGTTCATGGACGAGGACTTCGTCAAGCCCAAGCGCGGGCGGTGGCTCAAGCGGTCGCTGTTCGGCGTGCTGGCGCTGGCCGTCGTCGGCGGCGGGCTCTACGCGGGCTACCGCTGGACGCAGACCCAGTACTTCGTCGGCGCCAAGGACGACCACGTGGCGCTGTACCGCGGCATCAGCCAGGACCTCGCCTGGTTCAAGCTCAATGCCGTGGATGAGGACCACCCCGAGATCGAACTCAAGTACCTGCCGCTGTACCAGCGCAACCAGGTCAAGCAGACGATCGCGGTCGACAGCCGCATGCAGGGCGGCGACAAGGTCACCGAGCTGAGCAAGCAGGCGAACGCCTGCCGCAGCAAGGAGCAGCGGGAGGCCGCCGAGCGCGAAGCGGCGCGCAACAAGGGCAAGGGCCAGGCGGGCACGCCCGCCAAGCCCGGCACAAAGCCCGGCACGCCGACCAAGCCCGGTACGCCGACCACCAAGCCCGGCACCGGTACGGCAGGGGCGCTGTCGGCGCCCGCGTCCGCGACTCCCACACCCACTCCCAGCCAGGCCCCCTCCGAGGAGCAGCAGAAGCTGGAAAAGAATTGCAGCACCCAGCAGTAGGGCGTAGGGGGCCGTACATCTCATGAGCAGTACCACCAACACCACCACCATCGGCACGATCGGAGCCCCGAGCCGCCGCAACACCGAGCTGGCGATGCTCGTCTTCGCCGTGCTGATCCCGGTGTTCGCGTACATCAACGTCGGGCTGGCCAAGGAAGAGGCCGTGCCCGCCGGCGTGCTCGGCTACACGCTGGGCCTCGGCCTGCTGGCCGGTGTCGCCCACCTCGTCGTGCGCAAGTGGGCGCCGTACGCGGACCCGCTGATGCTGCCGATCGCGACGCTTCTGAACGGTCTGGGCCTGGTGTTCATCTGGCGCCTGGACCAGGAGCCGCAGATCAGCACCCCGCAGCTGGGCGGTGCGATGGCGCCGGGGCAGCTGATGTGGTCGACGCTGGGTGTCGCGCTCTTCCTCGGCGTGCTGATCTTCCTGAAGGACCACCGCGTCCTGCAGCGCTACACCTACATCTCGATGGTGGTCGCGCTGGTGCTGCTGATCGCGCCGATCTTCTTCCCGGCCCGTTTCGGCGCGCGCATCTGGATCACCATCCCCGGTGTCGGTTCGCTGCAGCCGGGCGAGTTCGCCAAGATCATCATCGCGATCTTCTTCGCGGGTTACCTGATGGTGAAGCGGGACGCGCTGGCGCTGGCCAGCCGCCGCTTCATGGGCCTGTACCTCCCGCGCGGCCGCGACCTCGGCCCGATCCTCGTCATCTGGGCACTCAGCCTGATGATCCTGGTCTTCGAGACGGACCTCGGTACCTCGCTGCTGTTCTTCGGCCTCTTCGTGATCATGCTGTACGTGGCCACCGAGCGGACCAGCTGGATCGTCTTCGGTCTGCTGCTCAGCGCCGGCGGCGCGGTCGCCGTGGCCACGTTCGAGTCCCACGTCCAGGTGCGTGTCCACAACTGGCTGAACCCGCTGGAGCTGCTCAACGGCGGTGTCACCGAGACCGCGCAGGCGATGTACTCCTTCGGCTCCGGCGGCATCCTCGGCTCGGGCCTGGGCCAGGGCTACTCCCGGCTCATCGGCGGTATCGCGCCCAAGAGCGACTACATCCTCGCCACGGTCGGCGAGGAGATCGGCCTGGCCGGCCTGATGGCGATCCTGCTGCTCTACGGCCTGCTGATCGAGCGCGGCATCCGTACGGCACTGGCCGCCCGCGACCCCTTCGGCAAGCTGCTGTCGATCGGCCTGTCCGGCGCCTTCGCGCTGCAGGTCTTCGTCGTCGCCGGCGGTGTGACCGGCCTCATCCCGCTGACCGGTATGACGATGCCGTTCCTGGCCCAGGGTGGTTCCTCCGTCATCGCCAACTGGGCGCTGGTGGCCATCCTGCTGCGCATCAGCGACACCGCGCGCCGCCCGGCACCGACCCCCGCACCGTCCACCGACGCCGAGATGACCCAGGTGGTCCGCCCGTGAACAAGCCCCTGCGCCGGGTCGCGATCTTCTGCGGCCTGCTCGTCCTCGCCCTGCTGGTCCGCGTCAACTGGGTGCAGTTCGTCAAGGGCGACGAACTCAAGAACGACCCGCACAACCGCCGGGTCGCGATCGAGCGCTACAGCACGCCGCGCGGCAACATCATCGTGGACGGCAAGGCGGTCACCGGCTCGACGACCACCGACAGCGGTGACTTCAAGTACAAGCGCACGTACAAGAACGGCAAGATGTGGGCGCCGGTCACCGGCTACGCCTCGCAGGCGTTCGACGCCAACCAGCTGGAGAAGCTCAACGACGGCATCCTCACCGGCACCGACGACCGGCTCTTCTTCAGCCGCACGGTGGACATGTTCACCGGCAGCAAGCAGAAGGGCGGCAACGTGGTGACCACGCTGGACGCCAAGGCCCAGAAGGCCGCCTTCGACGGGCTCGGGAACAGCAAGGGCGCGGTCGCCGCGATCAACCCGGAGACCGGCGCGATCCTGGCGCTGGCCAGCACCCCGTCGTACGACCCGTCCACCTTCGCCGGGATGAGCGACAAGGACGCCAAGGCGTACAACGGGCTACAGAAGAAGAACAACCCCGACGAGCCGATGCTCAACCGGGCGCTGCGCCAGACCTACCCGCCGGGCTCCACCTTCAAGGTCGTCACGGCCTCGGCGGCGCTGGAGAACGGGCTCTACACCGACGTCGATGCCGACACCCGCTCGCCACTTCCGTACACGCTGCCCGACACCTCGGGCATCGAGCTGAAGAACGAGGGCAGCATCCCGTGTGAGAACGCCAGCCTGCGGCAGGCGCTGCGGTACTCCTGCAACACCGTCTTCGGCAAGATCAGCGCGGACCTCGGCAACAAGAAGATGAAGGCCGAGGCGGAGAAGTTCGGCTTCAACAACGCCAAGATCGACACCCCGGTCCGGGCCGCGGAGAGCATCTACCCGACGGACAACCGGCCGCAGAACGCGATGGCGGGCATCGGCCAGGCCTCCAACCGGGCCACCCCGCTGCAGATGGCCATGGTCGCCTCGGCGGTCGCCAACGGCGGCAAGCTGATGAAGCCGTACATGGTCGAGAGCCTGGTCGCGCCGAACCTCAACGTGGTGCAGCAGCACACGCCGCAGGAGATGAGCCGACCGCTGAGCCCGGAGAACGCCCAGAAGGTCCAGAGCATCATGGAGACCGTGGTCAAGGAGGGCACGGGAACCAACGCGCAGATCCCGAACGTCACAGTCGGGGGTAAGACGGGTACCGCCCAGCACGGCGAGAACAACAAGGACAACCCGTACGCCTGGTTCATCTCCTACGCGAAGACCGACAAGGGCACCCCCGTCGCGGTCGCCGTGGTCATTGAGGGATCCGACACCCTGCGCAGCGACATCGCGGGTGGAAAGCTCGCCGCTCCGATCGCCAAGCGCGTCATGGAAGCGGTACTCGAAGGCGAGAAGTGACCCGGGCCATGCCAATACCGGTCGCATATCAGGTTGCGGCTCCGGCCCGGTCCGGTAGGGCGTGCCGGGTACGGTAGCCCGGACAGCACACCGCCGGACCACACACACGGGTGCGGTCGGGACTGACGGAGAGGGCTGGAGAAGCTTATGGAAGAGCCGCGTCGCCTCGGCGGCCGGTACGAGCTGGGCTCGGTGCTCGGCCGCGGTGGCATGGCCGAGGTGTACCTCGCGCATGACACCCGCCTGGGCCGCACCGTGGCTGTGAAGACGCTGCGGGTGGACCTCGCCCGTGACCCGTCCTTCCAGGCCCGGTTCCGCCGTGAGGCCCAGTCGGCCGCCTCGCTGAACCATCCGTCGATCGTCGCGGTCTACGACACCGGCGAGGACTACGTCGACGGTGTCTCGATCCCGTACATCGTCATGGAGTACGTCGACGGATCGACGCTGCGTGAGCTGCTGCACTCCGGAAGAAAGCTGCTGCCCGAGCGCTCGCTGGAGATGACCATCGGCGTCCTCCAGGCGCTGGAGTACTCCCACCGGGCCGGGATCGTCCACCGCGACATCAAGCCGGCCAACGTCATGCTGACCCGCACCGGCCAGGTCAAGGTCATGGACTTCGGCATCGCCCGCGCCATGGGCGACGCCGGCATGACGATGACGCAGACCGCGGCGGTCATCGGCACCGCGCAGTACCTCTCGCCGGAGCAGGCCAAGGGCGAGCAGGTCGACGCCCGCTCCGACCTGTACTCCACCGGCTGTCTGCTGTACGAGCTGCTGACCGTGCGGCCGCCGTTCGTCGGTGACTCACCGGTCGCGGTGGCGTACCAGCACGTCCGCGAGGAGCCGCAGAAGCCGAGCAACTTCGACCCCGAGATCACGCCGGAGATGGACGCGATCGTCCTGAAGGCGCTGGTCAAGGACCCGGACTACCGCTACCAGTCGGCGGACGAGATGCGTGCCGACATCGAGGCGGCGCTGGAGGGCCAGCCGGTCGCGGCGACCTCGGCGATGGGCGCGGTCGGTTACGACCAGGACCAGCCCACGACGATGTTGCGGGCGCAGGACCCGGCGGGCCAGACCACGATGCTCCCGCCGATGAACCCGGACGACGGCGGCTACGGCTACGACGAGCGGGCCGACCGGCGCCGCGGCGGCGGCCAGAAGAAGAGCAACGTCTCGACGATCCTGCTGGTCCTGGCCGCGGTACTGGTCCTGGTCGGCGCGATCTTCATCGGCAAGGCGATGTTCACCGGCAACAAGCAGGACGGCAAGTTCGCCGCCCCGAACCTCGTCGGCAGGACGCTGAAGGAAGCCAAGCAGTCCGGGGTGAACAGCTCCTTCACGGTCGAATCGGCCGGCCGCAAGCCCTGCACCAACGTCAAGAAGAACCAGGTCACCTCCCAGTCTCCGGAGGTCGGCACCCAGATCGCGAAGAACGACACGATCACGGTGACGATCTGCTCCGGGGCGGCAAAGGTGCCGGTCCCCGACGTCAAGAGCCTGCCGGTCGAGGAAGCCGAGAGGGAGCTCCACAACAAGGGCTTCGACAACATCAAGCGGGTCGATGAGGAGTCCGACCGTACGGCGGGCACCGTCATCAAGCAGAACCCCGACGGGCAGAGCAAGGCGACCAAGGACACCGAGATCACCCTCACCGTCGCCAAGGCGAGCCCGAAGGTCGGCGTCCCGGACGTCAAGGGCCAGGACGCGGCGGCGGCCGAGAAGCAGCTGAAGGATCTGGGCTTCAACGTCACCAAGACCGAGCAGGACGCCCCCGACCCGAGCCAGGTCGGCAAGGTGTTGGACCAGAGCCCGGCGGGCAACACCCCGGCCAAGAGCGGCTCCACGGTCAACCTGGTGATCGGCAAGGCGGCCGCGCAGACGCCGGTGCCGGAGGTGCGGACCCAGAAGCTGAAGGATGCGAGGAAGGCGCTGCAGCAGGCCGGCTTCACCAACATCCAGATCAACGGGCCGCAGGACGACAACGCCCGGGTGATCAACCAGGACCCCGCGGGGAACACCCCGTCCGACCCGAAGTCGACCACCGTGACGCTGACCACCATCGGTGGCGGTGGCGGTGACAACGGCGGCGACAACGGTGGCGGCGGGATCTTCGGCGGACCGTTCGGCGGCTGACAGCCGCACAGCACGACGAGGAAGCCCCGGCAGCCCTTGGAGGGCGGCCGGGGCTTCGTCGTGTGCCGGGCTGGCGGTACGGGGCCGTGGCGGGCCCTGTGCGGCTAGCGCAGTTCCTTCGGCAGTGTGCGGTCCGCGTCGACCTTTTCCGTGCGCTCCAGCTCGCCCCAGACGATGTAGCGGTAGGTCGAGGTGTAGACGGGGGTGCAGGTCGTGAGGGTGATGTAGCGGCCGGCCTGGTGCTTGCCGGACTCCTTGGGGACCTTGTTGAGGACGTCGACGTTGTACTTCGAGGTCTCGGGCAGGACCGCGAAGACCTTGTAGATGAACCAGGTGTCCTTGGTCTCGAAGACGACCGGGTCGCCGTCCTTGAGCTTGTCGATGTTGTGGAACTTCGCGCCGTGGCCGTCGCGGTGCGCGGCGAGGGTGAAGTTGCCCTTCTTGTCCTGCGGCAGCGCCGACTTGACCGGCTTGGTGTAATAGCCGGCCACGCCCTCGTTGAGGACCTCGGTGCTGGTGCCCTTCTTGACCAGCACCTCGCCGTTGTCCATCGCGGGGACGTGCAGGAAGCCGATGCCGTCCTTGGTGTCCAGCGCCCCGGGTCCCTTGGGGCCGCTGCTGGCCCAGTGCCGGCGCACCTGGTCGCTCTGCTGGTGCGCCTCGCGGTCGGCGAGGACGTTGGTCCACCACAGCGAGTACGCGACGAACAGGCCCAGGATCAGGCCGGTGGTGATCAGCAGTTCACCGATGACGCTGACGATGGACGCGATGGTCCGGCGCACCCGGCGCGGTGGCGAGGGCGGCGGCGCGGACCGGTCGCTCTCTTCGTCGGTTCCGGTTGCAGTCACCGCGTAGCACCCCTCTTGTTTTCTAGCCGCCGAGCGCTTCCGGTTTGCCCTTGCTCCGCGGCCGCTCGTCGACCATCTTGCCCCAGACGATCAACCGAAAGGTACTGGTGAATTCCGGGGTGCAGGTCGTCAGGGTGATGTAGCGGCCGGGCTTGGTGAAGCCCGAACCGGGCGGTACGGGCGTGATCACGCTGGTGTTGCTGGGTGAGGTCTGCGGGAGCACGCTCTCCATCTCGTACGTGTAGTACGCGGCCTTCGTCTCGACGATGACCTTGTCGCCCTTGACGAGCCGGTTGATGTAGCGGAACGGCTCGCCGTGGGTGTTGCGGTGGGCCGCGACCGCGAAGTTGCCCTTCTTGTCCCAGGGCATCGCGGTCTTGATCCCGCTGCTCTTGTCGTAGTGACCGACCATGCCGTGGTCCAGCACGGAGTGCTTGTCGGTGCCCTCCGCTATCGGCGCCTTCACATCGAGCTTCGGGATGTACATGATCCCGAAGCGCTCGCCGACGGCGAGGTTCTTCTTCTCCGCGCCGCCCTTGTTCCACTCGTGTTCGAGGTTGGTGGCGGCGCCGCCGGCTTCCTCCTCGGCCCGCACATTCGTCCACCACAGCTGGTAGGTGACGAACAGCAGCATCAGCACGCCGAGGGTGATGAACGCCTCGCCCAGGGCACGGCTGGCGATCAGGCTGGGGCTGTCCTTCGCGGCGCGGGCGGCCTGGCGGGCTTCCACACGGGAGAGGGGGCGCGCCGGTTCGGAGGCCGTGTCAGCGGCTGCGGAGGCAGCGCCGCCGTGACGGCCGCGCCGGCCGCCTTTCCTGGCGGCCTCCTGAGCGGCCTTACGGCGGGCCGCACGACCGCCGGGCACGGGTGTCTCTGCCTCGGCCGACCCGGATGCCGTGGTCGTGGTTTCACGTGAAACACCGGCTCCTGTTTCACGTGAAACGGCGTCGGTTTCACGTGAAACGGCGTCCCGGTTGGCCGGCCTGGCCTTTTCCGCCTGGCGCAGGGCCATGGTCTCGTCGTCCCGCCGCGGCATCGCGGCGGGAGCAGGCGCGGCGGGGACGGGCGTGGCCGGCGGCGCGGCTGCGGTCTGCGGCCCGGGTATCGGTTCGGGCGCGGTGGGGGCGGGACCGCGGGACCGGGTGCGGGGGCCGTACGCCTGGCCGTAGGCGGCGGGGTCCGGGCCGTAGGACCGCGGCGTCCCGGCGTCGAGCCGGGGCGGGGCCGGGGGCGGTGGCTCCTGGTGGGGGCGGAACCAGGGCGAGGACGGCCCCTCGTCGGCCGGTGGGGCCGCATGGCGCCGTCGGCGGCCGGTGCCGGGCGGCGGCGCGTCCTGGCCCGGCAGGGGGTCGTTCAGCGGGTCGCTGAGCCGGCCCACGGCCGCCTCGAACGCATCGGGCTGCCCGAGCGGGTCCGGGGGCCCGTACGGGTCCTGCGGCGCGTACGGCTCTTCCGGCCCGTGCGGCTCGTAGGATCTCCCTTCACGCTCGGGGCGTAGGTCGGTCACGCGCCGGCCTTGCCGACCACCGGGGCGAGCCCCGTCGAGCGCTCCACTGCTCCTGCGTCGCCGCATTCGACGAGCCAGTTGGCCAGCATCCGGTGCCCCCACTCCGTCAGCACCGACTCGGGGTGGAACTGCACCCCCTCCACCGGGAGTTGGCGGTGCCGCAGGCCCATGATGATGCCGTCGTGCGTGCGGGCCGTGACCTCCAGCGCGTCCGGGACGGTGGCGGGTTCGGCGGCCAGCGAGTGGTAGCGGGTCGCGGTGAACGGCGAGGGCAGTCCGGCGAAGACGCCTTTGCCGCCGTGCTCGACGAGGGAGGTCTTGCCGTGCAGCAGCTCGGGCGCCCGGTCCACCACCCCGCCGTAAGCCACCGCCATCGACTGCATGCCCAGGCAGACGCCGAAGACCGGGACGCCGGTGTCCGCGCAGTGCCGGACCATGTCGACGCAGACGCCGGCCTGCTCGGGCGTACCGGGGCCGGGCGAGAGCAGGACGCCGTCGAAGCCGTCCTGGGCGTGCCGGGGCGCGACCTCGTCGTTGCGCAGCACCTCACACTCGGCACCGAGCTGGTAGAGGTACTGGACGAGGTTGAAGACGAAGCTGTCGTAGTTGTCGACGACGAGAATCCGTGCGGTCATCAGAGGGCAGCCATCCCTTCGTCGACAGTGACGTCATTGAAGGGCAGCAGCGGCTCCGCCCACGGAAAGACGTACTGGAAGAGTACGAAGACGACCGCCAGTACGAGCACCACGGAAATCAGCGCCTTGACCCATGTGTTGCCCGGCAGATGCCGCCAGATCCAGCCGTACATGCTGTCGCTGTCCCCTTGCCGATGCCGATGACGATGTCGATTGCGACACCAGAGTAAGGGGCGAGGGCGGGGGCGGGTGGGTCAGCCGGTCAAAGCCGACGGCCTTCCCTGGGCGACGGGTTGGGTGGCATCGAGGTGGGCCCAGGCGATCAGCCGGTGGCTGTGACCCCACTCCGGTTCGCAGGTGGTCAGCGTGAGGTAGCGGCCCGGGCCGTTGAAGCCGGACTTCCGCGGCACCGGGTCGATCACGCCGATGTCGCCCGGCAGCGTCGTGTAGGGGCGGTTGTCGATGCGGTAGGTGAACCAGGTCGTGCCGTCGGACAGGACCACCGCGTCCCCGGGCCGCAGCTCGGGGAAGTCCTTGAACGGGTCGCCGTACGTGCGGCGGTGGCCGGCGACGGCGAAGTTGCCGAGGTCGCCGAGGCGCGCGGTACGGGCGTAGTGGCCGAGGCCGCGCTGGAGGGTGCCGGTCGCGGTGCCTTCCAGGACGGGCTTGGCCCAGTCGGCGCCGAAGCGCGGGATGTACATCACGGCGAAGGAGTCGCCCGACCGGTAACGGCGGGGCGGTGGGGCCGGGGTGGGGCTCTCACCGGGCGGCGGCGTGCGGTCGGGAGCGACCGCCGCTCCGGACGACCAGCGGTCGTGGAGCTTGCCGATCTCGCCGTCCATGGCGCTGTCGGCCCGTACGCCGGTCCAGAAGAGCAGGTAGACCACGAAGAGGACGATCAGTGCGCCGGCGGTGAGGCAGATCTCGCTGAGCGTCCGTACGATCCATCGCGCCACCGTCCGGCTCCGCAGTGTCATCCGGCCCGCCCTCCCGCCGGCCCGCGGGCACGGCTTACGGCTTCACAGGCTGTGCGTGGTGGAGATCCACTGTGCCGGAGTAGCCGGGCAGAGTCACCGCCTCGCGCTGGTCGACTTTCCAGCCGAGGCCGTAGGCGTTGACGTACTGGAGGTAGTTCTGGATGGCAGGGGAGGCGGTCAGCGCGTTGTTGAGCGCCTCGCGGTCGCCGACCGCGGTGATCTTGTAGGGCGGGGAGTAGACCCGCCCTTGGAGGATCAGGGTGTTGCCGACGCAGCGGACCGCGCTGGTGGAGATCAGCCGCTGGTCCATGACCTTGATGCCCTTGGCGCCGCCGTGCCACAGGGCGTTCACCACGGCCTGGAGGTCCTGCTGGTGGATGACCAGGTCGTTGGGTTGCGGCTCGGGGACGCCGGGGATCTTGGCGGTGGCGTTCGGCGGGGCGTCCATGAGCGTGACCGTCACACCCTGCCCGGACACCGGCTTGGTGCCGGCGCTCTTCTCCAGCGCCCGGAGCTTGGCGTCCTCGGCGGCGGAGCTGCCGTTGTCGCGCCGGGCGAGGGCGTCGACCTCCCCGCGCAGGGTGGCGTTGCGGTCGTCCTGGACGCCGTTCTTGTGGCTGCGTTCCTGGATGAGGTCGGAGAGGCGCAGCATGGAGTCGTCGGAACGCAGATTGGTGCCCCGCGCAGTGTCGAAGCTCAGCCAGAACAACAGCCCGGCGAGGGCGAAGACCACGAGGGTCAGCAGCCGGACGGGCCGCAGACGGGCACGGCGGGGAAGGCCTGAGGGGTCGGCGGGATTGCTCAACGTACCCTTACTCCTTACGACGCCGCGGAAGCACTACGCTAACGGACGCCCGGGAAAGGAATCCGACCCCACCGCGTCCGCGCCCGGCGCACCCCGCAGCGCATCGACAGGAGAGTTCCTCGTGCCGAAGTCACGGATCCGCAAGAAGGACGATTTCACGCCGCCGCCGGCGAAGACCACCACCCTGAAGATGAACTCCGGTCGGGGTTGGGTGGCGCCTGTGATGCTGGCGATGTTCCTGATCGGTCTTGTGTGGATCGTGCTGTTCTACGTGTCCGAGGGCGATCTGCCGATCGCGGCCATGGGCAACTGGAACATCGTCTGCGGCTTCGGCTTCATCGCGGTGGGCTTCGGCGTATCCACCCAGTGGAAGTAGCGCAAGCCCTGCCCAAGGCCATCCACACGGTTATCCACAGCCGGGGAAAACTTCAGAAGATCTGTGGATAACCCTCCGGCGGTTGACGCCGGTGTGATCGGCCGGGCACTCCGCCCGGCCGCTCCCTCCCCGGTTCTTCCTGCGGAAACACAGGTCAGAGCGGTCCGGAAGCAGAGTTCCGCACAGCTTGCACAAGATCGGCCACGCACTGTGGACAACGTGTTCGGAGGACCCCTCAGCCCAGCAGCTGGAGGGTCCGTACCCACACCACCGCGGCGATCGCCAGCACCGCCACCGCACATGTCGCCGCATGCACCACGTTCCGGCGGTCGCGTGGTGCGTGCACCATCCCGAACGCGACCGCGGCGCCCACGATCAGCCCGCCGACGTGTGCCTGCCAGGCGATGTGCGGCCACAGGAACGTGAAGCCCAGATTGAGGGCGAGCAGGATCAGCACCGGCTTCATGTCGTAATTGAGCCGGCGCATCAGCACCGCGGTCGCCCCCAGCAGGCCGAAGATCGCGCCGGACGCCCCCAGCGAGGGCTGGTTCTGGGCGGCGAGGAGGTACGACAGCGCGCTGCCGCCCAGACCGGAGAGCAGGTACAGCGCGGTGAACCGCAGCCTGCCGAGCGCCGCCTCCAGCGGCGGGCCCAGCCACCACAGCGAGAGCATGTTGAACGCGATGTGCGCGACCTGCTGGTGCAGGAACATCGCGGTCAACAGGCGGTACCACTCGCCCGCGGCGACCCCGACGAGCTGGTAGCGGGTCGGGTCGGCGGCCAGGCCCAGCATGTCGAGCCGGTCGGGCAGCGGGCTGGTCTGGCCGCCGGTCGCCAGCACGGCCACGAACACCGCGGCGTTCAGCGCCAGAAGGATCTTGGTGACCAGTCGCCGGTCGGCCGCGACCGCGCCGCCCGCGAGCGTGCGCGGGGCGGTCGCCCGCGGGGAGTGGCCGGTGCCGCTGCCGCCGCGTACGCAGTCCGGACACTGGAACCCGACCGAGGCGCTGACCATGCACTCGGGGCAGATCGGACGGTCGCAGCGGGTACAGCGGATGCCGCTCGGGCGGTCCGGATGGCGGTAGCAGCCGGGCAGGCCGTCATCGCCCCGCGCGTCCTGCGGCTCCTGCGGGCTGCCTGGCACCTGGTCCATCGGTCCCCTCGTCCTCTTCCACATCCGCCGGGCGGCATCGAAACACCGGCATCACAACACACCGCCCCGCCCGCCCGTCGCCCGACCACCACCCCCGGACGTGCTGCGCGCCCCGCTTGATTTACGTCCAGGCGGGGCGCAATGGTTCCCCGGACGGCACCAGGGCGCAAGGGTTCCCGGGCCGCGCCCGGGCGCACCGGGGGTCAGCGGGTCTCGACGACCACCGACTTGATCACCACGTCCTTGACCGGACGGTCGGTGCGCGGGTTGGTCTCGGTGGTGGCGATGGCGTCCACCACCTTCTTGCTCGCCTCGTTGCTGACCTCACCGAAGATGGTGTGCTTGCCGGTCAGCCAGGCGGTCGGGGAGACCGTGACGAAGAACTGGGAGCCGTTGGTGCCCGGGCCGGCGTTGGCCATGGCCAGCAGGTACGGCTTGTCGAAGGCCAGGTCGGGGTGGAACTCGTCGCCGAACTCGTAGCCCGGACCGCCGGTGCCGTTGCCCAGCGGGTCGCCGCCCTGGATCATGAAGCCGCTGATCACCCGGTGGAAGACGGTGCCGTCGTACAGCGGAGCGGTGGTCTTCTCCCCGGTCTCCGGGTTCGTCCACTCCCGCTCGCCCTTGGCGAGCTCGACGAAGTTCTTGACCGTCTTGGGTGCGTGGTTCGGCAGGAGCCGAATCTCGATGTCGCCCTGGTTCGTCTTCAGGGTGGCGTACAGCTGCTCAGCCACGATCAACCTTCCATGAGTCTTTGCTGACGGGCCCCCGATCCTCGCACGAAGTGACCCTCCCGTCGCCGGACCACCACCCCTTACCGGGCTTCGCACTGATTTCGGGCGCGGTGGGCGGCAAACCGTGGCATCGTCGTCCACAGAGCTCCGGAAGTGTCCGGTATTGACCCGTATGCCTCCTCGCGCATGCCGTATGTCGCGCGAGCGGGCATGATCTTCCAACGGGTGGACAGGCGACATAGCAGACAAGGGGAACCGACCCCCCGAGCCCCCCGGACACGCCACCGAGGAGGAGGATCCCGTGACCCGCAAGGACAGCGTGCGCACCGCGACCAGTTCGGCCAGGGACAGCGTGCGGCACGCCGCGGAGGCGGTGGCTCCGTATGCCGGTACGGCCAAGGACGCCGCCGTGCACTACGCGCACGAGGCCCGTACGCGCATGGCCCCCAAGGTGGCCGAGGCCGCCCACCAGGCCGCCCATCAGGCCCGTGTGCAGTACGACGCCCATCTGCATCCGCGTATCGAGCACGCCCGCGGCGCCCTGCCGCCCAAGGTGGACGCGGCGGCGAACCGGGCGGCGCGCCGGACCCGCAAGGCGGCCCGCCAGGCCGCCGACTACACCGCGCCGCGGCTGGAACACGCCGTGAGCAGCGCCCGCGCGGCGGCCGATCCGGTACGCGAGGAAGCCGTGGCCCGCGGTACCGCCGCGCTCGCCGCACTGCGCGGCCAGGTGACCGCCAAGGAGATCGCCAGGCTGCAGAAGAAGCACCGCCGCCGTGCCCGTCGAGGCAAGGCCGTCAAGCGCCTCGCGGTGCTGGGCGTCCTGGCCGCCGGTGCGGTCGCCGCATGGAAGTGGTGGGACAAGCAGGCCAACCCGGACTGGCTGGTCGAGCCGCCGGCCCCCACCGAGGTCGGCGACCGCGGCCGGCTGAGCGCGGTCGACGGCAGCGAGGGCGCCGCGCTCGATCCGGAGGTCCAGGCCAAGCAGGAAGAGGCCGATGAGCGAGGCGGCGGCGGCACGGCCTGACGCCGGGCACCGCCACAGCACACCGGGCCGCGTCCCCACCCCTTCCGCGGGGTGGCGGGCGCGGCCCGTTCGCCTGCCGGCGCCCGCGGCCCCGCACGCGGACAAGGTGAGGGCCCGTCAGCCCATCAGGGCAGCAAAAAGCCCTTCTGACCAGCGGTGACGCCGACCGGAAGGGCTTGGGGAGTGGAGCCTAGGGGAGTCGAACCCCTGACATCTGCCATGCAAAGACAGCGCTCTACCAACTGAGCTAAGGCCCCTTCGCGCACCAGGGTACCCGGTGTCCGGGCGCTTTCCCGACCGGGTATCGCCGCACACCGTCGCTCTCCGTAGGATGCTTCGCGAGATTCGCGGCAGCGAAGCGATCGGGGAGACAGGGGAGACGGTATGGACGCAGCACAGCAGGAAGCCACCGCGCGGGCCCGGGAGCTGCAGCGCAGTTGGTACGGGGAGCCTCTGGGCGCGCTGTTCCGCCGACTCATCGACGACCTCGGTCTCAACCAGGCCCGGCTCGCCGCCGTGCTCGGGCTCTCGGCCCCGATGCTCTCCCAGCTGATGAGCGGACAGCGGGCGAAGATAGGCAACCCGGCCGTGGTCCAGCGGGTCCAGGCACTGCAGGAGCTGTCGGGCCAGGTCGCGGACGGCAGCGTCAGCGCCGCCGAGGCCACCGACCGCATGGACGAGATCAAGAAGACGGCCGGCGGCTCGGTGCTGAACAACACCGCGCAGCAGACGTCGTCGACGGGGGCGACCACGGTCCGCCGGGTGGTCCGCGAGATCCAGTCGCTGCTGCGCTCGGTCTCCGACGCCGGGGACATCATCGATGCGGCGAACACCCTCGCCCCCACTCACCCCGAACTGGCAGAGTTCCTCCGGGTCTACGGTGCCGGTCGCACCGCGGACGCGGTCGCCCACTATGAGGCGCACCAGGGTTAGCCACAGGGGACTTCGCGGGTCCAAGAAGCGGACGGGGCGCAATGGGTGAGATCTTCGCCGGCCGGTACGAGCTGATCGACCCGATCGGGCGCGGCGGGGTGGGCGCGGTCTGGCGCGCCTGGGACCACCGGCGGCGGCGGTACGTGGCGGCGAAGGTGCTCCAGCAGAGCGACGCGCACACGCTGCTGCGCTTCGTCCGCGAACAGGCCATGCGGATCGACCATCCGCACGTACTGGCCCCGGCGAGCTGGGCGGCGGACGACGACAAGGTGCTGTTCACCATGGACCTGGTGAGCGGCGGCTCGCTGGCCCATCTGACCGGCGATTACGGGCCCCTGCCGGCGCGGTTCGTGTGCACGCTGCTGGACCAGCTGCTGGCCGGGCTGACCGCGGTGCACGCGGAGGGCGTGGTGCACCGCGACATCAAGCCGGCGAACATCCTGCTGGAGGCCACCGGCACCGGCCGCCCGCATCTGCGACTGTCGGACTTCGGCATCGCGATGCGCAAGGGCGAGCCCCGGCTCACCGAGGCCAACTACGTGGTGGGAACGCCCGGTTACTTCGCACCGGAGCAACTGCTCGGCGCCGAACCGGACTTCCCTGGCGACCTGTTCGCCGTCGGGCTGGTCGCGATCTACCTGCTCACCGGCGTCAAACCGGACCCCGAGGCGCTGATCGGGCACTTCGCCGACGGGATCCCGGGCGCGCCCGAGGGCGTACCTGAGCCGCTGTGGCAGGTGCTGGCGTCCCTGGTGCACCCGAACCCGGACGCCCGGTTCAAGACGGCCACGGGGGCGCGCAAGGCGATCCTGTCGGTGGTCGAGCTGCTGCCGGAGGCGACGGTCGAGGACGAGGTCGTCGAGGTCTTCGACCACATCGGGCCGCTCCCGGCCGGGTTCGGACCGGACGGGCCGCTGGCGACCGGCGGGCCGGACGAGCCCACGCAGGACGGCGGATCCGCGGCGGCCGGCACCGGGACGACCGGCATCGGGGCGGTCGGCGCCGGGACGACCGGTGCCGGGACGGCTGGGCGCGGTCCCCTCACCGGCCCCGGGACAGCCGGTTCCGCGACGGCCGGGCGCGGCTCCCCCATCGGCACCGACAGCTTCCCGCTCGCCCCGCCGGAGCCGCGCACCCCGCCGGAGCCGTCCACCCCGCCGACGCCCGCACCCCTGCCCCGGCCGGTCCCCGCGGTGCCCCCGCCGCCTCCGGTGCCGGCGTACGAACCCACCGCCGCGGTCCGCCCCGAGGCGGCCGCCACCCGTCCCTACACGGCGGGCCCGCACCCGGTTCCCGGGCAGCCGCCGGCCGGTATGCCGGTCGCCGCTCCGGCCGTGGCGCCGCCCGTCCCGTACCGCAAGCCGGGACCGCCCCCGAAGGTCGCGGTCCCGGTGCTGATCGTGGCGCTGCTGTGCATCGCGGTCGGCGTCTGGGCGCTGCTCACGGCCTGAGGCCGCGCCCCGCCCGCCGGCCGCCCCGGCCTACCGGCCCCCCGGTGGTCCGAACCGGCGGCCCTCCGGCGTCCGTTGGGCCGGCGGACCGGCCGCCGCGGACCGCCGGGCCACCAGCGTCCACGCCCCGAGCCCGGTCAGCAGCACCACGCCCGTGCCGATCCCGGCGTACGCGACCGTCATCAGGGTGCCGCTCCGCGCCGAGTCCTCCTGTGCGGTGCGGCCGTTCTGCGCCGCCTCCCGGTCGTCGGGCGTGACGGAGAAGTCCTTGCTGGGGGAGGCGTATGCGGGGCCCGGCTTGGGGCTCTGGCGGACGTCCACCCGGAGCGTGAGGTCGGCGCCCTTGGCGAAGTACGGGGCGGTGTTGGGGTTGAGGCTCACTTCCAGGTAGTACCAGCCGGCGAAGCGCATCGCGCTGACCGCGTCGGTCGGGTTGAAGCGGTTGCCGTAATCGACGGGTGCGGTGAACTTCTTCGCGGCGGCCCCGTTGTCGTACGCGACGAAGCTGTCGTTGCCGACCGCACCTCGGGCCGGGTTGTAGACGCTCAGCCCGAGCGCGTTGGCGAGGAAACGCGATTTTCCGGTGGTCGAGTTGGGCAGCTCCGCGCTGAGGTTGAGCCGCTGGCCCCAGTCCACCGGAACGCGGTAGAAGCGGGTCTCGCCCGGTTCGATGTGGTCCTGCCACACCCCGGTGGCGACCGAGCCCGCGTCGTTGAAGCTGGTGCCGCCCTTGGCCCGGCGCTTGGTGGCATCGGTACGCGCAGGAGGCGTGGCGGTGGACCAGGAGCCCGGCGCCGGGCGGGCGGGGGCACTGCCCTTGATCGCAGGCTCCTGCAGGTAATCCAGCTCGACCGGCCAGGCATCGGGTCCGGAGGTCTGCGATCCCTCCCGGGTGAGGACGACGAAGTACGGCCCGGGCTCCTGGCACTGGGTCCGGTCGCTGCCGATACGGCGGGTGGCGTAGTCGGCGATCGGATAGGCCATTCCGCCGCCGTGGAAGGACGGTGTCGCATCCGTGCCGCAGGGCTGGCCGCTGCTGTCCTGGACGCTGACGGTGAACTGGTCCTTGTAGTCCTCGATCTTGGTGCCCGGCCGGGGCGCGGCCACCACCGAGAAGTAGGCGTTGGTCGTGGCGTCGAGGGTGACCGCGTAGTACTTCTGCTGCCCGCGCCGGAGGGAGTCGGTGTGCAGCCCGGGCTTGAGCGCGGGGGCGTCCGCGCGGCTGGCGGTGCCCTTGACCGCCGTGGCGTCGTCCGCCACCCGGTAGCCGGGCACGGTCGTGGCCGAGGCCACGCCCACCGTCCCGGGAAGTACGGCCACCCCGGCCAGCGCCGTCAGCGCCGCCAGCGCGGCGACCGCCCGTCCGCCATGTTTCACGTGAAACACGGTCCGCCTCGCCGTGCGTCCGGTCACCACGAGCCACCCCTCATCGGATCCGAATCCCCGCCGCGGACCGCCGGCTTCCGGCGGGCCCGTACGTAGGCCAGTGCCAGACCGGCCAGCATCAGGACCCCTACCGCACCGACGGCTACGGCCACCACGCGTCCTGTGGACCATCCTCCACCGTCCTGTGGCGCACCGTCCGCCCGGGCCCCGGGAGTTCGCCCGGCGGCAGCACCGGTGACCGTGGCCGCGCTCGCCCCGGGGCCGGCCTTCTCCTTGCCCAGCACCGCAACCCTCAGCACCACCCCGATACGCGGGTTCTGGGCGATCTCCGCGGCCTTGGCGCCCAGCGTCACGGCGATGTAGAAGTCGCCCTTCTGGTGCACGGGAATGACGTTGGGGTGGCTCTCGTAGCGGTTGGTCCAGGCGACCGGGACCGTGCCCATCTTGAGTGCGGCCGGCCGGCCGTCGTACGGGACCGAGGGGTCGAACTCACCGGTGCCACTACCGACCGGGGTACGGAACGGCGTGTAGACCTGGGTGCCGCCGGAGGAGATGGTGGCGCTGTGGCCCCTGACCGTGGGTTCGTTGGCGAACTCCACGTCGTAGCGCAGCTGCTGGCCCCAGCCGACCGGCACCTTGTACCAAAGGGTCTGCGCCGGAAGGATCCGGTCCCGCCAGACGCCGGGGTGCAGGGGGCGTGCGTCGTTGAAGCCGGTGCCGCCGGTGACGTCCCGGGGCGCGGTGGTGGGCAGGGCCGCGTCCTTGCCGCCCGCGCCGTACTCGGGCTCCGACTGCGCGGGAGTGACGCCCTTCGTCAGCGGTGGTTCCACGTGAAACGTCAGCTCCATCGGCCAGCGCGCCGCGTCCGAGCCCTTGGGGGCTTTGCGCTGGACGACCAGCCAGTACCGGCCCGCCTTGTCGCAGGTACCGGTGCCGGTCTGCGAGGGGACCCGGCTCACGCCGGACGTCAGCGGCGTGGCTCCCTCCGACTGCCCGAACAGCGCGGTACTGGAATCACAGGCACTGTCGGTGCCGTACGCGATCCGGGTGTTCAGGGTGTCGAGAAGACCGACGGTGGCCCCGGACTGCGGCACCACGGTCGCCGAGAAGTCGGCCGTCGACCCGGCGTCCAGATCGACCGCGTACCAGCGCTCCTCATTGGGCCCGATGGAGTCCAGGTACTGGCCGGGAACGAGGTGCGGGGCGCCGCTCCTCGTCGCCGTGCCGCGGGCCGGGTTCCCCTTGAACCGGTAGCCGTCCACGGAGAGTTGGCCGGCCCGCTGGAGCTGACGGGCGAGCGCCCGGGCGTCCGGGGCGTCGTAGTAGCGGCCGTTGCCGGCCTTGGCGATGCACTCCAGCTGGGCGCGGGCTTTGCCGGCCACCTGGAATCCGATGGCGTCGATGTGCAGATCGACGCCGGATGCGGCGAGTTGGGCCGCGACCTTGCACGGCGGCGGTGCCTGGCAGTTGTCCTCACCGTCCGAGATCAGCAGGATCGTGCGCTTGCCGCCCGAGCCGCCGGCCGGCCGGGGAAGGTCACCGGCCGCCTTGCGCAGCGACAGTCCGAGGGGGGTGTCGCCCTTCGGCCGGACGCCCGCGACGGCCCGCTTCAGCCCCGCCCGGTCGAGCGCGGCGACCGGCTGGACGAGCCGGGTGTCGTCGCAGCCCTTGGGCTTGTCGGCGCCGTAGACCCGCAGACCGGTCGGATAGCCGTCGGGCAGGGAGTCCACGACGGCGCCCACGGCCTTACGGGCGGCGGCGATCCGGGTGCTGCCCGCCCCGTCGCTCCCGCCCATCGAGCCCGAGGAGTCGAGCACCATCACCATGCCGCTGCCCGCCGCGGCCGGTGCCGCCTCCGGCATCCCCGCGGCGGTGGCCTGAAACGGTGCGGCCACGGCGGCCAGGGCCAGCATCAGCCCGCCGAGCAACGCCACCGCCCCTCTGCGTGGTCGGTGTGCCATGCCTTGATCCCCCTAGAGTCCTGCTGGTCACATCACAGACAGAAACTTTGCTTATGCAAGCTAATAGTGTGCGTTAGCAAACTCAAGGGGATCACCGTCACGGTCCCGCAACGACAATCAGCCACCCCGGCCCGCTCCCCGGCACCCCACCGCACACCGCCCCGCCCGCCCCCGGACATACGAAACCCCGACTGCCACCGGGCAATCGGGGTTCGTACGAGCTTGCTGTACGTAGGTGGGTCTCAGACACCCGAACCTGCGGGCACGGAGTCGGTCGCCTCCGTCCACAGATCCTGCTCGGCGCGATCCGCCTGGATCTGGCGGTACACGAGGAGCCCGCCGATGGCGGCCAGTGCGACCAGGAGAAGCTTCTTCACCGCGCGACCTCGTCTTTCGTTGACGTAGGGGACCTATGTCGGCCGATGATACACACCGGCCGATACCGATCGGTTACCTAGCTCGCGGTCGGCAACACCTCGTTCGCGGGCGCCCGCCGCGAGCCAACTTCCGCACCGGAACAACGAATCGGCCCGGCGGGGAGTTCCCCGGCCGGGCCGATGGTGCAGTGCGGCTACCAGGACTTGAACCTGGGGCCTCTTCCTTATCAGGGAAGCGCTCTAACCGTCTGAGCTATAGCCGCGCGTTCGCTGCACCGAAAGATTAGCGCACTTCAGAGGCGTTCCCAAAATCGGTTCCGGGAGCCCCCCGGACGCCCTCCCGGCCGGGCCTCATTCGTCCTCGGCGAGGGTCAGCTCCACGCCCCCGACGAACCCGGCCGAGAGGTTGTAGATGAAGGCGCCGAGGGTGGCCAGCGCGGTCGCCAGCACCACGTCGATCACCGCGATGATCCCGGTGAACAGCAGCACCCGCGGCAGCGACAGGAACGACTGCAGATCAAAGCCGCCGCCGTCGCCGGAGCCGGTGGCCTCGCTGATCGTCCCGCCGACCGTGGAGAAGACGCCCATCGCGTTCATGACCATCCACAGCACCGAGACGGCCACGACCGTGCAGATGCCCAGCGCGATCGAGAGCAGGAAGCTGACCTTCATCACCGACCACGGATCGGCGCGCGCGACCCGCAGCCGGGCCTTGCGCGTCCGCGGGGCCGTGGCGGCGCCCGTACGGGGCTTGCGGACCGCTTGGGAGCCGCCGCCCGGCCCGCCGGCGGTGGAATACGCCTGGGGCGGCTGGTACGGCGTTTGCGGGCCCTCTGCGGCCTGCGGGGCCGGGTCCTGCGGCCGGGGCTGCGGTTGCGGCTGTGGCTGGCGGGTGTCGCTCACGGGTCCCCCCTGGTGCGCGCCCTCATGTCGGGGGCCGTCGGCAGAAATGGCGGAGCCACGGGCGCTGTCCTCCTTCACGGTCGCGGGTCCGGACGGGGATTCCTTCCGGCCTCCCCGTCCACCCGCCGTAGCGCCCGTGGCTCCACTCATGACCTACTCCTCGTGCTACTCCGCCGGGGGCTCGGTCACCTCTGCCGCCTCGGTCCCGGGCTCGTCCCCGTCGACCTCTTCGGCTTCCCGGCCGGCCTCGGCGTTCCGTGCGATGCCCACGACGGCATCGCGCTTGCCCAGGTTGATCAATTGGACGCCCATGGTGTCACGGCCGGTCTCCCGGACTTCGTTGACCCGCGTACGGATCACGCCACCGCCGAGCGTGATGGCCAGGATCTCATCGGTCTCCTCGACGACCAGCGCGCCGACCAGCGAACCCCGGTCCTCGACGATCTTGGCGGCCTTGATGCCCAGACCGCCGCGGCCCTGGACGCGGTACTCGTCGACCGCGGTGCGCTTGGCGTACCCGCCGTCCGTGGCCGTGAAGACGTAGGTGTTCGCGCGGACCACGTTCATCGAGAGCAGCTCGTCGCCCTCGCGGAAGCTCATGCCCTTCACACCGGAGGTGGCCCGGCCCATCGGCCGGAGCGCATCGTCGGACGCGGTGAAGCGGATCGACTGGGCCTTCTTGCTGATCAGCAGCAGGTCGTCGGCCTCCGAGACCAGCTCGGCGCCGATCAGCTCGTCGGAAGTGCCTTCGGCGTCGTTGTCCCGCTCACGCAGGTTGATCGCGATGACACCGCCGGACCGCGGCGAGTCGTAGTCCTTCAGCGGCGTCTTCTTCACCAGGCCGGCCTTGGTGGCGAGCACCAGATACGGCGCGGCCTCGTAGTCGCGGATCGCCAGGATCTGCGCGATCTGCTCGTCCGGCTGGAAGGCCAGCAGGTTGGCCACGTGCTGGCCGCGGGCGTCGCGCCCGGCGTCCGGCAGCTCGTAGGCCTTGGCGCGGTAGACCCGGCCCTTGTTCGTGAAGAACAGCAGCCAGTGGTGGGTGGTGGAGACGAAGAAGTGGTCGACGATGTCGTCTTCCTTGAGCTTCGTGCCCCGGACGCCCTTGCCGCCGCGCTTCTGCGAGCGGTAGTCGTCCGTCTTCGTGCGCTTCACATAGCCGCCACGGGTGATCGTGACGACGATGTCCTCCTCGGCGATCAGGTCCTCGATGGACATGTCGCCCTCGAAGGGCACCAGCTTGGAGCGCCGGTCGTCGCCGAACTTCTCGACGATCGCGGCGAGTTCCTCGCTGATGATCTGGCGCTGGCGCTCCGGTGAGGCCAGGATCGCGTTGTACTCGTTGATCTTGCGCTGGAGTTCGTCGTGCTCCGCGGTGATCTTCTGGCGCTCCAGGGCGGCCAGCCGGCGCAGCTGCATCTCCAGGATGGCGTTCGCCTGGATCTCGTCGATCTCCAGCAGGCCCATCAGGCCCTCGCGCGCCACCTCGACCGTCTCACTGCGCCGGATCAGCGCGATGACCTCGTCGATGGCGTCCAGCGCCTTGAGCAGACCGCGCAGGATGTGCGCCCGCTCCTCGGCCTTGCGCAGCCGGAACTTCGTCCGCCGGACGATGACCTCGACCTGGTGCGTCACCCAGTTGCGGATGAACGCGTCCAGGGAGAGCGTGCGCGGCACCCCGTCGACCAGCGCGAGCATGTTCGCACCGAAGTTGGTCTGCAGATCGGTGTGCTTGTAGAGGTTGTTGAGGACGACCTTGGCGACCGCGTCCCGCTTGAGGACGATCACCAGACGCTGGCCCGTACGCGAGGAGGTCTCGTCACGGACGTCCGCGATGCCGCCGATCTTGCCGTCCTTCACCAGGTCGGCGATCTTCTGCGCGAGGTTGTCCGGGTTGACCTGGTACGGCAGCTCGGTGACCACCAGGCACTGGCGGTTCTGGATCTCCTCGACCGCCACCACCGCGCGCATCGTGATCGAGCCGCGGCCGGTGCGGTACGCCTCCTCGATGCCCTTGCGGCCCACCACCAGCGCGCCGGTGGGGAAGTCCGGGCCCTTGATCCGCTCGATCAGCGCGTCCAGCAGCTCCTCGTGGGATGCCTCCGGGTGCTCCAGCGCCCACTGGGCGCCGGCCGCCACCTCGCGCAGGTTGTGCGGCGGGATGTTGGTGGCCATGCCGACCGCGATACCGGCCGAGCCGTTGATCAGCAGGTTGGGGAAGCGGGACGGCAGGACCGTCGGCTCCTGGTTACGGCCGTCGTAGTTGTCCTGGAAGTCGACGGTCTCCTCGTCGATGTCCCGGAGCATCTCCATGGACAGCGACTTCATCTTGCACTCGGTGTACCGCATGGCCGCGGCCGGGTCGTTGCCCGGGGAACCGAAGTTGCCGTTGGAGTCGACCAGCGGCAACCGCATCGACCACGGCTGCGCCAGGCGGACCAGCGCGTCGTAGATCGAGGAGTCGCCGTGCGGGTGGTACGTACCCATGACGTCGCCGACGACGCGGGCGCACTTGTAGAAGCCCTTCTCGGGGCGGTAGCCGCCGTCGTACATCGCGTACAGCACCCGGCGGTGGACGGGCTTGAGGCCGTCCCGGACGTCCGGAAGCGCACGCGAGACGATGACGGACATCGCGTAGTCGAGGTAGGAGCGCTGCATCTCCGTCTCGAGCCCGACGGGCTCGACGCGCATCCCGACGCCTTCGATGGTGGCGGGCGCGCCCTCGGCGGTCACGCCGTCCGGGGTCACAGGGGGGTTCTCGTCGGCCATGGTGGTTCAAAGTCCTTTCGAGCTGCGGCTGTTGATCGGGCCGACAGGGCTCAGATGTCGAGGAAGCGGACGTCCTTGGCGTTGCGCTGGATGAACGAGCGGCGTGCCTCGACGTCCTCGCCCATGAGCACCGAGAACAGGTCGTCGGCGCGTGCCGCGTCGTCCAGCGAGACCTGGCCGAGGACACGGTGGTCGGTGTCCATGGTCGTCACGCGCAGCTCCTCGGCGTTCATCTCACCGAGACCCTTGAACCGCTGGATGGAGTCCTCGCGGATCCGCTTGCCGTTCTGCTTGCCGAGCTCGACCAGCGCGTCCCGCTCCGCGTCGGAGTAGGCGTACTCGAAGTCGTCCCGGCCCCACTTGATCTTGTACAGCGGCGGGCGGGAGAGGTAGACGTGACCGGCCTCGACCAGCGGGCGCATGAAGCGGAACAGGAAGGTCAGCAGCAGGGTGTTGATGTGCTGGCCGTCGACGTCGGCGTCCGCCATCAAGATGATCTTGTGGTACCGGAGCTTGCTGATGTCGAAGTCCTCGTGCACGCCCGTGCCGAAGGCCGAGATCAGCGCCTGGACCTCGTTGTTCTGCAGGATCTTGTCGACCCTGGCCTTCTCGACGTTGAGGATCTTGCCGCGGATCGGCAGGATCGCCTGGTACTCCGGGTTGCGGCCGGACTTGGCCGAGCCGCCGGCGGAGTCACCCTCGACGATGAAGATCTCGCACTTGGTCGGGTCGTTGGACTGGCAGTCGCTCAGCTTGCCGGGCAGCGACGCGGTCTCCAGCAGGCCCTTGCGACGGGTCAGATCGCGCGCCTTACGGGCGGCCACGCGGGCGGTCGCCGCCTGGATGCCCTTGCGGATGATGTCCGCGGCCTCGTTGGGGTTGCGGTCCAGCCAGTCGTTGAGGTGCTCGTGGACCACCTTCTGGACGAAGGTCTTGACCTCGGTGTTGCCCAGCTTGGTCTTGGTCTGGCCCTCGAACTGCGGCTCGGCGAGCTTGACCGAGATGATCGCCGTCAGACCCTCGCGGATGTCCTCACCGGTGAGGTTGTCGTCCTTCTCGCGGAGCAGCTTCTTGTCGCGCGCGTAACGGTTGATCAGACCCGTCAGCGCGGCGCGGAAGCCCTCTTCGTGGGTACCGCCCTCATGGGTGTGGATGATGTTCGCGAAGCTGTAGACACCCTCGCTGTACTGGGTGTTCCACTGCATCGCGAGGTCGACGGAGAGGTTCCGCTCCTTGTCCTCGGCCTCCACCGAGACGACCGTCGGGTGGACCAGCTCTCCCTTGCGGGAGTTGAGGTACTTCACGAAGTCGACGATGCCGCCCTCGTAGTGGTACCGGACCGAGAGCGGCGTGCCGTCCTCGTCCACGTGGTCCGGACGCTCGTCCTTGAGCGAGATGGTCAGCCCCTTGTTGAGGAACGCCATCTCCTGGAAACGCCGGGACAGCGTCTCGAAGCTGTAGGTGGTGGTCTCGAAGATCTCGCCGTCGGCCCAGAAGGTGACCGAGGTGCCGGACTCGTCGGTGGCCTCGTGCTTGGCCAGCGGGGCGGTCGGCACACCCTGCTTGTACTCCTGGGTCCAGCGGTAGCCGTCGGTGCGGATCTCCACCGCGACCCGGGTCGACAGCGCGTTCACCACGGAGACACCGACGCCGTGCAGACCACCGGAGACCGCGTACCCGCCGCCGCCGAACTTGCCGCCGGCGTGCAGCACCGTCAGCACGACCTCGACGGCCGGCTTGTTCTCGGACGGAACGATGCCGACGGGGATACCGCGGCCGTTGTCCACGACCCGCACACCGCCGTCGGCCAGGATCGTCACATCGATGGTGTCGGCGTGGCCGGCCAGCGCCTCGTCGACGGAGTTGTCGACGACCTCCTGCACGAGGTGGTGCAGACCGCGCTCGCCCGTCGAGCCGATGTACATGCCGGGGCGCTTACGGACCGCGTCCAGGCCTTCGAGGACGGTGATCGCGCTGGCGTCGTACGACGTCTCCACCGAGGAGTCGCCCATGGCGCCGGCAGGAACCCCCTCTTCAGTAGAAGCCGTGTTGTTCTCGTTGAGGTCGCCGGAGTCGGCCACGAAGCGCCCTTTCTGGCACAGCACAAGCCCCTTCCGCGCCTGAGCGGGTCACCCCGGGAAAACAGGCGGGAGCGGCTGCGTCGTTCGACATATTCCGCGAGTGGGCGGGATTGCTACCAGTGTACCGGTGGCGCCGACACTCATGGGGGTTTGCAGGCACCTGAGTCGTCATGTGCCGCCCTGAACCGCCGTCCGCCGACTCCCCATATCCGAGACGGGGCCCCAGGACGCTCAAACGGGCACTCAGCGCTTCCGGCTGTCAACCGGCGGCTACCGTGAGCGGAGTCTCACCCGCCCCAGTGGTGAACCGGTGTCCTGCGGGCTATCCGTAGGTGTCGCCGGGGCCCTTGCTGCCGGGCGCACGCAGCGCTCCGTACCGGCGGGCAGGACCGCCCGGACCCAGCACCTTGAGCATCTTGACCGTGCCGTGGCCCAGGTCCTCGTTGAGCCGGGCCACCAGCTGCGGGGCCAGCAGGCGCAGCTGGGTCGCCCACGCCGTGGAGTCGCACGCCACGGTCAGCACCCGGGCGTCCTCGTCGTAGCGCTGCGGCTCACAGTGCTGCGCCACCTCGGGGCCCACCAGCTGCGGCCAGCGGCCCATCACCCCGCCGACCGCCGCCGGGGTCTCCCAGCCGCGCTCCGTGATCAGCCGGTTGATCGCCGCGCCCAGCGGCAGCGGATCGCGGCCGTCCGCCCGCGCGCCGGAGCGCAGGCCCCCGCGCCGGGCCTGCTTCTTCTGCTGCGCGGCCGCGCCCCGCGCCCGCGCCTGCTCCTTCGCGGCCACCAGCGCCTGCCGGGCCAGGTCGACGCCGGACAGTGCCGGGGGCTCGGGCCGGTCGGACTGCTGCTCGCTCACGGGGTCACCTTCTCGACCGCGCCGTCGAAGACCTCGAAGCGCGCCCCGGCCAGCACCCCGGGCACGTCGTCGTCGACCGCCGCCGTCACCAGGACCTGCTCGCCCGGGGCCACCAGCTCCGCCAGCCGCTCCCGGCGCCGCGCGTCCAGCTCGGCGAAGACGTCGTCCAGCACCAGCACCGGTTCGTTGCCCTCGGCGCGCAGCAGGTCGTACGAGGCCAGCCGCAGCGCCAGCGCGTACGACCAGGACTCGCCGTGGCTGGCGTAGCCCTTGGCCGGCAGCTGGCCGAGCTTCAGCACCAGGTCGTCGCGGTGCGGGCCGACCAGCGTCACGCCGCGCTCGATCTCCTGCTTGCGGGCCGCACCGAGCGCGGCCAGCAGCACGCCGTACAGCTCCTCGCGGGACGTCGCGCCGGCCATCGCCTCACCCGCCGAGGGGCGGTACTCCAGCGCCAACGGGCCGCCGCCCGGGGCGAGTTGCTCGTACGCCTTGTCGGCGAGCGGATGCAGCGCGGCGATCAGGTCGAGCCGCTGTGCCAGCAGTTCGGCGCCGGCCCGGGCCAGATGCTGGTCCCAGACGTCCAGCGTCGACAGGTCCATCTGGCGGCCACCGTGCCGCCGGGCCAGCGCCGCGGTCTTGAGCAGGGTGTTGCGCTGCTTGAGGACGCGGTCGTAGTCGGCGCGCACCCCGGCCATCCGGGGCGAGCGCGCGGTGATCAGCTCGTCCAGGAACCGCCGGCGCTCGCCGGGGTCGCCCTTGACCAGCGCCAGGTCCTCCGGCGCGAACAGCACCGTCCGCACGATGCCCAGCACATCCCGCGGCTTGACCTGCGAGGACCTGTTGATACGGGCGCGATTGGCCTTGCCCGGATTCAGCTCCAGCTCGATCAGCTGCTGCCGCTCGCCCTGCGTGACGGCGGCCCGGACGACCGCCCGCTCGGCGCCCATCCGCACCAGCGGTGCGTCCGAGGAGACCCGGTGGCTGCCGAGCGTGGCCAGATAGCCGATCGCCTCGACGAGATTGGTCTTGCCCTGCCCGTTGGGGCCCACGAACGCCGTGACGCCCGGATCGAGCGGGACCTCGACCCGGGCGTACGAGCGGAAGTCGGCGAGCGACAGATGCGTCACGTGCATGGCGGTGCGCCGACCTCCCCCGGCTGCGTGGTGGTGCCAGTACTGCTGGTGGTTACTTCTTGTTCTCGACCGCGTGGCCACCGAACTGGTTGCGCAGCGCGGCGATCATCTTCATCTGCGGGGAGTCGTCCTGGCGGGACGCGAAGCGGGCGAAGAGCGAGGCCGTGATCGCGGGCAGCGGAACGGCGTTGTCGATGGCGGCTTCCACAGTCCACCGGCCCTCGCCGGAGTCCTGTGCATAACCGCGCAGCTTGTCCAGGTGCTCATCGTCGTCGAGGGCGTTGACGGCCAGGTCGAGCAGCCAGGAGCGGATGACCGTGCCCTCCTGCCAGGAGCGGAAGACCTCGCGCACGTCCGTGACGGAGTCGACCTTCTCCAGCAGCTCCCAGCCCTCGGCGAAGGCCTGCATCATCGCGTACTCGATGCCGTTGTGGACCATCTTCGCGAAGTGGCCGGCGCCGACCTTGCCGGCGTGCACCGAGCCGAACTCGCCCTCCGGCTTGAGGGCGTCGAAGATCGGCTGCACCTTGGCGACGTCGTCCTTCTCGCCGCCGTACATCAGCGCGTAGCCGTTCTCCAGGCCCCAGACGCCGCCCGAGACGCCACAGTCGACGAAGCCGATGCCCTTGGCCTTCAGCTCCTCGGCGTGCTTCTCGTCGTCGGTCCAGCGGGAGTTGCCGCCGTCCACGACGATGTCGCCGGGCGAGAGCAGCTCGGCCAGCTCGTCGATCGTGGACTGGGTGGCGGCGCCGGCCGGCACCATGACCCAGACCACCCGCGGACCCTTCAGCTTGTCCACAAGCTCCTGGAGGCTGTTCACATCCGCCAGGTCCGGGTTGCGGTCGTATCCGACGACGGTGTGGCCGGCGCGGCGGATGCGCTCGCGCATGTTGCCGCCCATCTTGCCGAGACCGACGAGACCGAGCTCCATCAGAGACCCTCTTTGCACGTAGTCGTTGCTGTAGTACCCGGGTCCGAGCCTACGCCCGCAGGTCCGCGCACACCTGTGGGCTCAGCCGCTCATCAGGGCCCTTCAGCCGGTCGCCGCAAGGGCCCCGCCACGGGCACCGCCGGCCGTCAGCCCGACAGCCGCACCGGCATGATCAGGTACTTGTAGGCGTCGTCCGCCTCGGCGTCCTTGGCGGGGCGACCGCTCAGCAGCGCCGGCTTGGTGGACGTCGTGAACGACAGCTGCGCCACGGGGGAGTCGATCGCCGACAGGCCCTCCAGCAGGAAGCCCGGGTTGAACGCGATCGAGATGTCGTCACCGTCCAGATCGGCGTCGACCCTCTCCACAGCCTGTGCATCGTCGCTGGAGCCGGCCTCCAGGATCAGCACGCCCTGCTCGAAGCTCAGCCGGACCGGGGTGTTGCGCTCGGCCACCAGCGCCACGCGCTTGACGGCCTCGACGAACGGAGCGGTCTCGATCACCGCGACCGAATTGAACTCGGTCGGGAAGAGCGTGCGGTATTTGGGCAGGTCGCCTTCCAGCAGACGGGTCGTCGTCCGCCGCCCGGCGCCCTCGAAGCCGATCAGGCCCTCGCCCTGGCCGGAGCCGGACAGCGCGAGCGTGACCGTGTCGCCGCTGCTCAGGGACTTGGCGGTGTCCAGCAGCGTCTTGGCCGGGACCAGCGCGACCGCGGAGGCGTCCGGGCTCTCCGGCTTCCACAGGAACTCGCGGACCGCGAAGCGGTAGCGGTCGGTGGAGGCCAGGGTGACCGTGTCGCCCTCGATCTCGATGCGGACGCCGGTGAGCACCGGGAGGGTGTCGTCACGGCCGGCCGCGATGGCCACCTGGGCGGCGGCCGCGGCGAAGACCTCGCCGGGGACCGTGCCGGTGGCGGTGGGCATCGCCGGCAGGGACGGGTACTCCTCCACAGGAAGGGTGTGGAGGGTGAACCGCGAGGAGCCGCAGACCACGGTCACCCGTACACCGTCGGTGGAAATCTCCACCGGGCGGTTGGGGAGAGCGCGGCAGATGTCGGCGAGCAGCCGGCCGGAGACGAGGACCGTGCCCTCCTCCTCGACCTCGGCCTCCACCGAGACGCGTGCGGAGACTTCGTAGTCGAAGCCGGAGAGGCTCAGTGCGCCGTCCTCGGCCTTCAGCAGCAGGCCCGCGAGGACGGGCACCGGCGGACGGGCCGGGAGGCTCTTGGCCGCCCAGGCCACTGCCTCCGCGAGTACATCGCGCTCCACCCGGATCTTCACCGGAAACCGCCTCCTGCTGTTGCTGGCTTTCGCCCTGCTGGCCTTCGTCGTCGGCTCAGTTGCCGGAGACCAGTCTGACGCACGCCACCGACAGTCGGTGCGGCTCGGGGTCAAGTCGACTCGGGCGACGCCGGACGCCGGGCCGCCGAGTTGTGCACAGGCCCCGTTTCCGAACGAGTTCCCCGGTAGATATCCGTGGTCGTAGTAGTAGGCCCTGTGGAAACCGTGGACAACTGCGTCTGCGCAGGTCAGCTTCGGTTTTTTGTCCACCGTGGCTGTGGGCGGGGGCCGTGGATAAACGGCCCGTGCTGTGGACCGCGGAAAGTTCTGCACACCCGATGCACAGGGGACGGGCAGTTCTCCCCAGTGCCATCCCCAGCTTTACCCACGTTCCCCACAGCCCAACCCATCACCTTGGTGTGACCGCTTTCACTCGGCCCGGTGAGAGGGGGTGTTGCGTTGCCGAACAGTGGACAGGGGTGTGGAGAAGCTGGGGATCGCTGGGGACAACGGCGGCTCACCTGTGGGCGGTCGGTGGACAAGAGATCCACCGACCTGTGGACGGAATCTTTGTCCACACCCTGTGGAGAGTGCTTGGCCACAAATCCACACCCGGCTGACCTCCTACGATCTTCCTTCGGAGAGCCCGGCTGTGGATCCCACAGGGATAACTTTCCTCTCCCCAGGGTGTGGACGGAAGATTCTTGCCCAATCTGTGGAGAGAGGCCGTGACCAGGCACGGAATCGAACACGGCCGGCGACGCTCCACAGCCCCGGGACGGCGGCGCAGTGCGTCGTACGCCGCGTCGCACACCGCGCCGGGCGCGGCCCGCAAACGGCGAAGGGCGCCCGGGAGCGGGTCCCGGGCGCCCTGGGCGCGGTCGGTGCGAGGCGGCGCGTCGGCCGCGGTCTCAGCCGTTCTTGATGCGGTTGGTCAGCTCGGTGACCTGGTTGTAGATCGACCGCCGCTCGGCCATCAGCGCACGGATCTTGCGGTCGGCATGCATCACGGTCGTGTGGTCCCGGCCGCCGAACTGCGCGCCGATCTTCGGCAGCGACAGGTCCGTCAGCTCGCGGCACAGATACATCGCGATCTGCCGGGCGGTGACCAGCACCCGGCTGCGGGACGAGCCGCACAGATCGTCGATGGTCAGGCCGAAGTAGTCGGCGGTCGAGGCCATGATCGCGGTGGCGGTGATCTCCGGAGCGGCGTCCTCACCGCCGGGGATCAGGTCCTTCAGCACGATCTCGGTGAGCCCCAGGTCCACCGGCTGCCGGTTGAGCGAGGCGAACGCGGTGACCCGGATCAGGGCGCCCTCCAGCTCGCGGATGTTGCGCGAGATCCGGGACGCGATGAACTCCAGCACCTCCGGCGGGGCGTTCAGCTGCTCCTGCACCGCCTTCTTACGGAGGATCGCGATCCGGGTCTCCAGCTCGGGCGGCTGGACGTCGGTGATCAGGCCCCACTCGAAGCGGTTGCGCAGCCGGTCCTCCAGGGTGACCAGCTGCTTGGGCGGCCGGTCACTGGAGAGCACGATCTGCTTGTTGGCGTTGTGCAGCGTGTTGAAGGTGTGGAAGAACTCCTCCTGCGTCGACTCCTTGCTCGCCAGGAACTGGATGTCGTCGACCAGCAGGATGTCCATGTCGCGGTAGCGCTTGCGGAACGCGTCCGCCTTGCCGTCGCGGATGGAGTTGATGAACTCGTTGGTGAACTCCTCCGAGCTCACGTACCGCACGCGGGTGCCCGGGTAGAGGCTGCGCGCGTAGTGCCCGATCGCGTGCAGCAGGTGGGTCTTGCCCAGACCTGACTCCCCGTAGATGAACAGCGGGTTGTACGCCTTGGCCGGGGCCTCGGCGACGGCGACCGCGGCGGCGTGCGCGAAGCGGTTGGAGGCACCGATGACGAAGGTGTCGAAGAGGTACTTCGGGTTCAGCCGGGCGGTCGGCTCACCCGGGCCGGTGGCCGGCGCGGGCTGCGCGGCGAGCGGGCCCGGGGCGCCGCTGGGCGCCGGCAGCGCGGCACCGGGGCCGGAGCGGCCGTTGTGGCCACCGGGCTGGTGCTCGGGAAGATCGCGGCGCTGCGCGTCGTACGGGGAGCGCGCACCGTCGGAGTGCTGCGGGGGGAGGCCGCGGTCCTGGCCGCGGTAGTCGGGCTGCGCCTGCTGGTGCTGCGGTACGTGGGGCGCCGGCGGGTACGGCTCGCGCCACTGCTCCGCGGACGTCTCGCGCTCGGGGAAGCCGCCGAGGTGCTGCTGCTGCCAGCCGTAGTCCTCGCGCGGGCCGGGGCCGCCGGGGGCGAGGTGCTGGGGCCAGGCACCGGGTTCGTGCCGCGGCTGCTGGTAGTCCGGGTAGGCGGGGCGCACGCCGGGCAGATCGTCGCCCTGGTGCCCGTACCCCTGGCGGCTGTCGTGCCGGGGTTCGTAGTCGTACGCCTCGTGCTGCTGCGGCGCCGGGTGCTGCTGGTGGTGCGGCTGCTGCTGGGGCGACTGGTGCTGGGGCGACTGGTGCTGCACGGGCGCGGAGGGCGCCGGCGGCTCTTCGGAGGAGTCGTCGACGGTGATCGCGATCCGGATCGGGCGGCCGCACTCATGGCTGAGGGCCTCCCCGATCAGCGGCGCCAGCCGGCCTTCGAGCACGCCCTTGGCGAATTCGTTGGGCACGGCGAGCAGCGCGGTGTCGGCCACCAGCGCCAGCGGCTGGGTCCGCTTGAGCCAGTCCTGGTCCTTCGGCTTGAGGCCGTCGGCCTCGGCCCGGAGGAGGTGATCGAGCACGCGCGGCCACACTGCGGCAAGATCGGCAGGTACATCAGCCACAGGGCACGCTCTCTCACAGTCCCACGAATGTGTGATTCTCAGGACGGGCGGGAAGGAATCGGAGTTCAGCCACGGTAGTCAGGGCGGGCCTGGGGATTCAAGTTGTTGTCCACAGGCTGTGCATAGTGTGTCCTGACGACGGACCGCGCGGGCTCACATGGAGCCGGTTTGACCGGATGGCGTAGCCGCGCGTACCGTGACCAGGTCGAGTTGTCGATGGCTGCTGCCGCCTGCCTCCGATGGGCAAAGATCGCGCTCTGGTGATCGTGTAGCGGTGCACTTAGGCGTTGCGAGCTACTCGTGGGCGCACGGTGACAGCCAACGACGCCCCACATCTGTCTCTCCTTGAGACAACAAGCATTCCTGGAGCCCCCGAGTGAGCAAGCGCACCTTCCAGCCGAACAACCGCCGCCGCGCGAAGACCCACGGCTTCCGTCTGCGCATGCGGACCCGCGCCGGCCGCGCGATTCTCGCGACGCGCCGCAGCAAGGGTCGCGCCCGCCTGTCGGCCTGAGCAGCCCGACCTAGGTCCATGACGTGCTGCCTACCGAAAATCGGCTGAGGCGGCGCGAGGACTTCGCGACCGCGGTACGCCGAGGACGCCGGGCCGGGCGCCCGCTCCTTGTCGTGCATTGTCGTAGCGGTTCAACGGACCCGCACGCAGCGGGGGAATGTGTTCCCCCGACGCGTGCGGGTTTCGTCGTGAGCAAGGCAGTTGGCATCGCGGTCGTCCGCAACAAGGTCAAGCGGCGGCTTCGCCATCTCCTGCGCGAACGGCTGGACCGGCTTCCCGCCGGTAGCCTGGTTGTCGTACGGGCCCTGCCCGGCGCGGGCACCGCGGACCACGACGAACTGGCCCGCGACCTGGACGCCGCCCTGGAGCGGCTGCTGGGAGGGGCGCCGAGAGGCTCCAACCCCACGGGGGCCGCGACCGGCAGTGGTCGCGCCGCGGACCCCCGGAACCCCGGCCGGGGCCCGGGAGGGAGCGCACAGTGAAGTACCCGCTGCTGCTTTTGATCAAGATCTACCAGTGGACCATCAGCCCCCTGCTGGGGCCGGTCTGCAAGTACTACCCGTCGTGCTCGCACTATGGCTACACGGCCATCGACCGGCACGGCGCGGTGAAAGGGACTGCGCTGACAGCTTGGCGCATTCTGCGCTGCAACCCGTGGTCGCTCGGTGGCGTCGACCACGTCCCTCCCCGGAAGCGTCCGGTCTGGCACCAGCGGCTGAGGAGCCGTCTGGGCGGGACTGCCGTCCATGAACCCGCCGCCCAGCCCGAGACTCAGCCCAACGCCCAAGGAGCCTGATTCGTGGACACGATCCTGAATCCTCTCTATTACGCCGTTTCCTGGATCATCGTCCAGTTCCACTCGTTCTACAGCCTGCTCTTTGATCCGAACAGTGGCGCGGCGTGGGGTCTGTCCATCGTCTCGCTGGTGGTGCTGATCCGTATCTGCCTGATCCCGCTCTTCGTGAAGCAGATCAAGTCGACGCGGAACATGCAGGCGCTCCAGCCGAAGATGAAGGCGATCCAGGAGCGCTACAAGAGCGACAAGCAGCGCCAGTCCGAAGAGATGATGAAGCTCTACAAGGAGACGGGCACCAACCCGCTCTCGAGCTGTCTCCCGATTCTGGCCCAGTCGCCGTTCTTCATCTCGCTGTACCAGGTCCTCAGCCACATCGCGAACGGCAAGACGGTCGGCTTCATCGACCAGACGCTGCTGCAGAGCGCGCAGAAGGCACACATCTTCGGTGCCCCGCTGGCGGCGAAGTTCATGGACAGCGCGGCGAAGATCGAGAGCCTCGGCGCCTCGGTCACCAACGTCCGTGTGGTCACGGTCATCATGATCGTCCTGATGTCGGCGTCGCAGTTCTACACGCAGCGCCAGCTGATGACCAAGAACGTCGACCTCACGGTGAAGACGCCGTTCATGCAGCAGCAGAAGATGCTGATGTACGTCTTCCCGGTCATGTTCGCCGTCTTCGGCATCAACTTCCCCGTCGGTGTCCTCGTCTACTGGCTGACCACCAACGTGTGGACCATGGGCCAGCAGATGTTCGTCATCCGTCGTAACCCGACTCCGGGCAGCAAGGCGTTCGCCGAGCGCCAGGAGCGGCTGCGGGCCCAGGGCAAGCTGGTCGAGAGCCCGGCCGAGGTCGCGGCGAAGAAGGCCGTCGAGGAAGCGCGCCAGAACCGTCAGCAGCCCAAGCGTCAGACGAAGTCCAAGCGGCAGACCGGCGGTGCGCCCACCGGTGGTGCCCAGGCCCGTACGCGGGCCGGCTCGGCGGGCACGGCGGACGGCTCGGCGGACTCCGGCCAGGGCGGAGCGAAGAAGCAGTCGCTGGAGAAGAAGGCCGCCCAGGACGGCACCGCGCAGAGCGGCTCGTCCGGGTCCCGCTCCGCGAAGTCCGGCCAGCGCAAGGGCCAGCAGCGCCCCAAGCACCCGTCGAAGAAGTAAGAAGGAGTCCTTTCGTGACGGACACGACCCCTGCCGCCGAGGGCACCGACACCCTGACCCGCCTGGAGCAGGAAGGCGAGATCGCGGCCGACTACCTCGAAGGTCTGCTGGACATCGCCGACCTCGACGGTGACATCGACATGGACGTCGAGGCCGACCGCGCCGCGGTGTCGATCATCAGCGACTCGACCAGCCGCGACCTGCAGAAGCTGGTGGGCCGCGACGGTGAGGTGCTGGAGGCGCTGCAGGAACTGACCCGGCTGGCCGTGCACCGGGAGACCGGTGACCGCAGCCGTCTGATGCTGGACATCGCCGGCTTCCGGGCGCGTAAGCGCGAGCAGCTCACGGCGATCGGTGCGAAGGCAGCGGAGGAGGCCCGCGGTACCGGTGAGCCGGTGAAGCTGGATCCGATGACGCCGTTCGAGCGCAAGGTCGTGCATGACGCGGTGGCGGCGGCCGGCCTGCGCAGTGAGTCCGAGGGCGAGGAGCCGCAGCGCCGAGTGGTTGTCCTCCCGGCCTGACCGCTCAGCGCAGCCGTTTTTTCTTTGGCCCCGTCTGCTCGCAGGCGGGGCCAAAAGTTGTCAGCGTTCTGTGTTATTCCGGGTGGGTGACCCGGGTTCCCGGCAGGAAAAGCAGTCCAGAGGAAGGGCGGTTCCCGTGACGGAGGCAGCAGCGGAGCTCCCTCCTGCGCCGAAGGCGGCACAGGAGGTATTCGGTGAGCGCTTTCCGGAGGCCGTGCGGTACGGCGAACTGCTCGCCGACGCGGGGGTGACGCGAGGGCTGATCGGGCCGCGCGAGGTGCCGCGGCTGTGGGAGCGGCATCTGCTGAACTGCGCGGTCCTCTCCGAGGTCGTGCCCGAGGGCGTCTCGGTCTGTGACGTGGGCTCGGGGGCCGGGCTGCCCGGCATCCCGCTGGCTCTGGTGCGGCCGGATCTGAAGATCACGCTGCTGGAGCCGCTGCTGCGGCGGACGAATTTCCTTCAGGAAGTCGTCGAGCTGCTCGGCCTCGACCATGTGACGGTCGTACGGGGACGGGCCGAAGAGGTCATGGGCAAGCTTCCGCAGGTGCATGTGGTGACCGCGCGTGCGGTGGCTCCGCTGGACCGGCTGGCCGGGTGGGGCGTTCCGCTGCTGCGTCCGTACGGCGCGATGCTGGCGCTCAAGGGCGATGCCGCGGAGGAGGAGCTCAAGGGCGCCCGGGCCGCGCTGAGCAAGCTCGGTGTGGTCGACACCTCGGTGGTGCAGGTCGGTGAGGGCATTGTGGATCCGCCGACGACGGTGGTGCGGGTCGAGGTGGGCGAGAGCCCTGGTGGCGTGCGCTTCGCGGCGAAGCGGGCGAAGGCGGCGCGGGCCAGCCGTCCGACGAGGGGGCGCCGGCGCTGAGGCATGAGCCGGAGCCGTGGAGACCGGCAGAGGGGGGAGGGAATCCCGTTCCGCGAAATAGGCGACGCGGTATTTCCATAAACCCCTTCAAAACGGCACAAGACGGAGTGTCGCGGCTTATTCGGACGCGACGCTGGCATCGTGTTTCACGTGAAACGTCGCTCTCTGCTGCAAGGGATCATCGGCCGTGGTCGTGCGGCTGCCGCGCCGCGCGACCGTAGACCCACACGGGTAACGGAAGTATCCACAGACGTGGGTTTGTCCACAGGAGAACGGACCTCACTGGTTCACGACGCCGAAAGCATGGCAGGCTCTGTCCATTGCGAGCCTGATGTCGAGGAGAGTGAATCCTTGCGGTCCGACGCCAACATCGCGGGACCGATGACCGATCCGGTCCCCGGTCCCCGTAGCGAGTCGTTCGGGGACGACGTTTCACGTGAAACGCCGCCCCCGATGGACGACACCCCGATCGGTCGTGCAGCTCAGCTGGCGGTAGAGGCACTCGGCCGCGCGGGCGAGGGGCTTCCCCGGCCCGAACAGACCCGGGTCATGGTCGTTGCCAACCAGAAGGGCGGGGTCGGTAAGACCACGACCACCGTGAACCTGGCGGCCTCCCTGGCCCTGCACGGAGCACGTGTTCTGGTCATCGACCTCGACCCCCAGGGCAATGCGTCGACGGCGCTGGGGATCGACCATCACGCCGAAGTGCCCTCCATCTATGACGTGCTGGTGGACAGCAAGCCACTCTCCGATGTGGTGCAGCCGGTCGTGGATGTGGAGGGGCTGTTCTGTGCGCCCGCCACGATCGACCTGGCCGGCGCCGAGATCGAGCTGGTCTCGCTGGTAGCCCGGGAAAGCCGGCTGGACAGGGCCATCAAGGCGTATGAGCAGCCGCTCGACTACATCTTCATCGACTGCCCGCCCTCGCTCGGCCTGCTGACGGTCAATGCGTTGGTCGCGGGGGCCGAGGTGCTGATCCCGATTCAGTGCGAGTACTACGCACTGGAGGGGCTGGGGCAGCTGCTGCGGAACGTCGACCTGGTGCGGGGTCACCTCAACCCGCAGCTCCATGTCTCGACGATTCTGCTGACCATGTACGACGGACGCACCCGGCTGGCCTCCCAGGTCGCCGACGAGGTCCGTAACCACTTCGGTCACGAGGTGCTTCGTACCAGCATCCCCCGCTCCGTGCGGATCTCCGAGGCACCCAGCTATGGGCAGACAGTGCTCACCTATGATCCCGGATCCAGTGGTTCGCTTTCGTATCTCGAAGCGGCTCGGGAGATCGCGCTGCGTGGGGCCCCGCAGACCGGGGGCCAGGGCCTCAGCGTCACCTATGAAGGACAGCACAGCATCTCGGAGGGGACTCAGTGAGCGAACGACGTAGAGGCCTGGGCCGTGGGCTCGGGGCGCTGATCCCCGCGGCACCGCAGAGCACGGACCATGCCGGGCCCGCGGTGGGGCAGGGAGCGACATCACCCTCGTCCGTGCCGGTCCTGACGCCGGAGCGAGGGGTGGCCGCCGCCAAGGTGACCTCGCTGCCGACGCACGGTGTTTCACGTGAAACGGAAGCACCGGCAGCGGCGGAGCCGTCGGCGGACGGCGTATCGGAAGTAGCGGGTGCGCACTTCGCGGAGGTGCCGCTCGATGCCATCACCCCGAACCCGCGCCAGCCGAGAGAGGTCTTCGACGAGGACGCTCTCGCCGAACTGATCACCTCCATCAAGGAGGTGGGCCTGCTCCAGCCGGTGGTGGTCCGTCAGACCGAGCCCGGACGGTACGAGCTCATCATGGGGGAGCGCCGCTGGCGGGCCTGCCGTGCGGCGGGGCTGGAGAAGATTCCGGCGATCGTGCGGGCGACGGAGGACGAGAAGCTCCTCCTCGACGCGCTGCTGGAGAACCTGCACCGAGCTCAGCTCAACCCGCTGGAAGAGGCAGCCGCCTATGACCAGCTGCTCAAGGACTTCCAGTGCACGCATGACGAGCTGGCCGACCGGATCGGGCGCTCGCGTCCGCAGGTCTCCAACACGCTGCGCCTGCTGAAGCTCTCCCCGTCCGTGCAGAAGCGGCTGGCCGCGGGAGTGCTCTCAGCGGGTCATGCCCGGGCACTGCTCTCCGTGGAGGACTCGGAGGAGCAGGACCACCTTGCGCGCCGCATCGTCGCCGAGGGGCTGTCGGTGCGTTCGGTCGAGGAGATCGTGACGCTCATGGGATCGACCCCCACGAGCCCGAACAAGGCGAAGGGTCCCCGCGCGGGCACTCGGGTCTCCCCCGCGCTCACCGGACTCGCCTCCCGGCTCTCCGACCGCTTCGAAACCCGGGTGAAGGTCGACCTGGGCCAGAAGAAGGGAAAGATCGTCGTCGAGTTCGCCTCGATGGACGATCTGGAGCGCATCCTCGGCACCCTCGCCCCGGGCGAAGGTCCCGTCCTGGGCCAGTCGCTGGCCGAGGAGAACGACGAGGAGACCGGCGAAGAGCAGTGAGCTGACGCCCACGGCTCCAGGGCGGGCCGTGTTCCGGAGTCCATACCGGAACACGGTCCGCCCTTTGCTCTCTCGCGCTACCCGTGCCCGTAAAGGGTGGATACGATGCGTTCGGGTATGGCACGCATCCACGTGGAGACGCCTCACATCGAGGAGAGGGCCATGCGATCGGTGAGCCGCACCGGACTACTGGCAGCGGGCTTCGGCCTGGCAGCCGTCGGAGGGTTCGTTGGAGGTCTGCTCAGGGAGCCGGCCGTGCTGACGGCACTGCGTGGTGCGGCAGGCGAGAGAAGTGAGGACCTGGTTCCATGGGCCGTCGGCTCGTACCGCTCACGCTGGACAACCTTCCGGATCTCCCCAAGCGCTGCCGCTCCTGCGTCTTCTGGGAGCTCGACCCCGTCAGCGGCGAGGCCGCGGTAAAGGCGGGACGTCCCGAGCTGGAGAAGGAAGCCTGGATCTCGGCGGTACTGCTGGAGTGGGGATCCTGCGGGCGGGTCGTCTATGTCGATGAGGTCCCGGTGGGGTTTGTGATGTACGCCCCGCCGGCCTATGTGCCGCGCTCGACCGCCTTCCCGACCAGTCCCGTATCGCCGGACGCGGTGCAACTGCTCACCGCATGGCTGATGCCTGGATACCAGGGCCAGGGGCTGGGACGGGTCATGGTCCAGACGGTCGCCAAGGACCTCACCCAGCGCGGGTTCAAGGCGATCGAGGCGTTCGGCGATGCCCGCTGGACCGAGCCGGCCTGTGTGCTCCCCGCCAACCATCTCCTTGCGGTGGGCTTCAAGACCGTACGCCCCCACCCCCGCTTTCCTCGGCTGCGCCTTGAGCTGAGGACCACGATCTCGTGGAAGGAAGATGTGGAGATGGCGCTCGACCGTCTGCTGGGCGCCGTCCAGAAAGAGCCCGCCCTGCGGCCGTTGTAGCGCACGATGTTTCACGTGAAACCGAGCTCTGTTTCACGTGAAACGGAGAACGGGCCCGGCCTCGACGAGGAACGGGCCCGTTTCACGTGAAACAGACGATGAGCTGACTCAGGCGAGGAAGTCCGCCAGGTCGCGCTCGATCGCGGCCTTCGGCTTGGCCCCGACGATGGTCTTCACGACCTCGCCGTCCTTGTAGACGTTCATCGTCGGGATCGACATGACGCCGTACTTGGCGGTGGTCGCCGGGTTCTCGTCGGTGTTCAGCTTGGCGATGACGATCTCGTCGTGCTCCGCGGCAATGGCCTCCAGGGACGGGGCGACCTGGCGGCACGGGCCGCACCAGGTGGCCCAGAAGTCCACGAGGACGGGCTTGTCGCTCTTGAGGACGACCTCTTCGAAGTTGGCGTCCGTGACGGTCACCGTGGCGCCGGCCATGGCAATCTCCTTATTGGGTGGGTGGTGGGAAAGCTGGGGCCGCGGGTCAGGCGGCGGGGGTCTTCTCGGGCTCGGGGGTCGACTCCCCGTCCGCCAGCGCCGCGAGGTACCGCTCGGCGTCGAGTGCGGCGGAGCAGCCCGTGCCGGCCGCGGTGATCGCCTGGCGGTAGGTGTGGTCGACCACGTCGCCGGCCGCGAAGACGCCCGTCAGGTTGGTGCGGGTGCTGGGCGCGTCGACCTTGAGGTAGCCCTCGTCGTCGAGGTTCAGCTGGCCCTTGAAGAGCTCGGTGCGCGGGTCGTGGCCGATCGCGATGAAGAGACCGGTGACGGGGAGCTCCGAGGTCTCGCCGCTCTTGAGATTGCGCAGGGTCAGGCCGGAGAGCTTGCTCTCGCCGTGGATCTCGGCGACCTCGCTGTCCCAGACGAACTTGATCTTCGGGTCGGCGAAGGCACGCTCCTGCATCGCCTTGCTGGCCCGAAGGGTGTCGCGGCGGTGGACGACCGTGACCGACTTGGCGAACCGCGAGAGGAAGGTGGCCTCCTCCATCGCGGTGTCGCCGCCACCGATGACGGCGATGTCCTGGTCCTTGAAGAAGAACCCGTCGCAGGTGGCGCACCAGGACACGCCACGACCGGAGAGCTCGTCCTCACGGGGCAGACCGAGCTTGCGGTGCTGCGAGCCGGTGCTGACGATGATCGCCTTCGCGCGGTGCACATTGCCGGCGGTGTCGGTGACCGTCTTGATGTCCTCGCTGAGGTCGACCGAGACGATGTCGTCGGGCACCAGCTCGGCGCCGAAGCGCTCGGCCTGGGCGCGCATGTTGTCCATGAGGTCCGGCCCCATGATGCCGTCGCGGAAACCGGGGAAGTTCTCCACGTCGGTGGTGTTCATCAGCGCGCCTCCGGCGGTGACGGCACCTTCGAAGACCAGCGGCTTCAGGGACGCGCGGGCGGTGTAGAGCGCTGCGGTGTAGCCCGCGGGCCCGGAGCCGATGATGATCACGTTGCGGACGTCGCTCACGGGTGTCTTCCTTGTCTCTGCCGACTGCTTGCTGGGGCTCTCGGAACTCTCACCCCACCCAACGGATCCTACGGTGCGTGCATTCCCGGAGTGTCACAGCGCACTACTCGTCGTTTCAATCTCGCGGGTACGAGTGCGCCAGCAGGACCTTTCCGGGCGCCGGCGGCGTGGCGGAGATACAGGAGGACGAGACCACATACGCCGAGACGCGCTTGGCGTCCGCCGGGTCCGGCAGAACGACCAGAAACGCGTCCTTGCCCTGGTAGCGGGTGTGGCTGGAGGCGATCGGGGCCTCCGGGCGGCCGATGCCGTGGCGGACGCAGGACGGGACGGTGTCGGCGCTACCCCGCAGTGGGGTCTCAGGAGAGCTGCGGGCACCGATGCCCGGCGATTTGTGCGAGCCCTTGGTCGCCAGCAGGGCGTGGACGTGGGAGCCGAGATTGGTGGCGGTCAGGCCGGCCGCACTGCTCGACCCCTTCTCGGGGGTCGCCGTGGTCTGGCTGGGCCCGGCCTGCGTACCGTCCATGGCGGCGTTCTGCAGGAGCAGGCCGCCGACGCTGAGGACGGCCGCGGCCGCCGCGGTGCCGAGCAGCACCCGCGGCCAGCGACGCGCCCGGGAGGCCCGGCCGCCGCGTGTGGGTCGGCCCGGTCCGGAGGAACCAGCGGGACGCCCGGCGGGCCGGCTGATCGGCGTGCTGCGGGTAGGTACCTCGGGCTCGGTTTCACGTGAAACAGAAGCGGGGCGGGCGGTCGCTTCCCGGGTCGTTGTGGCACGAGCCGCCGTTTCGCGGGTCGCTGTTTCACGTGAAACATGCGTCGCGGAGCCCGGAACGGTGGCGTTGAGAAGTGCCTCGGCCGCGAGGGCGGCATCGATACGCCCTGCCACTTCAGTCGGCATGCGCGTCGGGCCGGGGAGCCGGCCGAGCATCCGGCGGATCTCCTCCAGGGAGGTGTAGACGTCCGCGCACAGCGCGCAGCCGGCAAGGTGGGCGCGCAGGTCCGCGCTGCGCGAGGGAGAGAGCAGCCCGTCTGTGAGGTCGGAGATCTCCGAGACCTCCGGGTGCTCACCTGTGCCGGTCGTCGACGTCACGCTCGCCCACCTCCGCCCTTCACGGCACCTGTGTCCTTCGGTCCTGCCGTCGGTGGGACGGATGTCCCCTGCGCCCGGTTCCTTCCCCCGCTCGCCGGGTTGCTACCCCCGCCGTCAGCCCGCAGATGGGTGACCAAGGGGAGGAGGCGGGCACGGCCGCGTGCGCAGCGGCTCTTCACCGTTCCGGTCGGGATGTCGAGGATCGCGGCTGCCTCGGCGACGGGGTAGCCCTGCATGTCGACGAGGACCAGGGCGGCGCGCTGTTCCTCGGGAAGCGTGCGCAGGGCGCGGAGCAGCTCGCGGTGCAGGTCCTGGCGCTCGGCGGGGATCGCGGCGGACTCCTCGGGTTCGAGGAGCTGCTCCAGCCGCTCGGTGTCGGCGACCGGCGAGGTGCGCCGGGAGGCGGCCTTACGGGCCCGGTCCAGGCAGGCGTTGACCGTGATGCGGTGCAGCCAGGTCGTCACGGCGGACTGCCCTCGGAAGGTGTGGGCCGCGCGGTAGGCGGAGACCAGGGCGTCCTGTACGGCGTCCGCGGCTTCCTCACGATCACCGAGAGTGCGCAGCGCCACCGCCCAGAGTCGGTCGCGATGGCGTCGGACGATCTCCCCGAACGCATCGGGGTCGCCCTTCACATGCAGCGCAAGGAGATCGGCGTCGGTTGGTGTCGAAGCCTTGTCGCTGTCGGTGGACACGGGCCCCCCGGCCGTAGCTGCCTGATCTCGGTCCCATTGAAGCCCGCCGGGTGGGGAAAGTAAATGTGCCGAGGGGCGTTGATCAGCGGGCGAGCGCCCCGTTTCGGCCGCTCGCCCGCTGCTGCTCAGCCCGTCACCTTGATCTCGGAGATCCCGCCGCGGAACCAGTCCGAGACGCCGTCGCTCGGCAGCTCGGTGATGTGTACCAGCACGTAGCGTGCCTTGACGGCCTTGTCCAGCTTCACCGTCAGCTTCTCACCGGCCTTCGCCGGCTTGGAGAGCCGCCGCGAAAAGTCACTGAGCGCCGTCGGGGCCGACGCGGACGGTGCCGCTGCCAGAACCTCCACCGTCTGGCCCGGACGGTACATGGTGACCTCTACGCCGGAGACGTCCTTGGCGCTTCCGAGGTCTATGACGATGCCGCTGCCGTCCTTGCGAGCCGGCAGGTTCCCGAAATTTGCCCAGCCCTGGAAACGGCCGGTCACCCATGCCGTCGAGGGATTGCCGTCCGTCGTGTTCGACGCCTCGTTTCCGGAAAACGCAGATGCCAGCGGAGAGAACTCCGTGGCACTTTGGATCGCCAAGGGACCCGAAGGCTTCTTCTTCTTGCTGCCGCCCTGCGACTGCGAGTTCCCCGGATCGTCCTGGTCCTTCTCGCGCTTCAGCAAGGTGTCCGCGAGCTGCCAGCTGCCCAGGCCCAGCGCCGCGATGAGCAGCGCGGAGACGGACCACTTCAGGGCCCGGCCGGTACGGCTCTGGAGCGGGGGCGGCGGCGTGGGGATCGCTTGGGTCGGCCGGCCGGGCTGGGCGTTGTGGGATGCCGCCTGCCGGTAGCTGCCCTGCTGGTAGCCCGTGCGCTGGTACGGCGGGGGCGTGGTGAACGCGGTCTCCGGGGGCCGGATGCGGGGCATCGCCGCGACCGCCTTGGACAGCTCCTCGGGCGTGGTGCACGGCTGCTCCTGGCGGGAGGCCGTGGCGCCGTCGTTGATCAGCGCGCGCATGGCGAGTTCGGAGAGGCCGCGGTGGACACCGGCGCGCACCTGGTCGGGCGCGATCAGTCCGACGCCCTTCGGCAGCCCGGTCAGGCCGTGCGCGTCGTTCTCGTACGGCCAGCGCTGGGTGAGCGCGGCGTACAGCAGTGCCCCGATCGCCTCGGTGTCCGTGCGCTGCGGGTGCTCGCAGGTGATGCCGCGGAGCGCGGCCATGACGGCCAGGCCGCGGATGCGGTACTGCCCGGATTCCGTCCGCAGCACCGAGCTGGGGGTGATGCGGAGGTGGGCCAGACCCTCGCGGTGTGCGGCGGCCATGGCCTGGGAGACCTGGCTGACGAGCTGGTACGCCTCGTGCGGCTCCAGAGGGCCGTTGGCGAGGTGGGTGGCCAGCTCGGTGGCGTCCGGAAGCCACTCATGGACGACGTAGACGAGGTCGTTCTCCTCGACGGCGTCCAGGACCTGGACGAACCGGGGGTCGCCGAGCAGCGCCGAGGAACGGGCCGCGGAGAGCACCGGCCGGGCCCTCGGATGGTCGGCGGGCAGGATGTGTACGCCGACGGCGCGGCGCAGCTTTTCGTCGACCGCACGCCAGCTGCTGAATCCGTCCAGACGGGTGACGCACTCTTCGAGGCGGTAGCGTCTGGCGAGCTTGTGGCCGCTGTGCAGTTCCGGTGGCTGGGCCTCGTCCGCCGCACGCGTCTCGTCGGTGCGTGCGACGTCCGTGTCCCTGCCGGATACCTTCTCGGCCTTAGCACCGTCGTCCGTGGCCTTGCCCGCCTTGGCGGTCAGCGGCTCTTCGCCGCTCGTGTCGGCCACGTCGACGGCAGCCGTGCTCCGTTCCGCCACCGTCGTTCCTGCCTCCCCATCCGTTGCAGGCTCAATGAGCCAAGACAATTGTGCCCACAGTCCGCCACTATGCACGACACACGGTGGCAGTCGATGGTTGTGCTCAATCAACGCCCAAGCTTTGACCGGACCATGCCGACCAGGGCGTTCATTTCCTCGATGCGCATTTTGCGTGCGGCGACGTAGAACACGGCCAGAAGGGCGGCGGCGCCGGCGATCAGTGCGGCCAGGGAGCCGATGAACCCGCTACCCAGGGTCTGCATGATCGCGTACACCAGGACGCCGGAGACGATCGTGGCGGGGATGCTGGCGCCGGCCAGCCGCGCGTAGGTCCGCACGACGTGCGCCGTGTCGAGGTCACCGTCCATCCGCCTGCTCAGCCGCTGCCAGGCCACCCCGACGCCGATGATGTACGCCAGGCCGTAGGAGGCCGCCATACCCACCACGGCCCAGCGGGCCGGCAGGAGCAGGAAGCAGAGCCCGGAGGCGGCGGCGTTGACGGCAGCGACGATCACCGTGTTGTAGAAGGGGGTGCGGGTGTCCTCGTACGCGTAGAAGGCGCGCAGGACGACGTACTGCACCGAGAACGGGATCAGGCCGATGCCGAAGCCCATCAGCATGTAGCCCATCGGGACGCCGGCGCCGGACGAGCCGTAGACCAGGGTGCACAGCGGGACGCCGAGGGAGAGGAAGCCGAACGCGATCGGGACGATGGCGACGGCGGAGGTACGCAGGCCCTGCGACATGTCGTCCCGGACGGCGCCGGTGTCGCCGTCGTGCGCGGACCGGGCCAGCCGCGGCAGCAGCGCCGCCATGACGGAGACAGTGATGATCGCCTGGGGCATGTTCCAGATCAGCTGGGCGCTGGCGTAGGAGATGAAGCCGGTGCCCGGGTGCCCCTGCTGGTCGGCGGTGTTGCCGGCCCAGGTGGAGAGCTGGGTGACGACGAGCACGCCGGCCTGGTTGGCGAGCACGAAGAGCACGGTCCACTTGGCGAGCTTGGCGGCCTTGCCCAGGCCGTGACCGCGCCAGTCGAACCGCAGCCGGAGCTTGAAGTCGGCGTCGCGCAGGTACGGGATCATGGCCAGCGCCTGCACGACGAGCCCGAGGAGGGTGCCGATGCCGAGCAGGCGGATGCCCTCGTCGGGGATGGTCGTGACGCCGATGTGCGAGGTCTTCGCCGTGCCGTAGACCCAGATGAAGAGGCCGAAGGTGGCGATCATGACGATGTTGTTGAGGACCGGGGTCCACATCATCGCGCCGAAGCGGCCACGGGCGTTGAGGATCTGCCCCATGACCACGTGCAGGCCCATGAAGAAGATCGTGGGGACGCAGTAGCGGGTGAACGCCACCGCGACCTCGTTGGCCGCCGGGTCCCGGGAGATGTCGAACGAGACCAGTTTCACCAGGAGGGGCGCGGCGACCACCGCCAGCACCGTCAGCACCCCGAGCACCACGATGACCAGGGTCAGCAGCCGGTTGGCATAGGCCTCGCCGCCGTCGTCGTCCTCCTTCATCGCGCGCACCAGCTGCGGAACGAAGACGGAGTTCAGACCGCCGCCGATGGTCAAGATGAAGATCATCGTCGGGAGCTGGTAGGCGACCTGCCAGGAGTCACCGAGCACCGCACCACCGAGCGCGGCGACGATCAGCGCCGAGCGGACGAAGCCCGTCAGGCGGGACACCATCGTTCCGGCGGCCATCACCGCACTGGACTTGAGCAGGCCGGAGGCCCGGCCGCCGGAGGGCTTGCCGGCCGCCGGCACGGGAGCGGGCTCCGGCTCCGGCGCGGCCTGCTGCGGAACGGCCTCAGGTCCGGGCACCGCGCTGGTCACCGGCGCCCCGACGGGCGGGCCGGCCGGGGCGGAGCGCTGGGGTTCGTAGGGATGCTGGTCCCGGTAGAGGTGCGCAAAGGCGTCGGGCTCCGGACGCTCGCTGCCGGCCTGGTTGGCCAGGGGATCGACGCCCATGAACTGCGTCGTCGCGGCGTCGTCACCGTACGGAGCGGCCCGGTCCGGGCGCTGCGGGGCGGGTGTCCGGGGTGCGGCCCAGGTCTGCGGGTCAGGCGCCTGCCGCCCGGGCGTGGGCTGCGGATAGAGCGGCTGGGGGGGCTGTCCCGGGGACGGCGGCGGGTGCGCGGCGCGGTCGTAGCGCGCGTCGTTCACCGGATCCTGGGCCATCGGGTCCTGGGCGTGGTGCGGGTCGTTGCGGTAGGCGTCCCGGACGTACGGGTCCTGATCCGCGGGGAACGGGGGCGTCGGAGGGACCGGCCCCATGGGGTCGCCATTGGCGCCCCGGCCCCGGTCACCGTCGTACGGCGCATTCATCGCTGCCCCACCTCATCAGTCGCCGGCCATCCGGCCCCGCCATCTATCAACGGTCCACTTTCTCACCTGAGCCGGATGGCTCGGACTTTTCCGAACCGGTGTCCGGCGCGGGGTCACTCGGCTGCTCGGGCTCGTCCCCGTCCGTGCCGCCGTCGTTGCCGTCCGTGCCCGCCGTGCCTTCGGAGCCGTCATCGGGGCCGTCCTCCTCGGGCCGGCTGCCCGCCCGCTTGCGCTGGAGGTAGATCCGTACGCCGGCGAGCACGAGCAGCAGCACGCCGCCCGCGATGACGAGCATCACCGTGGCGGTGATCTCCGTGACGTTCACCTGGAACGTCATGGGCTCACCGTAGGGCTTGCCGTCCGAGGTGTAGAGCTGGGCGGTCACCCAGGCCCGGCCGTTGGCGTTGGCGGTGGTGTCGAACTTGAACGACTGGCTGTGCCCGCCGTCCACCGAGATCTGCTGCGATTTGCCCACGTCGAGCCGGTTGGGCTGGGAGGACGTGAGCCGCAGCGTCATGTCCTTGACGCCCTGGAAGAGGTTGTTCTGGACCGTCACCGGAATCGTGGCGCTGCGCCCGGAGAGCGTGGCCCCCGACTTCTGGATCAGGTGCACCTTCGTCGTCAGACCGTCGAGGTAGTTGCGCACGGAGTGACGGAAGCCGGCGGCACCGGAGCGGTCGCCGCGCCACTGCGTCGACATCTCCCGCATTATCGCGTTGCCGAACGGGGTCACCACCCGCTCCGGCTGGGCCAGGATCGGCTGGAAGTCCTCCAGCGCCGACTGCGTGCCCTGGATCTGCCGGAACGCGTCGGTGGGGAGTTCCTGCCGGCGCAGCGAGGACGGGTAGGAGGCGCTGCTCGGCACCTGGCGGGTGGCCGCGGGGTCGGGCTTGGCCTTGGCCGCGGCGCCGAGGTTCTGCGCCTGGGTCCAGCGGCCGGACTCGTCCAGCTCACGCAGGGCGGTGGCCATGGCGTGCGCCTGGCTGGCCGACGGCATCCGCTGCGGTGCGACGACGACGCTGCGCTGCCGCTCCGGGTCCTGGAGGCCGATCATCTGGGTCTGGGCGAGGAATTCCTGGACCGCGTGCGTGGCGTTCGTCGCCTTCGACATGTCGCCCTCGAAGGCCCTGGAGAGCTGTGCGTCCGCCACGATGGCGGTGTTGCCGCCGCCGATGGGGCGGGCCGCCGTCGGGGTGTAGGACAGCCGGCCGGCGTCCCGGAGGCTGTCGCTGCGGGTGATCACGTTGTGCGCGCCGGCCGAGGTCGCGACATCGACGATCGAGCGGTCGAGGGCGCCGTCGACGGGCCAGGCGAAGTCCGTACGCGGCTTGACCCCGAGGATCGTGTCCACGGTCTTGTCGGCGAGGTCGGTAGCCGGCCCGAGGTGGCTGAGCGCACTCGGCACGCCCTTGCCGTGGTGGGCCAGCGAGGCCAGATCGGGGTCGGCGAAGGGCAGCGCGACCACCTGGTGCGACTTGACCGCCTCTTCGAGCTGGTGCAGCCACTGCTTGGCGACCGCCTGGTTCTTCCCCATGGCGCCGTCGGGGCCGTTCACGCGGTACGACTTGGTCATCGCGTCGACGGTCGCGAGCAGGTCGGGGTCGATGACGAAGGTCACCGGGAGATTCTTGCCGAGCGCGACCATCTGCTGCAGCCGGCCGCCGGGGGCGAGCTCGGCGGCGAGATCGTCATTGCGGAAGACCGGGGTCTGCTGGGTGTCGGCGTCGGTCTCCGCGGTGAGGTGCGTGGACGAGATCAGCGGCCACATGTAGGTGAGCTGCGTCTTCTTGTCGGCATCCGCGGACTGCCAGGGCAGGAAGGTCCGGTCGATGCCCAGGAGCTGGTCGTACGGCGAGGCCTGGGAGTGCCCCGACAGAGAGACACCGATCTGGTACACGCCGTCATCGTTGAGATCGAGGTCCTTGACCGGGACGCTGAGGCTGAAGGGGCGGCTGGCACCGGCCTCCAGCTTGGCGATCTTCTCCGTGTGGCCCTTGATCTCCTCGCCGTCCACGCTGGGCAGATAGCCGGTGCGACGGGAGGCCGTCTCGATCGAACTGCGGTTGCCCAGCGCATCGCCGCGGTGCATGCCGACGTGCGCGTCGGTGATCGTGCTGCTGCTGTCGTTGGTCAGGGTGCCGGAGACGGTGACGGTGTCGCCCTTGCCGGGGGCCGACGGCGACATGGCGTCGATGGACACGTCGACCGTGTGCGACCCGGCCTGGGCGGCCTGGGCGGAGGGGGCGTGCGGGGTCTGGAGCAGGCCCACGAGGAGGGGCACTCCAGTGACGAGTGTCACGGTCCTGCGCAGCCATCGACCACGCGGCCGTTCAGTCCCCTGGAACCCTGCCGCCTCGGCCACGCGCTCGCCCGTCCCTCGTCGTCGTCAGTGGTCGTCGGAATGTGCGTCCACGAATGGTAACGAGACCCGCCGGGCGGGAGTGCCGCGGACTGCTCCACATGATCGCGGAGCGGACGGCCGCCCGACCGGCCTGTCCCCTTTATTACCTGCGCCTTTATTACGTGGCGCTTCGCGCGGTCCGGCCACGTACCCTGTTCTGTTGTGCCGAACGCCAACAATGACCTCCCTGCCCCGCACGCCGAGCGGACCCCGCAGTCGACGAATGCGTTGAACCACGTGCAGCGCCGCGCCGTGAGCGAGCTGCTGCGGGTGTCCCCCGTCGCGGACGACCTGGCCCGCCGATTCCAGGAGGCCGGGTTCACACTTGCCCTGGTCGGCGGCTCGGTCCGGGATGCACTGCTCGGCCGGCTCGGCAACGATCTGGACTTCACCACCGACGCACGCCCCGAGGACGTTCTGAAGATCGTCCGGCCGTGGGCGGACGCACTCTGGGAGGTCGGCATCGCCTTCGGCACGGTCGGCTGCAAGAAGGACTCGTTCGACATCGAGGTCACGACCTACCGCTCCGAGGCGTACGACCGCACCTCCCGCAAGCCCGAGGTGTCCTACGGCGACTCCATCGAGGACGACCTGGTGCGCCGGGACTTCACGGTGAATGCGATGGCGGTCTTCCTGCCGCAGAAGGAGTTCGTCGACCCGCACAACGGCCTGGAGGACCTGGCCGCCCGTGTGCTGCGGACGCCGGGTGCGCCGGAGGACTCGTTCTCGGACGATCCGCTGCGGATGATGCGGGCGGCCCGGTTCGCCGCTCAGCTGGACTTCGAGGTCGCGCCCGAGGTCGTCGCCGCGATGAAGGCGATGTCCGACCGCATCGACATCGTCTCCGCGGAGCGGGTCCGGGACGAGCTGAACAAGCTGATCCTCGCGCCGCACCCGCGCAAGGGGCTGCGGCTGCTCGTCGACTCCGGCCTCGCGGACCGGGTCCTGCCCGAGCTGCCCGCGCTGCGCCTGGAAAGTGACGAGCATCACCGTCACAAGGACGTCTACGAGCACTCGCTCACGGTGCTGGAGCAGGCGATCGACCTCGAAGAGGACGGTCCCGATCTGGTGCTGCGCCTGTCGGCCCTGCTGCACGACATCGGCAAGCCGCGGACGCGCCGCTTCGAGAAGGACGGCCGGGTCTCCTTCCACCACCACGAGGTGGTGGGCGCGAAGATGACCAAGAAGCGGATGACCGCGCTGAAGTACTCCAACGACATGATCAAGGACGTCTCGCGGCTGGTGGAGCTGCATCTGCGCTTCCACGGCTACGGCACGGGCGAATGGACCGACTCGGCGGTCCGCCGCTATGTCCGGGACGCCGGGCCGCAGCTGGAGCGGCTGCACAAGCTGACGCGTTCGGACTGCACGACCCGTAACAAGCGCAAGGCCGGTGCGCTGTCCCGCGCCTACGACGGGCTGGAAGAGCGCATCGCACGGCTGCAGGAGCAGGAAGAGCTCGATGCGATCCGTCCGGACCTGGACGGCAACGACATCATGGAGATCCTGGGTCTGCAGCCGGGGCCCGAGGTCGGCAAGGCGTACAAGCAGATGCTGGAGTTCCGGCTGGAGCACGGGCCCATGGAGCGCGATGCGGCGATCGCGGCGCTGAAGGACTGGTGGGCTGCACAGCAGGGCTGATGTTTCACGTGAAACGGCCCGGCGGTGGGTCGATGCGATGTTTCACGTGAAACGAGGCGGACGGTGGCCCGCTGCCATGTTTCACGTGAAACGTGGCGCAGACGACTGGGGCGGTGTTTCACGTGAAACACCGCCCCAGAGCCGTCTTCAGGAGACGGAGTGCGCTACTTCGTGGGGGTCAGGCAGAGCACCATGGCCGTGTCGGCCCGCCGACGGCGGTGCACCGTCTTGATGTAGGCGTCCTCACCGGCGGAGCACACGGTCGGGTCCGAGGTGCCGTCGTGCACCTTGGCCACCTTGTACTGGGCCTCCCCGCTGCTGCAGTCGACCACGGCGAGCCCGTCGTCGAGCGAACTGCTGGACTTCTTCACGCAGTCGCCGGCCTCGGCGTTGCTGGCGTCGTCCCGGCTGGTGAACCAGAAGAACGCGAAGGCGACCAGGACGAAGACGATCCCGATGCCCCGCAGAATCGACTTGGCGGAACGGGTCTTGGCAGGGCGGGGCGGCGGTATGGGAGCGCCGGGCTGGCCATAGGGCTGCTGCGGCTGTGCCGGGTACCCGGGCTGGGGCTGTCCGTAGGGCGCCTGCGGCTGCTGGGGATGGGCGTATCCGCCCTGAGGCTGGCCGTACGGGGCCTGGGGACCCGGTGGCGCCTGCGGATACGGGTTCTGGCCGTAAGGCTGCTGCCCGTACGGCGCCTGGCCATATGGATTGGGCCCCGGTGGCGGCATGGTCATGGAACTCCCCCGATTTTGTTGTGGACAGGCTTGTGTGGGACGCCCGTAAGGTACCGGGTCCCGACGCACCCCCGCAGACACGGTTCCCTGCGGGCCGGGGAGGGCGGCGCCTAACTGTGCCGAAAGCGGGCCATCGCCGCGGCGACCAGTGCGTAGAGGACCGTCACCATCCCAATGAGCGCGGCCGATCTGCCGTCCGGCGGCAGCATGAGGGCCGCGACCGCGGCGGCGCCGACGAAGGCGACGTTGAAGAGCACGTCGTACAGGGCGAAGATGCGCCCGCGGAAGGCGTCGTCGACCGAGGACTGGACGACCGTGTCGGTGGAAATCTTGGTGCCCTGGGTGCCGAGACCGAGCACGAACGCGGCGGCCAGCATCGGCCCCGGGGTGAAGAAGAGGCCCAGCGCCGGCACCAGCACCGCGCCCCCGAGGGCACAGCAGGCGATCCAGCCGAACGCGGTGAGCCGTCCCACCGCCCAGGGAGTGACGAGGGCGGCGGTGAAGAATCCTGCCCCCGACACCACGACGGCGATGCCGAGCAGCGCCAGTCCCTCGGACTCGGTGTCCGACCAGGAATACCGGCACAGCATCAGCACCATGACCGTCAGCGCCCCGTAGCAGAAACGCACCAGGGTCATCGCGGCCAGGGCCCGGGCCGGCACACGCCGCTGGGCGAGATGGCGCAGGCCCGCCCCAAGACCGCGCACGGTGCTCAACAGGGCCTCGCCCAGGCCGGGTTGGAGCTGCACCGGGTCGGGGCCCAGCAACTGTGGCGTCATCCGCAGGGCGGTGAGCGCCGAAAGGAAGTAGAAGGCCGCGGCGAGCAGCACGACGAACGCATCCACGTCGGGGCCGGCCAGCCGGACCGCGAAGGCCAGCCCGCCGCCGGCCGTCGCGGCGAGCGTCCCGGCCGTCGGGGCGAGCGAGTTGGCCATGACCAGTTGCTGTTCACCGTCGACCACGCGGGGCAGCGCGGCCGAGAGCCCGGCCAGGACGAAGCGGTTCACCGCGGTCACCGACAGGGCCGAGGCGTAGAAGAGCCAGTCGGGGACCTTCGACACGATCAGCGCTGCGGTGGCCATGGCGAGCAGCGTCCGCAGCAGATTCCCGTACAGCAGGACCTGACGGCGTCGCCAGCGGTCGAGCAGCACACCGGTGAACGGCCCGAGGAGCGAGTACGGGAGCAGCAGGATGGCCATGGCGGAGGCGATGGCCGCGGGCGAGGCCTGCTTCTCCGGTGAGAAGACGACGTAGGTGGCGAGCGCTACCTGGTACACACCGTCGGCCGCTTGGGAGAGCAGCCGTGCGGCGAGCAGCGAGCGGAAGTCGCGTAGCCGGAGTAATACGCGGAGGGCGCGCACAGCATGCATGAGGCACAGCCTCACACAGCCCGCAGGCCCCCGGGTGGAATACCCGGGGGCCTGCGAACGGCGGTTGCGACCGGCGCCTCAGCGCTCGACCTCACCCTTGATGAACTTCTCGACGTTCTCGCGGGCCTCGTCGTCGAAGTACTGGACCGGCGGGGACTTCATGAAGTACGAGGAGGCGGAGAGGATCGGGCCGCCGATGCCGCGGTCCTTGGCGATCTTCGCGGCACGCAGCGCGTCGATGATGACACCCGCGGAGTTCGGGGAGTCCCAGACCTCGAGCTTGTACTCCAGGTTGAGCGGAACGTCGCCGAAGGCGCGGCCTTCGAGGCGGACGTAGGCCCACTTGCGGTCGTCCAGCCAGGCCACGAAGTCCGACGGGCCGATGTGGACGTTGTCCTCGCCCATTTCGCGGTCGCGGATCTGGGAGGTGACGGCCTGCGTCTTGGAGATCTTCTTCGACTCCAGCCGCTCCCGCTCCAGCATGTTCTTGAAGTCCATGTTGCCGCCGACGTTCAGCTGCATCGTGCGGTCCAGGATGACGCCCCGGTCCTCGAAGAGCTTGGCCATCACACGGTGCGTGATGGTGGCGCCGACCTGCGACTTGATGTCGTCACCGACGATCGGGACACCGGCCTCGGTGAACTTGTCCGCCCACTCCTTGGTGCCGGCGATGAAGACCGGGAGGGCGTTGACGAAGGCGACCTTGGCGTCGATGGCGCACTGGGCGTAGTACTTCGCGGCGTCCTCGGAGCCCACCGGGAGGTAGCAGACCAGCACATCCGCCTGGGTGTCCTTGAGGACCTGGACGATGTCCACCGGAGCCTCGGTGGACTCCTCGATGGTCTGGCGGTAGTACTTGCCCAGGCCGTCGAGGGTGTGGCCGCGCTGGACCTGCACGCCGGCGTTCGGCACGTCGCAGATCTTGATGGTGTTGTTCTCGCTCGCGCCGATGGCGTCCGCGAGGTCGAGGCCGACCTTCTTGGCGTCGACGTCGAAGGCGGCCACGAACTCGATGTCACGCACGTGGTAGTCGCCGAACTGCACGTGCATGAGGCCGGGCACGCGGCTGTCCGGGTCGGCGTCCTTGTAGTACTCGACGCCTTGTACCAGCGAGGCGGCGCAGTTGCCCACGCCGACGATGGCTACGCGAACCGAACCCATTCCGGTTGCTCCCTGTGTTCTCGATGAGGCACTGCACCGCAGTGCCTCATGTGGTGGTGTCATCGGACGGATCCGGCCGGGATCCACCCCGGTGCCGGGGCAGGCCGCCCGTATCTCCTGACTGGTTCTTCTTGTTCTGCGCTGCGGGGTCCGGTGCGCGCTGGTCGCGCCCGGCACGCTCACTCTCGATCAGTCCGTTCAGCCAACGGACCTCACGCTCCACGGACTCCATGCCGTGGCGTTGCAGTTCGAGGGTGTAGTCGTCCAGCCGCTCGTGGGACCGGGCCAAGGAGGTCCGCATCTTTTCGAGGCGTTCCTCCAGCCGGCTGCGGCGGCCTTCCAGCACACGCATCCGTACGTCCCGCGACGTCTGGCCGAAAAATGCGAAGCGGACGCCGAAGTGCTCGTCCTCCCACGCATCCGGACCGGAGTGGGCGAGCAGTTCTTCGAAGTGTTCTTTGCCCTCTGCGGTCAATCGGTAGACGATCTTGGCCCGCCGCCCGGTCAGCGCCGCGGCGGGAACACCTTCCGCGCCACCGTCCGTCTCTTCGGTGAGCCAGCCGTTCGCGACCAGCGCCTTGAGGCAGGGGTAGAGGGTGCCATAACTGAACGCACGGAACACCCCGAGCGACGTATTGAGCCGTTTACGCAGCTCATAGCCGTGCATCGGGGATTCACGGAGCAGGCCGAGGACGGCGAACTCAAGGATGCCGGAACGTCTGCTCATCCTCCGCCTCCTCGGCCCGGTGCGTTCTTTATGCCGTCCTGATGTATCGACTCGATACATCCAGACGATAGAACGGGCCCTGGGGTGGAACAAGAGGGGGGACGGTGAACGGCGTCACATCACTGATTCGTGCCATCCAACCTGACTGATTTGGAGTGAATTTCAACACTGGGCAGGTTTTGGCCGTGCGTAGTCTGTGCGGCATGCAGACTGCCGGGAACCGCGGGCCGATATCAGACGTCCCCGTCCTCGGTGTAGTGCGGCTCGCGCCCCAGGGGCGGGCCGCGCATCGGGGGGACCTGAAGACAACTGCCGCCTTCAGGCGACGAGATAGCGCGCCTGCCCGAGGAGTATCCGTTCCATGAGCGAGCACCGTCGCAAACCGCCACAGCCGCAGAGTGGCGGACGTGCCGCGGCCCGACGCGCCGCACAGCAGTCAGGGGCAGGGCGTCGTGCCGCCCCTCCGCATGGCTCCGCTGCCGGCCCCACGCCCCCTTCCGGCCCACCCGGGCAGGACCCGAGGCCGGGCGGGCGGGCCGAAGCCCGCAGGGCCGCCCAGCGCGGCAGCCGCCGACGGGCGCCCGACACTGCCGCGATGGGTTCCGGTGGCGGCGGTCGCGGAGGCCGTCGTGGCGGTGGCGGCGGTGGCCCCGAGGGTGGTCGCGGCCGCGGTCGGGACGGCGGTGGCCCGCCTGCCAAGAAGCGGTTCATCGACTATCCGCGCGCCAACAAGATCGGCTGGCGGCGGTTCGTCCCGTCCTGGAAACAGGTCGCCAGTCTGTGTGTGGGCTTCCTGGGCCTGATGGTCGGCGCGGCAGGTGTGGCGCTGGCGATGGTCCAGGTGCCGGATGAGAGCAAAGCGGCCCAGTCGCAGAACAACGTCTATCTCTGGGCCAACGGCAAGGTCATGGCCCGCGACGGTGAGACGAACCGTCAGAACGTGACGATAGACGAGATCCCGAAATCGATGCAGGATGCCGCGATTTCGGCGGAGAACGCGTCCTTCCGGACGGACTCCGGTGTCGACCCGATGGGTATCGCCCGCGCCGTGCTGAACATGGCCCGGGGTGGCGAGACCCAGGGGGGCTCGACCATCACGCAGCAGTACGTGAAGAACGCGATGCTGAGCCAGGAGCAGACCCTTGACCGCAAGTTCAAGGAGCTGTTCATCGCGATCAAGGTCGGCTGGAAGATGACCAAGCCCAAGATCCTGCAGGGCTACCTCAACACCAGCTACTACGGTCGCGGCGCGTACGGCGTCCAGGCGGCGGCGCAGGCGTACTACGGCAAGGACGCGAGGAAGCTGACGCCGGACGAGGGGGCGTTCCTCGCGGCCGTCCTCAAGGGCGCCAACCTCTACGACCCCGCGGGCGGTACCGGGCCGGGTGCGACGGCGGCGGAGAACACCAAGCGCGTCAAGGCCCGCTGGTCGTGGATCCTGGACCGCGAGGTGGCCAACGGCCTCTTGCCGAAGGCCGAGCGGGACAAGTACACGATGGACCGGTTCCCGAAGCCCATTCGGCCGAAGCCGGTGGCCAGCAAGAGCGGTCAGATCGGCTATCTGATGGACGTCGCCAAGAAGTACGTCCTGAGGCACGCGGACATCCCCGAGGCCCGGTTCGACAAGGGCGGCTACACGATCCGGACGACCTTCGACGAGAAGAAGACCCGGGAGCTGGAGGACGCGGTCAAGAAGGTCGACAAGCGCTACATCGACCCGAAGAAGCGCGAGAAGGACAAGTTCGTCCAGTTCGGTGGCGCATCCGTGGTGCCGGGAGACGGCAAGATCGTCGCCCTGTACGGCGGTGAGGGCTACGACAAGGGTCACTTCAGCAACAACGCCGACACCTTCGGTGTGCCGGTCGGCTCGACCTGGAAGCCGTTCGTGCTCGCGGCGTCGATGAAGTACGGCGTCCCCAAGACCCGGCCCGAGGGGCTCTCGCCGGACAGCCTCTACAACGGCAACGACCACCTCAAGGTGAAGGACGCACAAGGCAACTTTGTCCTGAAGCGGGACAACTCGCCCTTCTACCAGGAGAACGAGAGCAACCACCCCTGGGGCTACATCTCGCTGGTTAAGGCGATGGAGCAGTCCGTCAACACACCCTTCGTCCAGCTGGGCATGGACGTCGGCATGGACAAGGTCCGGGACATGGCGCATGCCTGCGGCATCTCGGAGGCCAGCTTCGACAAGCACCTCAACCCGTCGTTCGCGCTGGGCACCTCCACGCCGAGTGCGATCCGCATGGCCGATGCCTATGCGACGTTCGCCGAGTCGGGCACCAAGGTGGAGCCGTACTCGGTGACCAAGGTGACGTCGCAGGGCCTGCCCCTGCCGGGCTTCGAGAAGCCCAAGCAGGAGACGGCGATGGACTCCAACATCGCCAACAACGTCACCAAGGTCCTGAAGAACGTCATCCAGAACGGCACGGGTAAGGCAGCCCGCCGACTGAACATGCCGGCCGCGGGCAAGACCGGTACCACCGACGAGAACAAGTCGGCCTGGTTCGTCGGCTACACCAAGCAGCTCTCGACGGCCATCACGATGTTCCGTGAGGACGCCCAGAACCCGCGTCAGCTGTCCATGAACGGTGTCGGCGGCTTCGACTCGATCCACGGTGGCGCTCTGCCCACCGAGGTGTGGACCGAGTACATGCTGCAGGCGATGAACGGTGTCACCCCGGAGGACTTCCCCCCGGCGACGCCCGTCGGGCAGAAGGCGGACGAGGCGGGGATGCCGGCCCCGACGCCGACGCCCACGCCGTCCGACACCCCGTCGGCGACCCCGTCGGACAAGCCCACCGAGTCCGCTCCCCCGAGCGACAGCCCGAGCCCCTCGCCGACCGACACCTGCTCGCCGTTCGACCCCACCTGCAGGAACACCGGCGGTAACGCCAACGGTGGCGGAAAGGGCGGCGGCACCGGCGGACCCGGCGGCAGTACCGGAGGCACGACTCCGACACCGGATCCCACGGATACCAACGGAGGCGGCGGCATCTTCGGCGGCCCCCAAGGCTGACCCCGCGACCGTTTCACGTGAAACAGCGCGATGTTTCACGTGAAACGGAGGTGCTGACGAAGCCCCTGCCCGGCTCGACCGGGCGGGGGCTTCGCCATGTTCTGCCCCTGCTCGTACGGCAGGATGGGCCCATGACGAGCGTGCGACAGGACGAGCCGGTGCGGCCGACGAAGCGGGACGAGGTGGCGGCGGCCGGCAGCGAGCTGATCGGAGGGCCCATCGGCCGGCACGCACTGCTCGGCACGAACTGGCTGACGCCGGTACGCGTCATCGCGCTGGTCGCGATCGGGATGTTCGCGCTCGGCATGGTGCAGAAGCTGCCTTGCTACAACGGCGCCTGGTTCTTCGGCGCCACGAGCCAGTACACCCATGCCTGCTACTCCGACATCCCCCATCTCTACGCCGGCCGTGGCTTCGCCGACGGGCTGATCCCGTACTTCGACCGGCTGCCCGGCGACATGGAGTATCTGGAATACCCCGTGCTGACCGGTGTCTTCATGGAGGTCGCCTCCTGGATGACGCCGCACGGCGGGGACCTTCAGTTCCGCGAGCAGATCTACTGGCTGGTCAACGCCGGGATGCTGATGATCTGCGCCGCCGTCATCGCGGTGTGCGTGACCCGTACCCACCGGCGGCGTCCCTGGGACGGCCTGCTGGTGGCGCTGGCGCCCGCCTTCGCGCTCACCGCCACCATCAACTGGGACCTGCTGGCGATCGCCCTCACGGCCGCCGGGATGCTGATGTGGTCCCGCAGCCGCCCGCTGGCCGCCGGTGTCCTGATCGGTCTGGCGACCGCGGCGAAGCTGTACCCCGTGCTCCTGCTGGGGCCGCTGCTGGTGCTGTGCTGGCGGGCGGGGGCCTGGCGCGCGTACGGCAAGGCGGTGGCGGGCGCCGTGGTGTCATGGCTGGTGGTGAACCTGCCGGTGATGATCACGCACGATGCGACGGGCTTCCACATCCGCGAGGGCTGGGCGAAGTTCTATGTCTTCAGCCAGCAGCGGCCCATCGACTTCGGTTCCGTCTGGCTGCTGATCTCCCAGCGCACCGGGGCCCCGCTGGAGAACGCCAACACCTACGCCACGCTGCTGATGATCCTGGGCTGCGGCGCCATCGGCCTGTTGACGCTCTGCGCGCCGCGCCGGCCGCGCTTCGCCCAGCTCGCCTTCCTCGTCGTGGCGCTGTTCATCCTCACCAACAAGGTCTACTCCCCGCAGTACGTCCTCTGGCTGACCCCGCTGGCCGTGCTGGCCCGGCCGCGCTGGCGGGACTTCCTGGTCTGGCAGGCCTGCGAGGTCATGTACTTCCTCGGGATCTGGATGTACCTCGCGTACACCGGCAACGGCGACAAGCACCAGGGGCTGCCGCCTGAGGGCTACCAGCTGGCCATCGCGCTGCACCTCCTGGGCACCCTCTACCTGTGCGCCCTGGTCGTCCGGGACATCCTGATGCCGGAGCGCGACGTGGTCCGCAGGGATGGTGACGACGACCCGTCGGGCGGTGTCCTGGACCGCAGTCCCGATGTGTTCGTGCTCGGGCGGGCGTACCACCCGCCGCGCCATGCGGTGCACTTCGAGAAGGTGCCACCGGTGCGCTGGGGTGTGGCCCGCGACTGAACCGGCCGGCTCCATGCGACGGGCTCGGGGCCGCAGAGGTGATCTGCGGCCCCGGGCCCGTTCTCTTCGTTCGAGGAGTCCGCGTGCGGCTCAGCGGTCCACGAGGCGGTCGTACTGCGTGGTGGTGTGCCGCAGATGGGCCACCAGCTCCTCGCCGACCTGCGGCTGCGGCGCGTCGGCCGGTACGAACAGGATCGAAACCTGCATGTGCGGCGGCTCGGCGAACCACCGCTGCTTGCCGGCCCAGAGATACGGCGCGAGGTTGCGGTTGACGGTCGCCAGGCCGGCCCGGGCGACTCCCTTGGCGCGCGGCATCACGCCGTGCAGTGCCTTGGGCGCCTCCAGTCCGACACCGTGCGAGGTGCCGCCGGCCACCACTACCAGGTAGCCGTCGGAGGCCGCCTTCTGCTGGCGGTAGCCGAAGCGCTCGCCCTTGGCGACCCGGGTGACGTCCAGCACCGAGCCGCGGTACTCGGTGGCCTCGTGGTCGCCGAGCCAGAGCCGGGTCCCGATCCGGGCGCGGAACCGGGTCTGCGGGAACTGCTGCTGGAGACGGGCGAGTTCATCGGCCTTGAGGTGGCTGACGAACATGGTGTGCAGCGGGAGGCGGGCGGCCCGCAGCCGGTCCATCCAGCCGATGACCTCCTCGACGGCGTCGGACCCGTCGGCGCGGTCCAGCGGCAGGTGGATCGCGAAGCCTTCGAGCCGGACGTCCTCGATGGCCGTGGCCAGCTTCGGGAGGTCCTCCGGCCTGACGCCGTGCCGCTTCATGCTGCTCATGACCTCGATCACGACCCGGGCGCCGACCAGCCCGCCCACGCCCTCGACCGAGGAGACCGAGCGGATCGCCCGGTCGGGCAGCGGCACCGGCTCCTCGCCGTGCCGGAACGGCGTCAGGACGAGCAGGTCCCCACTGAAGTAGTCCTTGATGTGGGCCGCTTCGTAGGTCGTCCCGACCGCGAGAATGTCGGAACCCAGGCGGGTGGCCTCATCGGCGAGCCGCTCATGGCCGAAGCCGTAACCGTTGCCTTTGCAGACCGGGACCAGCCCGGGGAACTGCTGGAGAACGCTCTGCTGATGCGCCCGCCAGCGCGCGGTGTCGACGTAGAGGGTGAGCGCCATGGCCGAGCCCGGAACCTTTCTCGTGGCTGGGGTGTGTCAGGAGTACGGACGGTGCGGTGGAGCGGTCAGCGGCGCGACATGTAGATGTCGAGCGCCTTGTGCAGCAGTTTGTTGAGCGGGAAGTCCCACTCACCGAGGTACTCAGCTGCCTGCCCGCCCGTGCCGACCTTGAACTGGATCAGGCCGAAGAGGTGGTCGTTCTCGTCCAGCGAGTCGCTGATGCCGCGCAGGTCGTAGACCGTGGCGCCGAGCGCGTAGGAGTCCTGCAGCATCTTCCACTGCATGGCGTTGGAGGGCCGGACCTCGCGGCCGATGTTGTCCGAGGCGCCGTAGGAGTACCAGACGTGCCCGCCGACGACGAGCATGGTCGCCGCGGAGAGGTTCACACCGTTGTGCCGGGCGAAGTACAGCTTCATGCGGTTGGGGTCCTCGGAGTTGAGGGCCGTCCACATGCGCTGGAAGTAGCCGAGCGGCCGCGGGCGGAAGCGGTCGCGCTCCGCGGTGATCTCGTAGAGGCGCTGCCATTCAGCCAGGTCGTCGTAGCCGCCCTGGACGACCTCGACGCCGGCCTTCTCGGCCTTCTTGATGTTGCGGCGCCACAGCTGGTTGAAGCCCTTGTGGACCTCCTCCAGCGAGCGGTCGGCCAGCGGCACCTGGAAGACGTAGCGGGGCTGGACGTCACCGAAGCCGGCGCCGCCGTCCTCGCCCTGCTGCCAGCCCATGCGCCGCAGCCGGTCGGCCACCTCGAAGGCGCGCGGCTCGATGTGTGTCGCCTCAACGTCGCGGAGCCGCTTGACGTCCGGGTTCTGGATGCCCGACTTGATCGCGGCGGAGTCCCAGCGGCGGATGATCACCGGCGGGCCCATCTTCACGGAGAAGGCGCCCTGCTGCTTGAGGTGGCTGAGCATGGGCTGCAGCCAGTCCTCCAGATTCGGCGCGTACCAGTTGATGACCGGCCCCTCGGGCAGGTACGCGAGGTAGCGCTTGATCTTGGGCAGCTGGCGGTAGAGCACCAGGCCGGCGCCGACCAGCTCACCGCTCGCGTCGAACCAGCCCAGGCTCTCCGAACGCCATTCGGCCTTCACATCCGCCCAGGCCGGAACCTGCATGTGGCTCGCCGCGGGCAGGCTCTGGATGTATGCCAGATGCTGCTCTCGACTGATGGTCCTCAGGGTCAGGCTCATGCGGGGCGCTCCTCGGCAGGTGTGTCCCCTTGTTCGGGGCTCCGGCTCTCGCGCCGAAGCCTACTGTGGCCGGGGAGCGCCCCGTCTGGGCCATACGCGCCGGGGCCCCGTATGCCGCAGTGGCACCGGGACCGGGCGGCTATCCGATGAGGCCCCCGAAGAGGCCGCCGTGCGCCATGCCGAGGTAGAAGCCGAAGCCCGAGGCTCCGAGACCGATGATCAACAGGAAGCGCTCACCCGTCGTCGACGAGATGAACTGACCCCACAGGCCGGTGCCGATTCCGACCAGGCCAACCCAGGAACTGACCAGATACAGACTGGGAGAGAGAGTGGTGAAGGCGGCGATCGCGCCGAGCACCACGGTGACAAGGGCGAAGGTGTTCTCTACGGGATGGTCCTTGCCGTCGCTGTTGAGGAGCGAGAGCAGACTGTGCTGGATCCTGGCTGCCTGTGCCATGCGGCACCTCCGATGACAGGGGCGGCGCACTGTAACGCCGCTCACACCCGTTGTGTTCCAGATTGGGGGGTGTACCGGGCGGATTTCAACCGGAAGACTTCAGGCAGGTACTGTGTACCGTCTGCGCCCATGTCTGTCCGGTGACCGGTCCGGCTCGGCGCGGAACGCATATGACCCTCCTGCCACGGAACGACCGTGGCCGCTGAGTCCAAAGGAGGTGGGTTCACCATGCGTCACTACGAGGTGATGGTCATCCTCGACCCCGATCTCGAGGAGCGCGCTGTCTCCCCGCTGATCGAGAACTTCCTCTCCGTCGTCCGTGAGGGCAACGGAAAGGTCGAGAAGGTCGACACCTGGGGCCGTCGTCGTCTCTCGTACGAGATCAAGAAGAAGCCCGAGGGCATCTACTCGGTCATCGACCTGCAGGCCGAGCCTGCGGTCGTCAAGGAGCTCGACCGTCAGATGAACCTGAACGAGTCGGTCCTCCGGACCAAGGTTCTCCGTCCCGAGACCCACTGAACGCGTCAGCGTCCAGCGGTAACCGGGTCCGAGTAGCAGCAACACCAGCAGCCAGCAGCACACCCGCCGAGAGGTTCCCCTAATGGCAGGCGAGACCGTCATCACGGTTGTCGGCAATCTTGTCGACGACCCCGAGCTGCGCTTCACCCCGTCCGGTGCGGCGGTCGCGAAGTTCCGCGTCGCGTCCACTCCCCGCACCTTCGACCGTCAGACCAATGAGTGGAAGGACGGCGAGAGCCTGTTCCTGACCTGCTCGGTGTGGCGCCAGGCGGCCGAGAACGTCGCCGAGTCCCTTACGCGGGGTACCCGCGTGGTCGTCCAGGGCCGCCTCAAGCAGCGGTCGTACGAGGACCGCGAGGGCGTGAAGCGCACGGTCTACGAGCTCGACGTCGAGGAAGTGGGCGCGAGCCTCAAGAACGCCACGGCCAAGATCACCAAGACCAGCGGTCGCGGTGGCCAGGGCGGCGGCTTCGGTGGCGGTCAGGGCGGTGGCCAGGGTGGCGGCGGCTGGGGCGGTGGCTCCGGCGGCGGCCAGCAGGGCGGCGGCGCTCCCGCCGACGACCCGTGGGCGACCGGCGGACCTTCTGGCGGTGGCCAGCAGGGTGGCGGCGGCGGTGGCTGGGGCGGCGGCTCCGGCGGTGGCTACTCGGACGAGCCGCCCTTCTAAGTCCGTATCGGCTCGGCACTGCGTTGTTTCACGTGAAACAGCGCCGTGAAACGGGCGGCGGCCTTGAGGGCGTCAGCACAAACTTCTTGAACTCACTGGAGAGAGACAATGGCGAAGCCGCCTGCTCGCAAGCCTAAGAAGAAGGTTTGCGTGTTCTGCAAGGAGAAGATCTCCTACGTCGACTACAAGGACACGAACCTGCTGCGGAAGTTCATCTCCGACCGCGGCAAGATCCGTGCCCGTCGAGTGACCGGCAACTGCACGCAGCACCAGCGTGACGTCGCCACGGCCGTGAAGAACAGCCGTGAGATGGCGCTGCTGCCCTACACGTCCACCGCGCGATAAGGGAAGGGTGACCGACAAATGAAGATCATCCTCACCCACGAGGTCTCCGGCCTCGGCACCGCCGGTGACGTCGTTGACGTCAAGGACGGGTACGCCCGTAACTACCTGGTTCCGCGTGGTTTCGCGATCCGCTGGACCAAGGGTGGCGAGAAGGACGTCGCGCAGATCCGCCGCGGCCGCAAGATCCGCGAGATCGCGACGATCGAGCAGGCCAACGAGGTCAAGGGCCGGCTCGAGGGCGTCAACGTGAAGCTGGCCGTGCGTGCCGGCGACGCGGGCCGCCTGTTCGGTTCCGTCACCCCGGCCGACGTCGCTGCGGCGATCAAGGCTGCCGGTGGTCCGGACGTCGACAAGCGCCGCGTCGAGCTGGGCTCGCCGATCAAGACCCTGGGCGCGCACCAGGTCTCCGTGCGTCTGCACGCCGAGGTCGTCGCGAAGCTGGGCGTCGAGGTCGTCGCCGCGTAATCGCAGCACCGAGCCGAAGGGCCGCACCCCATCCTGGGGTGCGGCCCTTCGCCGTGCCGGTCCGCGGTCGCCTTGGCCGACGACGGCGGGATCAGTCGTCGTCCTGGGCCCGCTTGTACAGCGCGGCGATGTCGTCGTCGAAGTACGCCGCGTACGAGACGTCGTCCTCGTCGCCGCCGCCCTCGTGGCCGCCGAGGACACCGATGACCGTGCCGGTGTGGCTCTTGGGGTCGTAGTCGGCCAGCCAGGGGCTGCCGCTCGTACCGCCCTCGAAGTCGGTGCACTGGATGCGCATCTGGGTGTCGCTGTACTTCGTGGTGCGGTTCTGGCAGGAGATGGGGCTGTTACGGCTGGTCGGATAGCCGGTGATCTTGACTTCGTTGTCGAAGCCACGGTCGATGCCGAGGGTGTTGCCGCCCAGCACGTCCTGGATGTTCTTGCCGTCCTTCTTGTCCAGGATGAGGAAGGCGACGTCGAGGTCCTCGTCCTGCGACTTGGCCCAGCGGTCGTCGACGATCACCTTGTTGACCTTCCACAGGCCGGTGGGCTCCTCGCCGTCGCGGTAGTCGGGGGCGAAGAAGAGGTCGTCGACCGTGCTTCCGGCGTCGGCGTCGAAGGCACAGTGCGCGGCCGTGATCAGCATGTTCCGGCCCGGGCTCTGCACCACGCTCGCGGTGCAGAAGTGGTCGCCGGAGTCGTTCTTCTCGAAGACCACACCGACCCGGGCGTTCTGCTCGGTCCGGCGGGGGGTGTAGGCATTGCCGTCATCGGCCGGTGCGGTCGCGGCGGGGTCCTGGTCCTGCGGGTCCTGGCTGGACTCGCCGGACTTGCCGAAGCTGCTCCGCCCGCCGGCTCTGGTGCTGGTGTCCGACTCGTCCGAGGCGTATCCCGCCACGGCGGCTGCCATGACGAGGACGAGCGTCATGGGCAGCAAGGACTTCCTGGCAAGCGAGCGCACCCCGCCATTATCGACAAGCGCGCAGTGTTGCGGGAGATGCTTCAGCGAGAGGCTCCGGTCACAATCCATCGGCCGGACCGGGTACGCAGCAAGAGCGTGACCATGCGCACGGTCATCATCAGGGCCATGGTCCACCACAAGGTGACCAGACCGCCGCCGAAGGCGGGCACGGCGAGCGCGGCCGGAGCGAACAGGGCCAGCGTCAGGACCATCGCCCAGGCGAGATACGGACCGTCCCCCGCGCCCATCAGGACGCCGTCGAGGATGAACACGACGCCGGAGACCGGCTGGGTCACGGCCACCACCAGGAGCGTGGTCAGCAGCGGGTCCCGTACGGCGGGGTCGGAGGTGAACAGCGGGATGAACAGGGGGCGGGAGAGCACGACCATGAGCCCGAGGACCAGGCCGGCGGCGATGCCCCACTGCACCATGCGGCGGCAGGCGGCCCGGGCGCCGGCCCGGTCCCCGGCGCCGAGGTGGCGGCCTATGATGGCCTGCCCGGCGATGGCTATCGCGTCCAGCGCGAAGGCCAGCAGGTTCCACAGCGTGATCACGATCTGGTGGGCGGCAACTTCGGCGTCGCCCAGCCGGGCGGCGATGGCGGTGGCGATCATCAGCACCGCGCGCAGTGACAGCGTACGGACCAGCAGCGGGACGCCGGCCTGGGCGGAGGCGCGGATGCCCGCCGTGTCGGGGCGCAGCGAGGCGCCGTGCCGGCGCGCGCCGCGGACGACGACGGTGAGGTAGACGGCGGCCATGCCGCACTGGGCGATGACGGTGCCCCAGGCGGAGCCGGCGATGCCGAGGCCGGCGCCGTAGACCAGTCCGACGTTGAGGGCGGCGTTGGCGGAGAAGCCGCCGATGGCGACGTAGAGCGGGGTCCGGGTGTCCTGGAGGCCGCGGAGCAGGCCGGTGGCGGCCAGCACCATGAGCATCGCGGGGATGCCGAGCGCGCTGATGCGCAGGTAGGTCGTGGCATACGGCGCGGCGGTGCCGGAGGCGCCGAAGGCCTCCACCAGCCAGGGGGCGGTGGGCAGCACGGCGGCGATGACCGCGGCGCCGAGCAGCAGGGCGAGCCAGATGCCGTCCATGCCCTGGCGGATGGCGGCGGGCAGGTCGCCGGCGCCGACCCGGCGGGCGACTGCGGCGGTGGTGGCGTAGGCGAGGAAGACGAAGACGGAGACGGCGGTGGTGAGCAGCCCGGCGGCGATGCCGAGGCCGGCCAGCTGGGAGGTGCCGAGGTGGCCGATGACGGCGCTGTCGACCATGACGAAGAGGGGTTCCGCGACCAGGGAGCCGAAGGCGGGCACGGCAAGGGCGATGATCTCGCGGTCGTGGCGGCGGGCGATGCGCCGCGGGGTCGCGGGAGCCTGTGTCATGCACTCAATCTAATCTTCCACAGGTAAGAGATGCAAACCATTTGCACTCCTTACTTTGCGTGGTCCGGCGCCGTCTTCTCCGTGCCATTTGCCGCGATCTTGAACAGGTGGTGGAAGTTTTTCTCCCCCACAGCCTATGGATGAGGAAACCGCAGGTCAGAGCGGTGCGGACGGGGTGATTGTGTGCTTGTCCACAGAAGTTTCCCCCGCCCCGTGCACAGGATCCGGGGAGTTCTCCACAGCTGGGGGCCAGTCATCCACACGGCCTGTGGATAACCAGATTGGCGGACGGTGCCCACGGGCCTACCGTGGTCCGGCGCCCGCCGCCCGTTCCGGCCTGAGACCACGTCCGAACTCGACGCGCCGTAACCGGAGTCGGGCGTCTCGATTGTCAGAGCTGTGCCGTAAGAAGGAAGCGCACAGCAAGGTCCGCGCCGCGGACGGGAGGAGGTGCCGGGGTGAGCATTCCCGAGCCCATGGAGGACCCCTGGGCGGGCTCCGGCCCCAGCGACCTGCTGCCGGCCGCCCGGTCCCGGCGGCCCGACGGCAAGGGCCGCGGCCGCGGTGACCGGCCGGACCGCGAGGACGACGGCGGTTCCTGGCCCGGCGGCTTCGAGCGGGTCCCGCCGCAGGACCTGGACGCCGAGCAGTCCGTGCTCGGCGGCATGCTGCTGTCCAAGGACGCCATCGCGGACGTCGTCGAGGTCCTCAAGGGCGAGGACTTCTACCGCCCCGCCCATGAGCTGGTCTTCCAGGCGATCCTCGACCTCTACGCCAAGGGCGAGCCGGCCGACCCCATCACCATCGCCGCCGAGCTCACCAAGCGCGGTGAGATCGGCCGGGTCGGCGGTGCCTCCTACCTGCACACCCTCGTCCAGTCCGTCCCGACGGCCGCGAACGCCGAGTACTACGCCGAGATCGTCCACGAGCGCGCCGTGCTGCGCCGCCTGGTCGAGGCCGGCACCCGCATCACCCAGATGGGATACGCCGCGGACGGCGACGTCGACGAGATCGTCAACAGCGCCCAGGCGGAGATCTACGCCGTCACCGAGCAGCGCACCAGCGAGGACTACCTCCCGCTCGGCGACATCATGGAAGGCGCCCTCGACGAGATCGAGGCGATCGGCTCCCGCCAGGGCCAGATGACCGGCGTGCCGACCGGCTTCACCGACCTCGATTCCCTCACGAACGGCCTGCACCCGGGCCAGATGATCGTGATCGCCGCGCGTCCCGCCATGGGTAAGTCCACCCTCGCGCTGGACTTCGCCCGGGCCGCCTCCATCAAGAGCAATCTCCCCAGCGTGATCTTCTCGCTGGAAATGGGGCGCAACGAGATCGCGATGCGTCTGCTGTCCGCCGAGGCCCGGGTGGCGCTGCACCACATGCGCTCCGGCAGCATGACGGACGACGACTGGACGCGGCTGGCCCGCCGGATGCCGGACGTCTCCGCGGCGCCGCTCTACATCGACGACTCGCCCAACCTGTCGATGATGGAGATCCGCGCCAAGTGCCGCCGGCTCAAGCAGCGCAACGATCTCAAGCTGGTGGTCATCGACTACCTCCAGCTGATGCAGTCCGGCGGCTCCAAGCGCGCCGAGAGCCGCCAGCAGGAGGTTTCGGACATGTCCCGTAACCTCAAGCTGCTGGCCAAGGAGCTGGAGCTCCCGGTGATCGCGCTCTCCCAGCTGAACCGTGGTCCCGAGCAGCGCACGGACAAGAAGCCGATGGTGTCGGACCTCCGTGAATCCGGCTCGATCGAGCAGGACGCCGACATGGTCATCCTGCTGCACCGCGAGGACGCCTACGAGAAGGAGTCCCCGCGCGCGGGCGAGGCCGACCTGATCGTGGCCAAGCACCGTAACGGCCCGACGGCCACGATCACGGTGGCCTTCCAGGGCCACTACTCGCGCTTCGTGGACATGGCGCAGACCTGACGACGCACCTCAGCGTGGCGATCGACGAGGGCGGGTGGTGGGAACGTCCGCGCGGGCGTCCGCGGCTGCGCGGAGGTGGATGTCGAGCCCGCCCGTTCCCGGCGCTTCCACGCCCGGCAGCAGTCGCATGTCCCGCCCGTAGTCACCGCCGTCGAGCGACCGGAACGGGACCGGTTCGTCGGTGAAGAGCCCGTCGAGGCGTCGCCCGAACTCCCGCTTCGCCACCGCGAGTCGGTCCTCCGGCAGGTCGTTCGCGCCGTACATCGCGAACGGTTCGAGCGGTGTCATGCCGGTGAACCAGAACAGACCGTGCTGGACCGGGTGGAGGACGTCCGTCAGCCGCCCGTGGATGCCCCGGTCGGAGAACGCGGACTCCCGGGCGCCGACCGTCACCGACACAAGAGCCCGGCGCCCCGCCAGGGCACCCTCGCTGTAGGGCGGCGGCACTGCCGGGCCGTACCCGAATCCGCTGGTGAACACCCGGTCCATCCAGCCCTTGAGGATCGCGGGCACCGAGAACCACCACAGCGGGAACTGCAGGATCACCGCGTCCGCCCAGCGCACCTTCTCCTGCTCCGCCGCGATGTCGGGCGCCAGCCGTCCCGCCAGTGTGGCCCGCTCGGAGGCGGCCATCACCTGCAGCCGCTCGTCCGCGGCGTGGTCGGGGAAGTCATCGGCGTCCACCGTCGCCTTCCACTTCATGGCGTAGAGGTCGGACACCCGCACCTCATGCCCGGCCGCACGCAGGTGCTCGACCGCGAAGGAGGTCAGAACGGCATTGAGCGAGCGGGGTTCCGGATGGGCGCTGACGACGAGGATCTTCTTCGGCTGCTGCGGCGTGGCTTCGGTCATGCGGCCACGTTCTCCTGAGCGCGACCGGGTAACCAGAACCCGCTTCAACCGCCGGAACGGCGATCCTGGTAATGCGAGAGCCACCCATACTTGACCGCATGGACGGTGCGGACCACAACGAGCAGACAGGCGGCGGGGGCCAGAGGACCGGCAACGCAACCGGGATCGGGGCGGTGGGCGGAGTCGGCGACTCCCGGCGGGCGCTCGGCAGCTTTCTGCGGGCCCGCCGGGGGCGGGTGGCGCCGGAGGACGTCGGGCTCGCCGGCGGACGGCGACGCCGGGTGCGGGGGCTGCGCCGTGAGGAGTTGGCCCAGCTCGCCGGGATCAGCGTGGACTATTACGTGCGCCTCGAACAGGGCCGCAACACCCAGCCGTCCCCCGAGGTCCTCGACGCCCTCGCCGACGCGCTCGGCCTCGACGCGGCGGAACGCAGGCACCTCGTCACGCTGGCCGATGCCCGGCGGGGTCCCGCACCCACGGTCCGGGTCAGTCCTGGGCTGCAGCGGATGCTGGACGCCATGGGCGCCCTTCCGGCCTTCGCGACGAACCACCGTCTCGACGTGGTGGCGTGGAACGACCTGGGTGCCGAGCTGATCGGTGGCCTGGCCGATCCGGCACGCCGCGACCGGAACAACGCCCGGTACCTCTTCCGCGACCCGGCCTCCCAGGAGCTCCATCCCGAGTGGCAGGACCGGGCAGCGGAGGCCGTGGGCCAGTTGCGGGTCGCCGCAGGCCGTTACCCCGAGGACATGGAACTCGCCGCGCTCCTCAGCGAACTGTCCACGCACAGTGCCGAGTTCCGGCGGATCTGGGACAGCGGCGAGGTCGTGATGTGCGGTGCCGGACGCAAGCGACTGCGGCACCCGGTGGCCGGCCTGCTCACCCTGGACTACGAGACGCTCCATGTGCCGGCCGCACCGGGCGAGACGGGCCTCGTGGTGCACGTGTTCAGCGCCGAGGAGGGCAGCGGTGCGGCGGTCGCCCTCACCCGGCTGGCGACCGCCGCCTCGGCGGCATGAGACGGCCCCAGGAGCGCTGAGGGGGGCGGGCGGCGCCGGTCGACGGCCACGAGCCGCGGGACCGATCCCGGGCTTTGACCTTCAGGTTGGTTGAAGCTCCAGAATCGCGTGCATGGACGACACCGGCGAGCTGTTGAGCATCGGCGCGTTCGCGCGGCAGGTGGGCCTGGCGCCGAGCGCCCTGCGGTTCTACGACGACAGCGGGGTGCTGCGGCCGGCCCAGGTGGACGGTGCGACGGGCTATCGGCGTTACGCCGCGGACCAGGCGGTGCGGGCGGTGCGGCTGCGCCGCCTGCGGGAGGCGGGGCTGTCGCTGGTCGATGTCGCGGTCGTCCTGGACGGTCCGCAGGACGCGGCACGGGACGTACTCCGTGAGCATCTGGAACGGCTGCGGCGGACCGCCGATGAGGCGCATGCGGTCGTGGCGGGATTCCTGGGCGAGGCGTCCGGCGAGGCGGCGTACGGCAACGGCTGGGCCCGGGCGCGGGTGGGCGGTGCCGAGCTCGCCAGCGCCGTACGGCAGGTGGCACCGGCGGCCGCGCGGGGCGGGGCCGCTCAAGAATTTCCCGTACTGGGCTGTGTGGCGCTCGAACTCGCCGACGGTGAGGTGCGGTTGGTCGCCACCGATCGCTATCGGCTGGCGGTGCGGGTGCTGCGGACGGAGGAGTTCGCGGGGGGACCACGACAGGTCCTCATCGGGGCGGACACTGCCCGGAGCCTGGCGGAGTGGGCCGTACGGCAGGCGTGGGTGGACGTGGAATGTGACGGGGAGACGGCGGGCGTACGCCTGCGGAGCGGAGCGACCCGAGCGGACTGGCGCGAGGTGCCGGAGCCCGTCGACATCGCGCGCGGTGGGTCCGATGAAGGGCCACAAGCAAAGGACCTGGCGAGCTTTCCGGACTACCGGATGGTGCTGCAGGGTCTGGAAGCGGAGCGGCATCGACTGATCGTGGACCGGGTGGCGCTGCGGGACGCCGTGGCGGGGCGGTCGGGGGCGGTGTCGTTGTCGGTCCCTTCCAGGGGCGAGCGCGAGGGCAGCGGGCCGGCCGAGACCGAGGGGCTACAGCGGGCGGTTTCACGTGAAACATGCGATGGATTGCTCGATGTTTCACGTGAAACGGCGGCGGCCGACCCAGAGACCGTTCAGACGCTGGTGGTGACGGGCGGGGCTCGGGGACCCGTCCGGCTGAGGGCCGTGCTCATGGGAAGCGCACTCCGCATTGCCTTTGACCCGGCGGTTCTTGTGCCCGCGCTGGAGGCCGGAGTGGGGCCGGATGTGCTGATGGAGATCGCCTCGGCGGACCGGCCGGTCGTGGTCCGTTCCGCCGACCAGGGAAGTTTCACGACGCTGGTGATGCCTGTACGCGGCGCCGGGCGGCGGCGATGACGGAGGAGGGGAGCGGGAGGATGGATCCAGAACTGCCCGTGGTGCGGTTGTGCGGGGAAGGGATGCAGGCCGAGGCGGAGGGGCGGGCGGAAGCCGCGCGCGAACTCTTCCAGCAGGCTTGGGACATCGCCGCGGACGACTATGAGGCGTGCATCGCCGCGCACTACCTGGCGCGGCACCAGACGTCGACGGAGGAGACGCTGCGGTGGAACCAGGAGTGCCTTGACCGCGCCGATCGCGTCGCGGATGAGCGCGTTCGGGAGTTCTATCCGTCGCTGTATCTGAACATGGCCCACGCCTACCGCCGGCTCGGCCGCCCCGCACTCGCTCACCACTACTTCCAGCGGGCAGCGGAGCGGGTGTGCGAGGCACCCGGAGGCCGGCACGACCGGCACGATGCAGCACACGACCCACGTGATCACTGCGCCCACCAGGGCCAGTACGGCGACTGGAACCGTTTTGCGATCGCGGAGGGGCTGCGGGCGACGGTCGACGCGGTGCCTGCCGACGTGTCCGACGCCCCCAAGCTGCCCGGTGCCGCGCGGCCCCAGCCCCTCGATGCCGAGGTGGACGGACGTATCCGGGAGCTGGTGGCGTCTTGGTGTGTGCGGGCCGACCTCAAGGCGCTGGGGCTGACGCTCCCGGCGTATCTCGGCTACCTCGGAACGGAAGCGGACCGTGTACGGCTCCGGTCCGCGCTGCACATGGTGCATGCGGCGCGTTGGCTGCCGACGGACGAGCAGACCGAACTGGGCGCGGTTATCGGGGCGACGGCGCTGTGATGAGGGGTGAGGATGGTTGCCGGTCGAGTCGGACCCGTCGTTGAGGAGCGCGCCATGACCATCCCCCAGTCCGCGGAGTCGCATGAGCCCGTGGCGGACGGCCCCCGGCGGGTGGGCAGGAGGCCGGTGGGGGTCGAGGCCTCTGAAGCGGGCACGGAGCTGTTGCCCGAGACGCGGCGGGCGCTGCTGCGCCGACTGGCCGTCGGGCAGGCCGAGGGGCGGGCGCCTTCGATGGTGGGCGCGGTGGTGCGCGAGGGACGACCGGTCTGGCGGGGGAGCAGGGGCTCGGTCGAGGGGGAGGCGTCGCACGGCGATGTGCAGTACCGGATCGGCTCGCTCACCAAAACGCTGGTCGCCGTCCTGGTGCTGAGGCTGCGTGACGAAGGACTGCTTGGCCTGGATGATCCCGTGGGCCAGCACCTCAAGGGCACGCCGGTGCCGGAGGCGACGATCGCCCAACTCCTTTCCCATTCCTCGGGGTTGACGGCCGAGCCGCGTGGCCCGTGGTGGGAGCGGACCGCGGGCGAGCTGCGCCCCGAGCCGGCCGATCTGTTCGATGAACGCCCGCAACGGCTCGCGGCGGGCCGCCGGCACCACTACTCCAACCCGGGATACGCCCTGCTCGGCGCAGTGGTCGAACGGCTTCGGGGCGGTACGCCCTGGTACGAGGTGCTGCGGGGCGAGGTCCTCCAGCCCCTGGGCATGGCCCGTACGACGCTGAGCCCGCAGGCACCCCACGCGAACGGCTGGGCGGTGCATCCGTGGGCGGATGCGCTGCTGCCGGAACCTGCCCACGACACCGGACTGATGGCTCCGGCCGGGCAGTTGTGGTCGACAGCGGACGACCTGTGCCGCTGGGCGGCCTTCCTGCTGCGCGGCGACGACCGGGTGCTGAGCGCGTCGACCGTGGCCGAGATGCGTACGCCCGCGGTGCCGCCGGAGGAGAACGGCTGGGACGCCGGGTTCGGGCTGGGGATCCAGCTCGTACGCCGGGAAGGGCGCCGGCTGGCCGGCCACACCGGCTCGATGCCCGGGTTCCTGGCGGCACTGTGGACCGACCCGGAGGAGGACGTGGCGGCGATCGTGCTGGCGAACTGCACCTCAGGCCCTGCGGTCTCCACCATCGCGGCCGAGCTCGCCGGGATCGTGACCACATACGAGCCCCGGATCCCCGAGCCCTGGCGCCCGCTGTCCGGACCGCTGGATCCGGAACTGCTGGCGCTGACCGGGCCCTGGTACTGGGGAGCGAACCCCCATGCGCTGCGGCTGCGGGCCGACCGCGAGCTGGAACTCGCCCCACTGTCCGGGGCGGGACGAGCCTCGCGATTCCGGGCCGAGGACGACGGCACCTGGACCGGCCTGGACGGCTACTACGCGGGCGAGACGCTGAAGGCGGTGCGGAACGAACAGGGCGCGGTCAGCCATCTCGACCTCGGCACCTTCGTCTTCACCCGTGGCCCCTACGAGCCGTCGGGACCGGTGCCCGGCGGGGTGGACCCGGAGGGTTGGCGGGTCTGAAGCCCGTCAGGCGGCGGCGCGGACTCCGGACGTACAGTCGAATCTGATGTCAGGAGCCGCGCCGAGGCGGCTCGCTACCGCTGGAAGGCCCCATGACTGCCGTGTCTGATCCGACCGCGAACACCGCCGCCCCCGACCTGCTCGACCTGCCGCCCCTCACCGCGGCCCACTTCGCGCGCATCGAGGACAAGGTCGCCGCGCTGATGCGCACCCGCTGCGACATCGTGACGATGCAGGGTGAGGCGCTGCTGCCGCTGGAGGCCTGCATCCGGTCCGCGGTACGGCCCGGCAGCACCGCCCTCAACATCATCACCGGCCCTTACGGCGAAACCTTCGGCGGCTGGCTGCGTTCCTGCGGGGCCGAGGTGGTCACCCTCTCCGCACCGTTCACCGGGGCGGTCGACCCGCGCCAGGTGGCCGAGGCCCTGCGCGAGCGCCCCGAGATCGACTTTGTGAGCCTGGTGCACGCCGAGGCTGCTACCGGCAACACCAACCCCGTCGCCGAGATCGGCGCCGTGGTGCGGGAACACGGGGCGCTGCTGATGCTGGACGCGGTCGCTTCCGTCGGTGCCGAGCCCCTGTTGACCGATGAGTGGGGTGTGGACCTGTGCGTCATCGGCGGCCAGAAGGCACTGGCCGGGCCCGCCGGAGTGTCCGTGGCCTCGGTCAGCGCCCGGGCGTGGGAGCGGATCGCCGCCAACGAGCAGGCCCCGCGGCGTTCGTATCTGTCGCTGCTGGACTGGAAGGAACGCTGGCTCGACGGCGGTCGTACGGCTCTGCCGCACGCGCCGGCCCAGCTGGAGATGCTCGCTCTGGAGCAGGCGGCGGACCGGATCGACGCGGAGGGGCTGGACGCGGTCATCATTCGGCACCGGGCAGCGGCAGCGGCGACCAGGGCCGGTGTACGGGCCCTGGGGAAGCTGACTCCGTACGTCGTGCGTGACGAAGACGCGGCGCCGGCAGCGACAACGCTGCGCGCGCCCGAGGGAGTCGACGCGCGGGAGATCGTGGCCGCCACACTCGCCGTGGATGGAGCGGTACCCGTGCAGGCCGCGGCGGGCACGCTGGCCAAGGAGATGATCCGGGTGAACCACTACGGTCGTGCCGCCGACCTCGCCGTGGTCAGGGCCTCGCTGGTGGCGCTGGCTGGAGGGCTTCGTGCACTGGGCGTCTCGGTGGATGCCGAGGGCGCAGCCATTGCAGCGGGCGAGGCGTGGGACGAGGTGTCCGCCGGCTGAGGAAGGCCGGAGGTCGGGTCGTGTTTCACGTGAAACACGACCCGACGCCGATGCGCCATGCACCGCCGTTTCACGTGAAACCATCTCATTCGCTCGGGCCCGAGGTTGCCGAAGTGCTCCTCAAGGGTCCCTTTTTGTTCACCAAGTAGCCTGCGTAGTCGCGAAGTTGAGCGCTGCTTGCTGCAGCGCGCGGACGTGGAGTCCGGCCCGATGGGGTGTACTCCGGTGGCGCGCAAGGTGCTCCGGCCGCAGGGTGAATGTTGAAGATCCCCGGCGCGCTGGAGGTTCCCTCCGCCGCGTCTGGCGGCTCTCACTCGAGCCCTGGCCCCGGCTCGTGGGCTCGACCGCGTCTCCCCCTCCGCTACCTCGCCGCGAGTCCCTTAACGATCATGTCCACACGCTCTCATAGAATCGGAATGTGCCACCCGGTTGGAAGTGCGGGGTGCGCGAACCGGTTGGGCAGGGACTTCAGGAGGTCCGGTGAGGGCGGAGGGTGGTGCCCGGCACGGCCATGCGCCCGCGCGTGCCGATGCGCGGCGTAACAGGGCGCTGGTGCTCCAGGCGGCCCGATCGGCCTTTGAGGAACAGGGGTTGGGGGTGCCCCTTGGGGAGATCGCCCGCCGGGCCGGGGTCGGTGCGGGCACCGTCTACCGCCATTTTCCTTCCAAGGAAGCCCTGTTCAGGGCGGCGGTCGTGGAGCGGATCGAGCTCTTCACCGACACCGCACGGGACTTGGTGGATGTCGACGACCCCGGGGAGGTCTTCTTCCGCTACTTGTCCTCGGTGGTGCGGCTCGCGTCACGGAACAAGGCGTTGTGTGACGCCCTGGAGGCGGCCGGAACGGGACACTTCGCGCCCTCGCCGGAGGTCGGGCGGGACTTCGACGAGGCGCTGGAATCCTTGCTCACGAGAGCCCAACTCGCCGGCGCAGTACGGCTGGACGTCGGGCTGGCCGACCTCAAGGCGCTGCTGGTGGGTTGCCTCTCGATGGAGCAGGCCCGGTCCGGACCGGATGGGGACGGCGGGGCGCCGGGCCGGATGGCGGCGCTGATGTGTGATGCGCTGCGTTCTCATGGCACCGTAACGAAACTGCCTGGTTCGTCCGGAAATCGTAACGAAACGTGCTGTGCGGAGTGCGGGACGGTGATCGAAGCCGCGCGTACCGGCCGGCCCGCTCGCTACTGCGGCGGGGCCTGCCGGCAGCGGGCACACCGGGCGCGGGGCCGTACCCGGCGCGGGTGACGCCGTCCCTCGTTCACAGCATCAGCTTGAAGCCCAGGTGGGAGGCCTCGAAACCGAGGCGCTCGTAGAAGCGGTGGGCATCGACGCGGGTGGCGTCGGAGGTCAGCTGCACCATCCGGCAGCCCAGCGTGCGCGATTCGGCGATCGCCCACTCGATGAGCTGGGTGCCGAGGCCGCTGCTGCGTTCCTCGCGGTGGACGCGTACGCCCTCGATGATCGAGCGGGTGGCGCCGCGCCGGGACAGGCCGGGGATGACCGTGAGCTGCAGTGTCCCGATCGTCCGTCCTTCGCGCGTCGCGACGATCAGGTGCTGGTTCGGGTCGGCGGCCAGTGCCGTGTAGGCGGCGACGTACGGAGTCAGGTCGTCCGGCGATTCGCGGGCGGCGCCCAACGGGTCGTCGGCAAGCATCGCGACGATGGCGGGCAGATCGGCCTCGGTGGCGCGGCGTATCTCGATGTCGCTCATGGGCGCGACCTTATGCCTCGGCGTCTCCGCCGCGCCGACCTGACCGCTGCTCAGGCCTGCGACGGGGCGAGCGTCTGGACCGCTGTGACCAGCGGTGCCAGCTCAGGCCGCTGTGCCGCCTCCTTGAGGGCTTCGTAGAGGGCCCCGTCATGCGTCGGCCGGGCCTCCACCAGAAGGGCCAGCCCCTCAGCCGTGACGTTCGTGTAGATGCCACGCCGGTCGTCAGGGCACAGATAGCGGGACAGCAGGCCGCGGTCCTCCAGGCGGGTCACGAGGCGGGTGGTGGCGCTCTGGCTGAGCACGACCGAGTCCGCGACCTGGTTCATCCGCAGATGGCCGCCCGGCCCGTCGTGCTGCTCGCTGAGCACGTTGAGGACCGAGAACTCGCGGACGCTGAGGTCGTGCTGCGCCTGCAGCGCACGCTCGATGTGCGTCTCGATGCGGCCGTGCAGCGCCGAGAGCGCGCACCAGCCCTGGGCCAGGGCGGGGGTGGCCGCCGGCGGGCAGCCGGACCCGGTGTCCGGGCTCGCTGCGGGGTCCAGGGTGTCCGGTCCCGCGGCCTCCACCTGCGGGGCGCCTGCCCTCGCGGCCTCCGTCTGCGGTCGAGCTGCCTGCTTCTCGCGCGTCTGCTGCGTCATCGAAGACCTCCTCATGGGGCGCACGATCCAGGATAGGACACCGGCGAAATATCCGGCGCTTGCAATTAACCCGCGTCTGCAATTATTGTGGACGCTCGTAAGGGACGGACGCAATCATCCGAAGGGATCCGTCATGCCTCTCGCACTCCTGGCTCTTGCCATCGGTGCTTTCGGGATCGGAACGACCGAGTTCGCGGTCATGGGCCTGCTGCCCGACATGGCGGCCGGCTTCGATGTCTCCATCCCTCTCGCCGGCTACGCGACCACCCTCTATGCCCTCGGCGTGGTCATCGGCGCCCCGCTGATGACGGCGCTCGGCACGCGCTTCACGCGCAAGCAGATGCTGATGCTGTTGATGGGCCTGTTCATCGTGGGCAACCTGCTCACGGCCGTCGCACCCAGCTTCTGGATCATGCTCGTCGGCCGGATCGTCTCCGCCTTCACACACGGCGCGTTCTTCGGCATCGGCGCCCTCGTTGCCGCCGACCTCGTTGCCCCCCAGAAGCGCGCCACCGCCATCTCGCTGATGTTCAGCGGCCTGACCGTCGCCAACGTCGTGGGCGTGCCGGCCGGCACGATGCTCAGCCAGCAGTTCGGCTGGCGGACCACCTTCTACGCCATCACCGCGCTCGGCGTGATCGGCCTGCTGGGCATCATCAAGCTGATCCCGGCGCAGCGGGCGAAGGCCGCCTCGCCCCTCGGCAGCGAGCTCGCGGTCTTCCGGAACCCGCAGGTCGGGCTGGCAATGTTGATGACCGTCCTCGGCTTCGGCGGTGTCTTCGCCGCGGTCACGTACCTCGCCTCGATGATGACCGAGGTCACCGGCTTCGCCCCGTCCTCCGTCATCTGGCTGACGGCCATCTTCGGCCTCGGCATGGTCGGCGGAAACCTGGTCTCCGGCCGTTTCACCGACCGCGCCATGATGCCGATGCTGTACGTGTCGATGACCGGCCTGGCACTCTCGCTGGCCGCGTTCAACTTCACCGCGCACAACAAGATCGCTGCGGTGGTCACCATCGCGCTGATCGGCATCTTCGGCTTCGCGACCGTGCCGCCGCTGCAGAAGCGGGTCATGGACCAGGCGGCCGCCGCACCCACGCTCGCCTCGGCCGGCAACATCGCGGCCTTCAACTTCGGCAATGCGCTGGCCGCTTGGCTCGGTGGGCTGGTCATCTCGGCCGGCCTTGGCTACACCGCACCCAACTGGGTCGGTGCACTGATGACCGCCGCCGCGCTCGGTGTGGCGATATTCGCCTCCGCACTGGAGCGGCGCCAGAAGGGCCGTGGCGGCCCCATACGGCTTGATGTACGCCGACCGCACCGGACGGGCAGCGCCGCAGGCCCCCTCGTACGAGCTGCCGCCGGCCTCTCCACCGCCCTGACGCCGCCCGCACGCAAGCATCACGCGTCCGGCCTCAAGCAGGACCACAGGTGAGACCCGGCCGGCCCTCCCCCCAACAAGAACTCCGCAAGAAAACCCGCAAGAAACTCCACAAGAAATCCCGCAAGGAACCCCTCATGAGCACCTCCCCCGCCGCCACGACCTCCCCCTCCACCACGACCTCGCCTTCCACCGCTGGCCCCACTTCCGCCTCCGTCGCCGACAGCGGCGCTCCCGTCGTCCGCCCGCTCACCACCCGCGATGCGGAGAGCCTCATCAAGGCCGCCGTGCGGGCGGCCGAGGGCATCGAGGTGCGGGGCAGCGTCAGCGTTCTGGATGCGGGCGGGCATCTGCTCGGCTTCCGTAGGGACGATGCGGCCGTGCTGATCTCGGGGGAGACCAGCACCCGCAAGGCGTTCACTGCCCTCCAGTTGGACACGCCGACCGCCGACCTCGTCGAGTTGGTACGGCCCGACGGGCTCTTCCACACGCTGCCCACCGCGCTGGACCGGCCGCTGCTCTTCCTCGCAGGCGGGTTGCCGCTCCACCGGGACGGCCGGCTGATCGGCGCGATCGGCTTCGGCGGCGGCGCCCCCGATCAGGACCACCGGATCGTCCTCAGCGCGATAGCGGAGGCGGGCCTGGAGTGAGCTGGCCTGAGCGGGAACGAATCGGCCGACCGGTCGACCAGCCGCCCGTCAGCTGACCCCCGCGCCCGCCCTGCCGTGCCCCGGCACCCGGCGGGCGCGGGCTTTGGCGGTCCGGTCCTCGCGCAGCCGGCGGCCGCGGCGGGTGAGTCCCCAGGGCTTGAGGACGGAGATCGCGGTGAGGAAGAAGTAGAGGGTCGAGGCGACCGAGGGTGCAATGACGAGGGCGAGGGCGAGGTCGGGGGCCGGGTTACCGGTGGCGGCCTCGGCGGCGAGATGGTCGATCCCCGGACGGAGTGAGAAGACCGACAGCAGCAACGCGACCAGTGTCAGCCAGAACTTGAGGTAGACCCAGTGGTGCCGGGCCAGTCCCCAGGGGGTACCCAGCGACAGCACCAGACCGGTGCCCAGCGCACTCAAGGCGAGGGGGAGGATCAGCCAGTCACCGAAGATCTTCATCGCGCGGTAGGCGACGGCTGTCATCTCGGGGGAGTCGGTGGTCCAGCCCGTGATGCCGAGCGCCAGCAGCCCGAGCGTGACACCGAGCCAGCTGACGGATACGGCGACATGGAGGACGAGGAGGGCCCGGCGGGCGGGCCGGTTGAGCTGCTGCATACGTTCCACGGTCCTGGCCGGGCCCCTGTCGTACATCTGCCGCCGGGAGTATCCCCGTATACGCGCCCTTGAGTACGGCCCGCGGGGCGGCGGTTCGTGGTCGCGGTAACCCCGCTGCCGCTCGATGCCCGAGTCGCCTCGACGTCCGCCCTCTCATTTCCCGGGCCCGCCGCCTGGCACCCCAGCCCGCCGCTCGGCACCCCACCTGCCGCCCTTACCTCGGCCCGCCACCCCCACTTCGGTCCACTCCGCTCGCTTCGGTCCGTCCCCCCTCGCCCGGCCTCCACCTGTCCCTGCCTCCTACCCCCTACCTCCTGCCCCCGTAATCGTGGAGTGGTTACGCTCCCCGGCATGGGGACGCTGCATCTGTTCGATATGGACGGGACCTTGCTGTACGGGTCCGCGGCCGCTGTGGAGATATCCCGGCAGCTCGGTCTCGATCGGGAGATCGCCGAGTTGGAGCGCCGGTTCTCCGCGGCGGAGCTGACGCCGGTGCAGTTCGCGCAGTTGGCCTGCGAGCTGTGGGCCGCCGAGCTGACCGAACTTCAAGTGGCCGCCGCGTTCGACGGTGCCCCATGGCTCGCCGGAATTCGGGATGTCTGGGCAGATATCCGGTCACGCGGCGAACGGTGCGCGGTGATTTCCCTCTCGCCCTGCTTCTTCGTCGAGCGGCTGCTGGACTGGGGAGCCGACACGGCGCACGGTTCCCGCTGGCCCGCCGTGCCGATCCGGCGGCCGGTGAATCCGGACGGCATCCTCTCGTCGGCGGCGAAGGTGCGGATCGCAGATGAACTCTGCGTGCGTTACGGGCTGACCCGTGACGACTGCGTGGCGTACGGCGACTCCATGTCGGACACCGCGCTGTTCGCGGCGGTGCCCCGGTCCGTGGCGGTGAATGCCGACCACCACGTCAGTGACCTGGCCTCATTTGCCTACGCAGGACGTGATCTGCGGGAGGCATACGCATTGGTCCGTACCGGCGAGTAATTCCTCGCTTTCTGCGGCGGATTCACCCGTGTGTGCGCGGAAAATGCGCTCTGTGCTGAGGATCGTGGATATCGGAGGGGTGTGCGGACTGTTCCAAGATCCGGGCTTGTGGTTTCAACTACTGCCGGTATGGTCGAGTCCGGCTTGGCGGTGGTGAGGGCTTCCGCGGGCACACCAGGATGCGGCAAAGCTCGTCAGCCTAGCGGTGAAGGGGCCCGTGACGCCCGGACTTCCGACTGTTTGTCCGTTGTGCTGGACGGAGTGGCATGCTGCTGACGCGGCATCTGCTCCACATTGCCGCAGGGAAGTGAGATTTGTCCGCTTTAGAGGGTGTTGCCGGAATCGCTTGAGTCGACTAAGAATTCCGGTCAGGGCGGGGGAATTCCGGGCAGTTCCGGTCTACGGAAGTGCGAAGACGACCGAAAGACGTTCGAGGCGAGGCAGACCATGGACGCTCCGACCACCACATCGGCCGATAGCGGCTCTTCTGGCGGCAGCAGCGGCGATTGGGGTTGGTTCACTCCGCCGGCGAAGAAGTCCTCCGGGGAACAGCAGGAGCGACAGAATGCCCAGGACCGCCAGGATCCGGGCAGTCAGGACAGTCGGCCCCAGGGTGGCCAGGACCGGGATGGCCAGCACCAGGAAGGCCAGGATCGGAACGCTCCCTACGGAAGCGGCGGGGCCGAGTCCGGTGACTGGCACGAGCCCAACGGCCGGGGTGGGCCCAACAATCTTGACGAACGCTCCTATCGGGACGAACGCGCCTATCAGGACGACCGCGCCTATCAGGATGAACGCGCCTATCGCGGCGAACGAAGCGGACACGGCGAACTCCCCCATCGCGACGAAAGCGACCACCGCGGCACGCAAGACGCCCGTAATGCGTCGAACATCCCGAACCCTCCAAGCGACCGGGAGCGGATACCCAGTCGGCCGGTCAACCCGATCCGGCCGGTAGGAACCGCCGCCGATCGTGGGACGGAGCCGCCGCAGGCTCCCCAGCCGCACCGCGAGCCCCCCAACCCGTTCGGCGAGCCCGACGGCGAGTACGGGGACCCCACCCGCCCGTACGGCGACCCCGCCCCGGCATACCGGGACCTGTCCCGCCCCTACGGCGAGCCGGTTCACCGGCCGACCCAAGAGCCCATCGGCCAGCCGGTCCCGGAGTCCATAGCCCAGCCGGCCCCAGAGTCCACCCGTCGGCCGGCCCCAGAGCCCACCGGTCAGGCGGCTGCCGACCTCACCCGCCAGCCGGCCCCGGAGGCCGCTCTCCGTCGGCCCGTGGAGTCGTCGCCCCGCCCGTCCGTATGGGAGCGCGGCGCCGCCCGTGGCCATGAGCCCGAGCCCGTCCACGAAGCGGCACGCCGTACAACAGCGGCGCCCGCCCCCAGCGCCGCCCCCACCCACACCCCCAGCCCCGGTAATCCCCACCGCGACACGGCCAGCCCCGGCATCACCGGCCCCAGCACCCCCACCGCGAACCGCCCCACCACGAACACCCCCCACACCGGTAACCCCACCACCGATACCCCCGCCGCTCCCACCGCCCCTCAGCACCCCTCTGCCCCCCATCACTCCTCCGCCCCCCAGCACTCCCTCGCCGCGCTCGGGGCCACCGTGTCCGAGGGGTCCGCTTCGCCCGATGCGATCCTCATTCGTCGCACCATGGCCGAGATCGGGCCCGTGGCCGACAAGGTCACCTCGTACTTCTACGCACTGCTCTTCGTCCAGCACCCGGATCTGCGGGCCCTCTTCCCGGCCTCGATGGACACCCAGCGCGACCGGCTGTTCAAGGCGCTGCTCACCGCGGCCACACACGTCGACGACACCGAGGTGCTCACCGGCTACCTCTCCAACCTCGGCCGCGGTCACCGCAAATACGGCACCCAGCCCGACCACTACCCCGCGGTCGGCGAGTGCCTGCTCAGCGCGCTCTCCCGTTATGCCACGACCAGTTGGGGCCCGGAAACCGAAGCCGCGTGGGTGCGCGCGTACACCGCAATCTCCCAGATCATGATCGACGCGGCTGCCGAGAACGAGGCCGTGGCGCCCGCCTGGTGGCAGGCCGAGGTCGTCTCGCACGAGCTGCGCACGCCCGAGATCGCGGTGGTCACGGTCCGTCCCGACCAGCCGTACCCGTTCCTCGCGGGGCAGTACACCAGCATCGAAACGCCCTGGTGGCCGCGGGTCTGGCGGCACTACTCCTTCGCGTCGGCGCCGCGTTCCGACGGTCTGCTCTCCTTCCACGTGAAGGCGGTTCCGGCAGGCTGGGTCTCGAACGCCATGGTCCACCGCGCCCGCCCCGGGGACGTCCTCCGGCTCGGCGCACCGGCCGGTTCGATGACCGTCGACCACACCACCCGCAACGGCCTGCTGTGCGTCGGCGGCGGCACCGGCATCGCGCCCATCAAGGCCCTGATCGAGGACGTCGCCGACCACGGCATCCGGCGTCCGGTCGAGGTGTTCTACGGTGCCCGCAGCGATCACGACCTCTACGACCTCGACACCATGCTGCATCTGGAACAGACCCACCAGTGGCTCTCGGTCCGCCCGGTCGTCGCCACTGGGCCCGCGGTCCGCGGCGGAACGAGCAGCGAGACCGGGCAACTCCCCGATGCAGTACGGCAATACGGACCGTTCCGGGAATACGACGCCTATCTTTCCGGGCCGCCGGGCTTGATCCGCAGCGGTGTGGACGCTTTGGTGGGGGTCGGCATTCCGTCCGACCGCATACGGCACGACTCGGTGGAAGAGCTGGTCTCGGTAGGGGATTGAGGTCTTGGCAGAGCACGGCGAATACGGGCCGACACGAGAGGCGCGGGTTATGCGGGATATGCCGCAAGGAGAGCGCCCCGGGAGCGACGGCGAGCACCTGGTGCAGCAGAGACTCGGTACGACCCAGCGGGCCGACCGGTTCTACCGGGACCAGGTGCTGGACCACCTCAATGCCCGAATGCAGGAGTTCGTCGCCCGACAGGAGATGTTCTTCCTCTCCACGGCCGACCGGCACGGCGAATGCGATGCGACGTTCCGCGCCGGACCGCCCGGATTTGTGCAGGTGCTCGACGCCCGCACGCTGACGTACCCGGAATACCGGGGAAATGGCGTCATGGCGTCCATCGGCAACATCTCGGAGAACCCCCGTCTCGGCATCCTGATGGTCGACTTCACCCGGGACCGCATCGGCCTGCACGTCAACGGCCGGGCCCGGGTGGTGATGGACGAGGAGATGCGGGCCGGCCATCCCGGCCTGCCGGTCGATCCGATCCCCGGTCGGCGGGCCCAGTTGTGGGTCATGGTCGAGGTCGAGGAGGCGTACATCCACTGCGCCAAGCACATACCGCATCTCCAGAAGGTCCCGCCGCAGCAGCGCGGGGCGCGGGCCTGGGGCACCGACGACGTCAAGCGGAAGGGCGGTGACTTCTTCGGCGCGGCGGCCGAGGCGAGCGACCGAGCGCCGTTCCGCCGCCCGGAGCGCAAGAACGAACACCTCCGCGGTGGCCTGCATGAGGACACGGAGGGGGAGGCGGCAGCGCCGCACGGTGCCGGGAACGGAAGCCGAACCGCCTCTCCCCCCTCATCCCCCTCCTCGTTCCCTTCTCTCCCCTTCCGGCCCTCGCTGACCGGACCCTCGTCCAGTGCCCGGGCGGCCGCTGTCCCGGGTGGGGACGGCTTCGTGGGGGAGCTGAACGCGGAGTTCCTCGACCGGGTCGAGCGGGTGCTGGCGCGTGCCCAGCCGCGTCGGGCGGCGGAGGACGAGCCGGAGTTCCGCGGCTGGTTCGACCGACGCGACGCCTGAGGCGTCAGCCCGGCCGCGAACCCTGCACCTCGGCCCCTGCACCGCGACCCCTGCTGCACCATGGCCCCGGCACCGTGGGCTCACCGCCTGCGCAGGCTCAGCGCAGGCCCGCGGGCTCCCGGCTCACCCCAGGTCCGGCGCGTGCATCGCCCGTACGCCCTCGATGTTGCCGTCGAGATAGTGCCGCAACGACAGCGGGACGACCTCGACGGAGGCGATGCCGACGCGGGTGAACGGCACCCGCACGATCTCGTAGTCGCCGCACGGCTCGTCGACCTCGGGGCCGTGCCGGCGGGTGGGGTCCATGGAGTCGAGCCGGCAGACGAAGAAGTGCTGGACCTTCACGCCGTCCACCCCGCCGTCGCTGAAGTGCTCGACGGTGTCGACGAAGACCGGGACCACGTCCTTGATCTTGGCCCCCAGCTCCTCGTCCAGCTCGCGATGGAGCGCGTCGACGACCGTGGCGTCCTCCGCCTCAACGCCGCCACCAGGGGTGATCCAGTACGGGGCCCGTCCCGGCTTGGTGCGTTTGATCAGAATCAGGTCCTCGCCGTCGAGCAGAATCGCGCGGGCGGTGCGTTTGACGACTGGCCGTACGGTCATAGTCGACAGATGCCGCAACCACGCCCTGGTGAAACCCCCGCCCCTCCGTCACCAGCCGCCCGGGCACCGCAGCTCCTCACCGGCCCCCCCGGTCCCCCGGCCCCCCGGTCCACTGGCCACCGCGGCTCACTGTCGGCCGACCGACGTCCGCGGCTCGCTGCCAGGCGACCGAGGTTCGCATTGCGCCGCCAGGCGACCGAGGTCCACAGTTCGCCGCCGGCCGTCCCCTGTCCGCGGCTCGTCACCAGTCGACCGCGGACCGCAGCAGCCACTCGTGAGCCCGGGCGATATGCGGCAGGCCCAGCGTCCCGGTCCGTACGGCGAGGAAGTAGGTGCGCAGCGGGGGCACCGGAGGATCGAGGAGCGCCACGACCTCGCCGCACGCGAGCGCCTCGGCGCACAGATAGCGCGGCAGCACGGCCAGCCCAGCCCCGGCCGTCACGCACGCCAGTACCGCCCGCAGATCGGCGGCGATGACGGCGGCGGACGCCGCGGGCTTGGCGTCGAAGACCTCGGTCCAGTAGCGGGCGATCATCGGCAGGCTTTCGTGGACCTCGACGAGCGGTACGGAATCCAGTACGCGGACCCCGCCCGCCTGTAGCACGGCCGGGCCGCCGAACTGCGCCGACCAGGAGGGCGCGGCGATCAGCACATGTTCCTCGTCGCACAGCGCGGTGGCGGTCAACAGCCCGCCGCGCGGCCGGGTGGTGGTGACGGTCAGATCGTGGTGGCCGGCCGCCAGCCCGGTCAGCAGCTCGTCCGCGGAGCCGAAGGTGGTGCGGAGGGAGAGGCCCCGGGTGATGAGCGGAGCCAGTGCGGGAAGGGCGCGTTGGGCCATGAACTCCGGTGGCCCGGCGAGATGCAGGGTGCGGGTGACGGACTCCCGGTCTAGCCCGGCCTCGGTGATCTCGGTGAGCGCGTCGAGGTGGGGTGCCACTTTGTGGGCGAGCTCATCGCCGACGGTGGTAGGCGTGACACCACGGGCATACCGGAGGAAGAGCGGACGGCCCAACTGGCGTTCCAGCGCCCGGATCTGGCTGGTCACGGCGGGTTGGGACAGCCCGAGTAACGCCGCGGCGCGGGTGAAGGAACCGGCTCGGTGCACCGTGACGAAGGTGCGCAGCAGAGCCAGATCCATCCCGTACCTCCTGCGCCTCTCGGAAGCCTGGTCGCGGGCCAGTCATAAAATTGCGGATAGGGCTGTGTCTATAGCGTGATTGGACACTGACGCTCAGTCAACTAGCCTTGTTCGAGCGGTTGGTTTCACGTGGAACATTCGGTTTCACGTGAAACACGTGGCGGCGCGCACCACACAACCGCGGCCGGCAGGGTGACGAGGGGGGATACCCTGCCGGCCCCTTCTTATGTCCGGCCCTTCTTATGCCCAGCCCCTCGCATGTGGCGCCTTGGAGCTGGCCGTTCGGTCGGCAGCCGGTGGCAGATCAGGCTGCTTTGCCCGTGTTGGCCGTGTCCAGCGCGCGGAGGACATCCGCGATCAGATCGTCCGGGTCCTCGATGCCGACCGAGAAGCGGATGAAGCCCTCGGGTACGGCGTCGCCGCCCCAGCGGGCGCGGCGTTCGGCGGTGGAGCGCACGCCGCCGAAGCTCGTGGCGTCGTCGACCAGGGTGAGGGCGGCCAGGAAGCGTTCCGCGTGGGCCTTGTCCGGGAGGGTGAAGGACACCACGGAGCCGAAGTGGCCGGGGCGCATCTGGCGAACGGCGAGCGGGTGGGCCGGGTCGGCCGGCAGGCCGGGGTGGCGCAGGCCGGTGACCTCCGGACGGTCGGCCAGTGCGGTGGCGAGCGCCAGGGCGCCGGCCGACTGCTGGCGGACGCGCAGGGCGAGGGTGGCCAGCGAGCGGTGCGCCAGCCAGCTCTCCATGGGGCCGGGGATCGCGCCCACGGTCTTGCGCCACTGCCGTACGGCGTCTGCCAGCGCGGCGTCGCGGGCGGTGACGTAGCCGAGCAGGACATCGCCGTGGCCGGTCAGTGCCTTGGTGCCGCTGGCGACCGAGAAGTCCGCCCCGAGGTCCAGCGGGCGCTGGCCGAGCGGCGTGGCGAGGGTGTTGTCGACCGCGACCAGGGCACCGCGCCGATGAGCCTCGTCGGCGAGCCGGCGGACGTCACACACATCGAGGCCGGGGTTGGAGGGCGTCTCGATCCACAGCAGCCGGGCGCCGTTCAGCACGTCGAGTTGGGCGTCCTGTGCGGTCGGGGCCGTACGCACCTCGATGCCGTAGCTCTCCAGCCGGGTGCGGACGGCGGGCAGCAGCTGGTAACCGTCGCTGGGCAGCACGACCGCATCGCCGGAGCGCAACTGGGAGAAGAGCACGGCACTGATCGCCGCCATCCCCGAGGCGAACGCGACGGTGTGCGCGGTGCTGCCCGGGGACTCCAACTCCCCGATGGCACGTTCCAGACGGGTCCATGTCGGGTTGGTGTCGCGGCCGTAGGTGTACGGGCCGACGGCGTCGCCGGGGAGGTGGTAGTGGGCCGCGAAGACCGGTCCGGGCAGCGCCGGTTCGAAGGCTTCCGGCTCCGGGAGCCCGGCTCGTACGGCGCGGGTGCCGTCACCCGTCATGCGTTCTCCTTCTCCTGCGGGTGGTACGTGGCCCCCCGCGGGTGGTGAGGGACCCGCGCGGGGTGCCGGTCGTCCGGCTCGGGCGCGCGTGCCGGGAGCAGCGTGCGCGCGGTGAGCGCGGTGCGGACCTCGGCCAGCAGGCCGTCGCTCGCCGTCTCGATCATCTCCAGGCACTCCTCGAAGCCCTCGAAACCGCCGTAGTAAGGGTCCGGGACGTCGAGGTCGGCAGCGGCCTGCCCCGCGTACGAACGCAGCAGCCGCACCTTGGCGGCGTCCTGCGGCGTGCGAGCCAGCCTGCGGAGCTCGCGCAGATGGCCGGAGTCGAGGGCGATCACGAGGTCGAGGCGGGCGAACCAGGAGGCGCGGAACTGCCGGGCGGTGTGGGCGGTCGGGTAGCCGGCCGCGCGCAGAACGGCGACCGTGCGCGGATCGGCGCCGTCACCCTCGTGCCAGCCGCCGGTGCCCGCGCTGTCCACCTCCACCAGGCCGTCGAGCCCGTCCTCCGCGACCCGGGCGCGGAAGACGGACTCCGCCATCGGCGACCGGCAGATGTTGCCGGTGCAGACGAAGCAGACGCGGTACGGAACGGTCAATGGTCAGTCCTCGTCGGGAAGGATCACGTGCATCGCCCAGGAGACGACCGAGACGATCACGCCACCGAGCACAGCCGTCCAGAAACCGTTCACATGGAAGGCGAGGTCGGCCTTGCCCGCGAGCCAGGAGGTCAGCAGCAACATCAGCGCGTTCACGACCAGCGTGATCAGGCCGAGGGTGAGGATGAACAAGGGCAGGGACAGCAGCTTCACGACGGGCTTCACGATGAAGTTGACCAACCCGAAGATCAGCGCCACGAGGATCAGGGTGAGTATCTTGCGGCCGGTGTTCTCGCCGGTCAGCGTGATGTCCTTGAGCAGCCAGATGGCCACGGCAAGCGCCGCGGCGTTGGCGATCGTCTTGACCAGAAAATGCTTCATGGTGAGATCGTCGCAGACGAGTGTGAATCATCAGAGGGGTGCGAACGGCATGAAGGCTTTCAGGCTGGAGGAACTGGAAGCAGAGAGGGTCGCGAACGACGGCGCTTATCTGCAGTTCATCCGGGAGCGCAACATGTCGGTCGGGCTGTACGCGCTGGATGCCGGCAGCATCGATCCGCAGCAGCCGCACGCCCAGGACGAGGTCTACCTCGTCGTCAGCGGCCGGGGATTGATCACCGTCGGGGCGGAGACGGAGCCGGTGGCGCGCGGCAGCGTCGTCTACGTGCCGGCCGGGGTACCGCACAAGTTCCATCACATCAGCGAGGATCTGCGGGTGATGGTGGTCTTCTCTCCTCCTGAGAGCTAAGGGTCGGGACCCCGAAACCCGTAGGGGACAAGTCAGGGTTGAGCCAGGGCTGCGAGGCCCCCGCGGCGGTGTCCGGCGCCCTAGCATCGGGGGTGATGGAAGAGCCGGAGGCGGCGAGGCGGCAGGTCCACAGCCCGCGGACGGTGCCATCGGCGCTGAGACGCAGCGCACCGGACAGATAGCGCGGTACGGACAACGGTACAGACAGCGCGACCGACAGAAAGCAGGGCAGAGCAGTGGCTGGTAAGGGGATATTCACAGGACTTCCGTGGTGGGTCACCTGGGTTGTGGTGCCCGTCATCCTGATCGTGGTCTTCGGCGGCCTGATCGCCTCCGCGCTCCACTTCCTGATCGGCCTGCTGTTCAAGGTCCTCATAGCGGCGGCTCTGATCGCGGGTGTCCTTTACCTGGTCCGCCGGTTCACCGGCTCCTCGTCGTCCTCGTCGAAGACCGACTGGTAAGCCACGGGGCCGCGCCGGGGACCGCCCACCGCGGCGGTCCACCTGCGTGTGGTTGCTCCGCCCCGGCGCCCACGCGCGGGCAGCGGCTTCTCCTCTCAGTGGTCGCCCGCCCGGGCACCCACTTCTCCGCAGTGGTCCGCGCCCGGGCACCCGCTTCCCCGGGGCGGGCGATCACCCGCCCCGGCGGGCCCGGGATGTGGCCCGCCGAAGGGGAAGGTGCCTTCGGGCCCGAGCGCGACCTCGGACGGATACGACCTCGGCGGAAACAACCCCGACCGACGCGACCCCGACTGACGTGACCCCGACGGTCGCGACCCTGGGCGGATCCGACCCAGGATGGACGTCGCTTGCAACGGACATCGCTTGCAACGGACATTGCTTGGAACGGGCATCGCTTCCAATGGGCGTTGCTTCGGGCGGAGGTGGGTGCCCGGCGACGGCGGCGCCTGGACGAATGTGGTCCAGAGGCAGGTCGGGCCGGGACGCTGGTGTTCCCGGATGACGGTGCCCCGGCAAGGAGCGAACGGTGCCCGGCAAGGACCGAACCCAACAGCGCCCCCGCCGCATCAATTTCCCTTGAAATTGCCGCTGGGCCAGGCGGGTTAACTCCCTCGGCTTTCGGCCTACCGGCGCGATGTGCGGAGCTAGAGTGCGGACCGCAGACGTCTTCCGGATGGTGACGTTACGCATGTTGACGTTCTCACGGTGCCGCCTGGACATGACGCCCGGGCGGTGGCGTTCGGATGGCGGCGTGCGGATGTCGCAGTGCGGGTGGTGACGTTTGGGAGGCGCTGCATGAGGCGAGGCCGGGACGGGTGTCACCGCCGGGGGACGGGCGACGCGCGGGCGCGGGAGCGGTTCCCGCGACCGGGGTGCCCGGGCCCCGCGGCGAGCGGAACCTGGGGGTTGGCGTTGGCAACGGCGAATGGCGAATCCGGCTCTCACCCCACCCTGATCGGATCGGTGCAGCGGGCGCTCCGGTTGCTGGAGGCGGTGGGGGCGCACGAGGACGGGGCGCCCGCCAAACAACTCGCCAGAGAGACCGGACTGCCGCTGCCGACGACGTACCACCTGCTGCGGACCCTGACCCACGAGGGCTATCTGCGCCGGGAGAACGGCGTGTTCGTCTTCGGGGAGGCGGCCGAAGCCATCGGCCGGGCCGGGGCCAGGCGCCGGCAGCGGTCCCAGATCTCGGAGGCGCTGGCGCTCGCGGGCCGGGAGTTGGGAGCCGCCGTCTACTTCGCCGTCTACCGCGAGGGTGAAGTGGAGGTCGTGGCGGTGACCGACGACCCGGAACGGCCGCCGGTGGAGGAGTGGGTCGACTTCCGAAGCACCGCCCACGCCCACGCGATCGGGCAATGTCTGCTCGCTCAGCTTGACGACGCGACAAGGAAGGAGCATCTGGCCCGCTATCCCGTGCAGTCCATAACCCCGTTCTCCCTGGACACCGAGGACGATCTGCTGCGCCGTCTGGATACGGTGCGTCGCGGTCAGGCCGCCTACGAACGCCACGAATATGCCCTCGGCACGGTCTGTGCGGCCATTCCCATCCAGGTCGGTGCGGCCGCGGCGGCCTTGGCGGTCTCGCTGCCCGCGGAAGAACTGCATCGATTGCGGTCCGTTACGGATCGACTACGAAAAATGGCGGAGGCGACACTAACGACACTCGCCTTCTCTATCAGTATCTGAAAACTCACTCCTTGTGATCTGCCTGCACCTGGCCGACGATGGCGTCAATAGGGCTATGGGGGATGTTTCCCGGCTATCTCCGATCAAGTGCGGGGCAGTGGTTGATGACCGACACAGTTCAGGCAGAAGTGATCATGAGCTTCGTCGTCTCCGAGGAGCTTTCGTTCCGGATCCCGGTGGATCTCGACTTCGACAGCGCCGATCCGTATGCCGTCCGTCTCACCTTCGACCTGCCCGGCGATGCGCCCGTGACCTGGGCGTTCGGTCGTGAGCTGCTGCTGGACGGGCTGAGTCGGCCGTCCGGTGAGGGTGATGTGCGGATCGAACCGGCCTCGACCGCGCACCTCAGCGACGTCTTCATCAGCCTTCAAGTGGGCATCGAGCGCGCCCTGTTCCGGGTCAGCGCGGCGCCTCTGGTCGCCTTCCTGGACCGTACGGACCGGCTCGTCCCGCTTGGCAAGGAAGAGGTCTGCGACACCCTGGAAGCGGTCCTGGACCAGATCCTCACGGAGGCCCCCGCCGGCTGACCCGCCCGCGCCCCACCGGCCCAGCCCACTCGACCCTGTCCCCTGGCCGCGTCGCCCACCTGGCTGCGACCCGCGGCCGCGCCTATCTCTTGCGGCCGGGGTCGTGCCGGCCTGGTTGCGACGTCCGTGCCGGTCTGGCTGCGGCCCGGTTCGTGGCCTTCTGGTGTCGCCCGGGTGCGTGCCCGTCTGCGGGGAGAACCTCGATCCGCGCTCGCGCGTCCGCGCCCGGCCGGCCACCCCATCGTGACCGCGTCCCGTGTCCTCGCGTTCCGCGTCCCGGGGGTGGCGCCCCGTGTCCCCGCGTTCGCGCGGCCCCCGTCCCCGCGTCCCAGGGTGTCGCGTCCTCGCGTTCCGGGTGCCCCGCGCCTACGGCTCGCGTGGGCCTGGCCTCCGCGCCTCCAGCCGGTGTCGAGCCATAGACCTCGCACGATGCGATCTCCGAACCGAACCGCTCCCTAGCCCCCTGCTTCCCCTCCTCACCGCCGACGGCGCCTGCCGCGGCCTCCGCGGTGGCTGGAGCTCGGGCGGGGGGTGGCTGCTGATTGCTCTGATGACCCGGCCGTCTGCTGCGTCCCGTGGGTGTCCGGTGGGGCGGTCGCACCCTGCGTGCCGTAGTTACCCGGCGGGGCCACTGCACTCCGTGTGCCGGGGATGTCCGATGGGGCGGCTGCGCCGCGCGTGCCGAGGGTGTCCGGTGGGGACGTGGCGCTCTCGGCCTCGGAGATATTTGGGCGGGTGCCTCTGCCTCGGGGGCTGGGCTTTTTGCGGTCTGCTGCGACGACCAGGGCTGCCAGTAGCGTCGTCAGGGGTACCGAGGCCACCAGGCCGATGCTGCCCACCAGGGTGCGGACGATTTCCTCGGCCACCACCTCGCTCGTGGCGACCGTGCCGACGCTGCTCTGTGCGATGGAGAACAGCAAAAGCAACGGCAGGGCGGCGCCCGCGTAGGCCAGTACGAGGGTGTTGACGACGGAGGCGATGTGATCCCGGCCGATCCGCATTGCCGCGCCGTACAGCTTGCGCCAGCCGGCCGACGGGTCCGCCTCCCGTAGCTCCCAGATCGCCGCGGTCTGGGTGACCGTCACATCGTCGAGCACGCCCAGGGACCCGATGATGATCCCGGCCAGCAGCAGACCGCGGATCTCGATGTTCGGATAGAGGCCGTGCACCAGACCCGTGGTGTCGTCCGTATTGCCGGTCAGCAGCGCCCAGTTGATGAACACGGACCCCAGCAGCCCGATCAGCAGCAGCGACGCGAGGGTGCCGAGCACCGCGACCGAGGTGCGCGCCGTCAGGCCGTGGCACATGTACAGGGCGATCAGCATGATCGCGCTGCCTCCGACCACGGCCACCACCAGCGGATCGGAGCCCTGGAGGATCGCCGGCAGGATGAACAGCGTCAGGACGACGAAGCTGGCCGCCAGTGCCACCAGCGCCAGCACCCCGCGCAGCCGTCCTACGACGACGACCGCCAGGGCGAAGATTCCCGCCAGGATCCACATCGGCACCGACCGGTCGACATCGCTGACCGAGTACTGGAGCTCCTTGGGCGCCTTGGGGGAGTACGCCACCACGACGTCCTGTCCGGTGGAGTAGTGCCGGAGCGCGTCCGGCGTCACCACCGTCTGGAAGGTGCGTCCGGTGTTCTCGCCCGTGGTGACCTTGATCGTCGCCTGCTGGCAGGGCTTTCCCTTCGCCGCTCCCCCGGTCGGCTGTTGCCCGGTCGGCGACGGTGGCTGGGGCTGCTGCTCGGCATGTACGTCGGCGCAGTTGACCTCCGCGACCTTGATCACGCGGGCACGTTCCGTGGGCTGGTCGAAGCCCACACCGGACGGTTTGTGCGGTGGTGCACCGCCCGGCCAGAGCACGACCAGGCCGACCGCCACCGCGGCCGCGAACGGGATCAGGACCGCCGCGATCACCTTGCGCAGATGCCGGGAAACGGGCGCGGCAGGTCCGTGGCCATGACTGTGCCCGTGGCCATGACTGTGCCCGTGCCCGTGCCCGGAGCCATGGCCGTGGGCGTGCGCCTGCTCATGCCCGTGCCCATCCCCGTGTCCACCCCCCTGCGGGCCGGCCTGCTGACCAGCCAGTGGACCAGCCAGTTGGCCGGCCTGCGGACCAGCCAGCGGACCCGTCGGTGGACCCCCCTGCGCGCCGGACTGCTGCCGACCGGACTGCTGACGACCGGTATACGGACGGCCGGGCTGCGGGCGGCCGGGCGGAAGGTGGGGCTCGTGAGTGCTCACCGCCCGATCATTGCAAGATGTCCGGCTGCCCTCGCAAGACGTGCGGCTGCTGTCGGTGCTCCGTTCCGACGGGCCCCCTGTTCACTCCGCGGCATCGGCCGCTACCGTGGTGCCACCTTTGCAATCGCGGGAGCTCGGAGCACCGGGCTGAGAGGGCGCTGACCTTCGTCCCAGCGGTGTTTCACGTGAAACACCGGCGGACGGGTACCGCTGCGTCGACCGCCGAACCTGTTACCGGGTAATGCCGGCGTAGGGAGTTGGGTCTTATGACTCTGCAGGATGCACGCACGCCCGAAAGCGGAAGCGGTGCCAGCGGCGAGCCGAAGGAGATCGGCTGGCACAAGGGCTATGTCTCCGGATCGCGCCCGGACCTGCGGGTACCGGTCCGGCGAGTGCACCTCACCAACGGCAAGGACGTGACGCTCTACGACACGTCAGGGCCATATACCGACCCGAACATCGAAACCGACGTCCGCCGTGGCCTGGCGCCGCTGCGGGAGAACTGGATCATCGGCCGCGGCGACACCGAGGAGTACGCGGGCCGGCCTCTGCGCCCGGAGGACGACGGCCTCAAGCACACCTCGCCGCGCGGCGGCCTCAAGAACCTCGACGCGGTCTTCCCCGGCCGCCCGCGCCAGCCGCGCCGCGGCCGTGACGGCGCCGCGGTCACCCAGCTCGCCTACGCCCGGCGCGGCGAGGTCACCGCGGAGATGGAGTACGTCGCACTCCGCGAGAACGTCGCGCCGGAGTTCGTACGGGACGAGATCGCGGCCGGCCGCGCGGTGCTGCCGGCCAACGTCAACCACCCGGAGATCGAGCCGATGATCATCGGCAAGAACTTCCTGGTGAAGGTGAACGCCAACATCGGTAATTCGGCGGTCACTTCCTCCATCGAGGAGGAGGTGGAGAAGATGACGTGGGCGACGCGCTGGGGCGCGGACACGGTCATGGACCTCTCCACCGGCCGCAACATCCACACCACCCGCGAGTGGGTGCTGCGCAACTCCCCCGTCCCGATCGGCACCGTCCCGCTCTACCAGGCGCTGGAGAAGGTCGACGGCAAGGCGGAGGAGCTGACCTGGGAGATCTACAAGGACACCGTCATCGAGCAGGCCGAACAGGGCGTGGACTACATGACGGTGCACGCCGGTGTGCTGCTCCGCTACGTCCCGCTCACCGCCCGCCGCAAGACCGGCATCGTCTCGCGCGGCGGCTCGATCATGGCCGCGTGGTGTCTGGCGCACCACAAGGAGTCGTTCCTCTACACGCACTTCGAGGAGCTCTGCGAGATCCTCGCCTCCTACGACGTGACCTACTCGCTCGGTGACGGCCTGCGCCCCGGCTCCATCGCGGACGCCAACGACGAGGCGCAGTTCGCGGAGCTGAAGACGCTTGGCGAGCTCAACACCATCGCCAAGCGGCACGGCGTGCAGACGATGATCGAGGGCCCGGGACATGTCCCGATGCACAAGATCAAGGAGAACATCGACCTCCAGCAGGAGATCTGCGAGGAGGCCCCGTTCTACACGCTCGGGCCGCTGACCACCGACATCGCGCCCGCCTACGACCACATCACCTCCGGTATCGGCGCGGCGATGATCGCCTGGTGGGGCACCGCGATGCTCTGCTACGTCACGCCCAAGGAGCACCTGGGCCTGCCGGACCGCGATGACGTCAAGACCGGCGTGATCACCTACAAGATCGCGGCCCATGCGGCGGATCTGGCCAAGGGGCACCCGGGCGCCCAGGAATGGGACGACGCGCTCTCCGACGCGCGCTTCGAGTTCCGCTGGGAGGACCAGTTCAACCTGGCTCTCGACCCGGACACGGCACGCGCCTTCCACGACGAGACGCTGCCCGCCGAGCCGGCCAAGACGGCGCACTTCTGCTCGATGTGCGGGCCGAAGTTCTGCTCCATGAAGATCAGCAGGAGCATCACGGAGCAGTTCGGCGGCGACGCGGACGCCACGCCCGAGGAGGTCGAGGCCGGGATGCTGGAGAAGTCGAAGGAGTTCGCGGCAGCGGGGAACCGGGTGTACCTGCCGCTGGCGGACTGATCGGCTGACGGCGTGTGGGGGCCCCGACAGGGCTGGGCCCCAACAGGGCCTCCACCGCCGCCTCCCCCATCCGGTTCCTGGCGCCGCCTGGTCCCGAGCGCCGTCGGGTTCCTGGCGCCGCCCGGTCCGAGCGCCGCCCGGTTCCTGGCGCCGCCCGGTCCGAGCGCCGCCCGGTTCCTCGCGCCGCCCGGCTCCTAGTCCGCCCCCTCGTCCGGCCCCCCGTGATCCGGGCTGGTGAAGTCCGGGCTGGAGTAGCGCGGCCGGGAGGCCGAGGAGCCGGTTTCGGGGCTGGAGAACTCCGGGCGGGTGTAACCGAGCGTCGGGATGCGGCTCTCGGAGACCGGGGTGCGGCGCGGGACGTAGCGGACCGGGTCGTCGTCCGGAGTGGCCGTGGGGTCGGCGAGCGCCTCGCGCAGAAAGGGCAGCAGCCCGCGCTCCAGCAGGGCGCGCCGCCACGCCTCCCGGGCCTGCTCCAGGGACTCGTACAGCTCGTCGACTCTGGCGGACTCGGCGGACGGGCCGTTGCGCAGTGCGGTGACGACCAGGCAGGTCATCGCGACCAGGGAGCCGGCCGCGGTGAGCGCCGCGAACACCCAGCCGACGCTGATCAGTGGCTGCGCCAGCGACTTGTCGGGGCTGACCGCGCGCAGGACGTAGCCGATGACGAGAAAGAGCACGGCGGCGATACCGGCGAGGACCGGGGCGAGCACGGTGACCACCGCCGCCAGCCCGGCACCGGTGTTTCCGGCCTCGTCCCCGGCCGGGTCGGTGGCCGGTCCCGGCCCCTCCTCGGCGTCCTCCTCGTGCTCCCCGGCGGGCACCACGGGGCCGGACGCCGGGCCGGAGACGGCCGGTGCCGGTGCCCGCAGCTCGGCACGGAGCTGGACATAGCGTTGGTATTCGGCCGTTGCGCAGGCGGCGATGGCGGTGGTCGCGCTGAGCGCCATCGTGCGCAACTGCTCGTTGTTCAGATGCTTTCCCGTGGCGGCGGTGAGGTCGTCCGGGCGGTATTCCGCGGTACGCAGCGCCTCATCAAGGAGCCGCGCGAATTCCGCGCGGTCCTCGTTCAGCAGGTGCGGAGCGCTGTTCATGTGCATCCCCCGATGCTCCGTAGGGCCGTACGGCCGGCGTGGGCCGGGCAGTGGGCGGAAACGGAGGAGAGCCTGCTACGGATAGACCGATGGTAGAGCGACTCCGGTCCGGGGTGACAGAGAGTTTGCGGAAATTGAGTAACCGCCCGACCGGATCCCGCCGGTGTCTCCCCTCGTCCCTGCCCGCACCGGTCGTCCCGCCGGTCCGGGGGATACCTGCCCCGGGAACGCTCAGCCAGTCAGGGGGAGTTGGACGACCAGCAGCTTTCCGGCCATCGTGATGCCGCCGTCCATGGCGATGGCCAGACCGTCGGCGTAGACGTGCGGACCGTCGACCGCGATGCCGTCGCCCTCGCCGTCCTCCGTGCCGACCTCGCCCAGGAGGTACGGGATCGGGCTGTGGCCGTGCACGACGCGGTCACCGCCGTAGGCGTCCAGGAGTTCGCGTACGGCCTGCGAGCCGGACTCGTCGCGGAAGGCGAAGCGCTTGGTGAACTTCCGGAAGAGGTCCCAGACTTCGTCGGCGTCGCTGCGGGTGAGGACCTCGTGGACGGTGTCGTTGACGGCCTCGATGGAGTCGCCGTATTCGAGGTAGGCGGTGGTGTCGGAGTGCACGAGCAGATGCCCGTCCTCCTCCATCACGGCGTCCAGCCGGGCCATCCACTGCAGGTGGTGGTCCTCCAGGCGGTCCATGTCGGTCTTCTGGCCGCCGTTGAGGAGCCAGGCGGCCTGGAACGAGGCGGTGCCGGCGCCGGACTGCACAGGGGTGTCGCCGAACCGCTTGGCGCCCAGCAGCAGCAGCTCGTGATTGCCCATCAGGGCCTTGCAGTAGCCGCCGGCCGCCGCGGCCTCCGCGGACAGCTGCATGACCAGGTCGATCACGCCGATGCCGTCCGGGCCGCGGTCGGTGAAGTCGCCGAGGAACCACAGCCGGGCGTTGCCGGCCGCCCAGCTGCCGTCGGCGTCGATCAGGCCTTCGGCGGCCAGCGCCTCGCGCAGCTCGTCGTAGTAGCCGTGCACATCGCCGACGACGTAGAGGGGGCCCATGCCCTCGGGCGCGTCGGAGCTCATGGCCGGGTCGGGGACCGGCGCGACGGACGGCCGGTCGATGAGCGTGTCCGTCCGGCCCGGGGTGACGACCGGCAGGTCGCGGGCGGTAGGGGTGTAGTCCTCGGGCAGCTCGACCGGCGGCGAGGCCGGCGGCACCGCGGGGGGTGCAGGGGGCGCGGTGGGCGGTGCGACCGGGGGACCGGCGGGCAGATGGACCGGCGGGCCGGCCGGCGGCACGGGGGATCCGGCAGACATTTCGGGCGGCGGAGCGGACGCCGGAGCTTGTCCACCCATGGTCCACACCATGGGTTCCTGACTGGCCCCCTGAGTCATCGACCCCTCCACCGTTGCGCCGCCGTGCACCTCTCGGACCTTGCCTGGTCGACGGCGGTCCGCGGTGTCGTGCGCCCATCATAGGAATGCCGGTCGCGGGTTGTGACGCACCCGGGGGTGGTCAATCCGCTGGAGCCTGGCATTCGCGGCTGATTTCTCCCGGGATCGCCCTGTTTTTTCTGCGTCAACGCGGGCGCCCTCGCGTCAATGCGGGCGCTCCGGCGTCGTCCGGCGCGCCCGCTCGTTCGTGTTCGGCGGCGCGTTCAGTCGCCGGCGGGACCTCGTGGCGGGCTGATGGTCGTGCGTGGGGACCGCCGCTGGGAGGAGGTGCGCACGATCAGATCGGTCGGTATCACCTGCTCGATCGGGCGTCCGGTGTCGAGCCCCTCGATGGCGTCGATGAGGATCTGCACGACGGCGGTGCCGATCCGGCGCGGCTTGAGGGAGAGCGTGGTGATCGGCGGTTCGGTCGTGGCGTAGACGGTGGATTCGCTGCAGCAGACCAGCAGCAGGTCCTCCGGGACGCGCAGGCCGTAGCGCCGGGCGGCGGCGAGCAGATCGGTGCCGTTGGGGTCGAAGAGGCCGTAGACGGCGTCCGGCCGGTCCGGGCGGGCCAGCAGCCGGTCGGCGGCCACCGCGCCCGCACACGGGTCGTGGGCCGGGTACGACTCGTAGACCGGATCCTGCCCGACCCGCTCGCACCAGTGCAGGTACGCCGTGGTCGAAAGGCGGGTGTAGGTGTCGGTGGTGGTGCCGGTGAGCAGGCCGATGCGGCGGGCGCCGGCGTCGGCGAGGTGGTCGAGCAGGCCGAGGACGGCGGCCTCGTGGTCGTTGTCGACCCATCCGGTGACCGGCAGGGCCCCGCCGGGGCGGCCGTCGGAGACCACCGGGATCCCGTGCCGGACGAGCTCGGTCACGACCGGGTCGCCGTCGGCGGGGTCGATGACGACCGTGCCGTCCAGGGCGACGTTGGACCACACGTCGTGCCGGGAGGTCGCGGGGAGGATGACCAGCGCGTAGCCGCGGGCCAGGGCCGCGGAGGTGGCCGCTCTGGCCATCTCGGCGAAGTAGGCGAACTCGGTGAAGGTGAAAGGTTCATCCCCGTACGTGGTCACGGTCAGGCCGAGGAGCCCCGACTTGCCGGTACGGAGGGTGCGGGCGGCTGCGGACGGGCGGTAGCCCAGCCGGTCGGCCACCTCGCGGACGTGGCTACGGGTGGCATCCGGAAGCCGGCCCTTGCCGTTGAGCGCGTCGGAGACGGTCGTGATCGACACACCGGCTGCGGCGGCCACATCGCGGATGCCCGCCCGCCCCAGCCGGCGACCGGTCGCCCGGCTCACCTGGTGCTTCCCTGCTGCTGTCATGGCGAGCCGATAGTAGGGCTCGATAGGGCCATTCGCGGGGCCTTGACTGCGCCGATGGAAAGGCACGTTTCTGCAAGGTGATCTAACGTCAGATGCCGTACAAGCGAGGGAAGTTGGGGGTTGTGCTGGCTATTTGAGGGGAGAATTGCTGGCTCGACCTGTCGATCGGTTCAGGTCTCGAAGAGGTCTCAAGTCACCTTGACGAGGGATGCGCGCCACGGCGTAGGCCACCGGCGCGCGACTGCGAGCGGGGCGCGCCCCGAAGGTCTCACGCTGGCCCCGTCCGGGTGATCTTGGTGCACGGGTGCGGAGGGATGTGCCGGGCGCCCGATCCCTGCCGGGGCTGCCGCCGAACGGGTCAATCCTCTTAAGGTGTGCAGTATTGGAGATGGACGGGACGGTCGAGGAGGACCTGCGGTGAGCGAGAAGACCCCGAAGCTGCGTGCGGCGCTGGACGGCATCCCCACCTACAAGCCGGGGCGGCCGGCGCCGGCCGACGGTCCCGTCACCTACAAGCTGTCCTCCAACGAGAATCCCTATCCGCCGCTGCCGGGCGTCCTGGAGAGCGCGGTGACCGCCGCGGGGTCCTTCAACCGTTACCCGGACATGGCCTGCACGGGCCTGATGGCGGAGCTGGCCGACCGGTTCTCGGTGCCGGTGGAGCATCTGGCGACCGGCACCGGCTCGGTGGGCGTGGCCCAGCAGCTGATCCAGTCGACGGCCGGGCCGGGTGACGAAGTGATCTACGCCTGGCGGTCGTTCGAGGCGTACCCGATCATCACCCAGGTGTCCGGGGCCACCTCCGTGCAGGTCCCGCTGACCTCCGGTGAGGTGCACGACCTCGACGCGATGCTCGCCGCGATCACCGACCGGACCCGGCTGATCTTCGTCTGCAATCCCAACAACCCCACCGGGACCGTCGTCCGCCGCGCGGAGCTGGAGTCGTTCCTGGACCGGGTGCCGGGGGACGTGCTGGTGGTGCTGGACGAGGCGTACCGCGAGTTCATCCGCGACGCCGAGGTGCCGGACGGGATCGAGATCTACCGCGACCGTCCCAACGTCTGCGTGCTGCGGACCTTCTCGAAGGCGTACGGCCTGGCGGGGCTGCGGGTGGGCTTCGCGGTGGCGCACGAGCCGGTGGCCGCCGCGCTGCGCAAGACGGCGGTGCCGTTCGGGGTGAGCCAGCTCGCGCAGGAGGCGGCGGTGGCGTCGCTGCGCAGCGAGCAGGCCCTGCTGGAGCGGGTGGACGCCCTGGTGGCCGAGCGGGCGCGGGTGGTCGACGGGCTGCTCGGGCAGGGCTGGACGGTGCCGGAGACCCAGGCCAACTTCGTCTGGCTGCGGCTGGGGGACCGGACGACCGACTTCGCGGCGGCCTGTGAGCGGGCCGGCGTGGTGGTGCGGCCGTTCGCCGGTGAGGGCGTCCGAGTCACGATCGGGGAGACCGCGGCGATGGATCTGTTCCTGCAGGCGGCGGAGGATTTCCGCAAGGCGCTGTAAGCCGCCGAAAGGCGCCGGCATGCGCACCGGAAGGCGCTGCAAGGCGTTGCAGAGGAGTGGCACGGCAAAGGCCGCGGGTCCGTCGACCCGCGGCCTTTGCCGTGGTGGGCGGGGCTGCTCACGCCTGCTGTACGTGAATGGGGTCGCCGCTGCGGACGGTGGCCAGGACCCGCGGATCGCCGTCGATGCGGCCCAGCACGTTGCAGGGGGAGGCCAGCCGGGGTTCGTCGCCCTCGGAGATCGGCGTGGGGCCGTAGGGGAGCGCGAGGGCGTTGCCCGGTGGCCAGAAAGCGACGGTGCCGGCCTCGACGACCTGGCGGGCGTCGGGTTCCAGGGCGGGCGAGAGCCCGGTGTCGAAGTAGACCTCCTCGCCCCAGGTGTGGGCGGTGGCGTCGACCGGGAGGGCGGCCATGAGCGCCGCCGCGGTCGGGGTGTCGTCGAGGGTCGCGGTCAATTGCCCGGCGGGCCAGCTGATACGGATCTTCATGGCGATGAATTCAACAATGTGTTGAAGCCGTGCGGAAGAGGGCGTCCACACTCGGAGAAGGGCCCCCGCAACCTCGGCGGACGTATTCATGCGCCATGGATTCGAGCGTGACCGCAGTCACGTACCCCCCTTACCCAAGGGCGAGGGGGCATGGGAGATAATTGCTTGTGAATGTGAACGCGTTCACAAGCCCGTCCCGGTATTTACCGCTTTGTGTGACGCAAAAGGGACATTGCCGCTGGCAAGCGGCGAGGTAAGGAGCACGGCATGGAACTGGCCTTGGCGCCGGAGACTCTGGCGCGATGGCAATTCGGCATCACCACCGTCTACCACTTCCTCTTCGTCCCCCTGACGATCTCCCTCGCCGCTCTGGTGGCCGGACTCGAGACCGCATGGGTGCGCACGGGCAAGCAGCAGTACCTCAAGGCCACGAAGTTCTGGGGCAAGCTGTTTCTGATCAACATCGCGATGGGTGTCGTCACCGGCATCGTGCAGGAGTTCCAGTTCGGCATGAACTGGTCCGACTACTCGCGGTTCGTCGGTGACGTCTTCGGTGCCCCGCTGGCCTTCGAGGCGCTCATCGCGTTCTTCTTCGAGTCGACCTTCATCGGCCTGTGGATCTTCGGCTGGGACAAGCTGCCCAAGAAGATCCACTGCTTCTGCATGTGGATGGTCTCCATAGGCACGATCCTGTCGGCGTACTTCATCCTGGCCGCGAACTCCTGGATGCAGCACCCGGTCGGCTACAGGTACAACGCCACCACCCGACGCGCCGAGCTCACCGACTTCTGGAAGGTGCTGACCCAGGACACCACCCTGGTCGTCGTCTTCCACACGCTGACCGCCGCCTTCCTGACGGGCGCCGCGTTCATGGTCGGCATCTCCGCCTTCCACCTGATGCGCAAGAAGCACATCAAGGTCATGCGGACCTCGCTGCGGCTCGGGCTGATCACCCTGGTCATCGCCGGCATCCTCACCGCGGTCAGCGGTGACACGCTCGGCAAGGTCATGTTCAAGCAGCAGCCGATGAAGATGGCCGCCGCCGAGGCGCTCTGGGACAAGGAGGCGCCGGCGCCGTTCTCGGTCTTCGCCTACGGGGACGTGGAGAAGGGCCACAACAAGGTGGCCATCGAGATACCCGGACTGCTCTCGTTCCTGGCCCATGACGACTTCTCCTCGCCGGTCCCCGGCATCAACGACGTCAACAGGTCCGAGCAGCAGAAGTTCGGCCCCGGCGACTACCGGCCCAACATCCCCGTCGCCTACTGGGGCTTCCGCTGGATGATCGGCTTCGGCATGTCGTCGTTCGCCATCGGGCTCGCCGGGCTCTGGCTCACCCGCAAGAAGTTCTGGCTGTCGCCCGGACTGCGCACCGGCGACGAGGAACCACCGAAGCTCGCGCTCACCAAGAACAAAGTGCTCGGCGCCCGCCTCAGCAAGTGGTACTGGTCGCTCGCCTTCGTCACCCTCGGCTTCCCGCTGATCGCGAACTCGTGGGGCTGGATCTTCACCGAGACGGGCCGGCAGCCCTGGGTCGTCTACGGCGTGCTGCGCACCTCCGACGCGGTCTCCCCCGGCGTCTCGCAGGGCGAGGTGCTCACCTCGATGATCGTCTTCACCACGCTCTACGCGATCCTCGCCGTGGTCGAGGTCAAGCTGCTGGTGAAGTACATCAAGGCCGGCCCCCCGGAGCTCACCGACGACGACCTCAACCCGCCCACCAAGATCGGCGGAGACAGCGCCGACGCCGACCGGCCGATGGCCTTCTCGTACTAGGAGGCGACCGTGCAACTCCACGACGTCTGGTTCGTTCTCATCGCCGTCCTGTGGACCGGATACTTCTTCCTCGAAGGATTCGACTTCGGGATCGGCGTCCTCACCAAGCTCCTCGCCCGCGATCGCAGCGAGAAGCGGGTACTGATCAACACCATCGGCCCGGTCTGGGACGGCAACGAGGTCTGGCTGCTCAGCGCGGGCGGGGCGACCTTCGCCGCCTTCCCCGAGTGGTACGCCACCCTCTTTTCCGGCTTCTACCTGCCGCTGCTGCTCATCCTGGTCTGCCTGATCGTGCGCGGTGTGGCCTTCGAGTACCGCGCCAAGCGGCCCGAGGAGCGCTGGCAGCGCAACTGGGAGCACGCGATCTTCTGGACCTCGCTGCTGCCCGCGGTGCTCTGGGGCGTGGCGTTCGGCAACATCGTGCACGGGGTGAAGATCGACGCGCACAAGGAGTACGTCGGCGGCCTGTTCGACCTGCTCAACCCGTACGCGATCCTGGGCGGCCTGGTCACGCTCACGCTGTTCACCTTCCACGGCGCGGTGTTCGCCTCGCTCAAGACGGTGGGGGACATCCGGGAACGGGCGCGCAGGATGGCGGGTGTCGTCGGACTGATCGCCGCCGTGCTCGCGCTCGGCTTCCTGGGCTGGACCCAGGCGGACAAGGGCGACGGCGGCAGCCTGATCGCCATGATCGTCGCGGTGGTCGCGCTGGTCGCGGCGCTGGGTGCCAACAGGATCGGGCGCGAGGGATGGGCGTTCGCCTTCTCCGGGATCACCATCGCGGCGGCGGTCGCCATGCTGTTCCTGACGCTCTTCCCGAACGTCATGCCGTCCACGCTGAACGAGAGCTGGAGCCTCACGGTCAGCAACGCCTCGTCCAGCCCCTACACCCTGAAGATCTTGACCTGGTGTGCGGGGATCGCCGCGCCCCTCGTGATGCTCTACCAGGGCTGGACGTACTGGGTGTTCCGTAAGCGCATCGGCACCCAGCACATCGCCGAATCCCACTAGCCGATACGCCGCCCCTCGGGGCGGCCCGGCAGGATGGAATGTTTCACGTGAAACCCGTCGACCCGCGCCTGCTCCGTTACGCCCACGCCACCCGCGGCTTCCTCATCGCGGTGGTGGTCCTCGGGCTGGCCGGAGCGGGCTTGGTCGTCGGCCAGGCGATGCTGATCGCCGAGATCGTGGTCGGTGCCTTCCGGCACGGCCTCGGTCCCGGCGGTCTGGCCACTCCTCTTGCGCTGCTCGCGGCCGTTTCGGTGGGGCGCGGACTGGTCTCCTGGCTCACCGAGTTGGCCGCGCACCGCGCGGGCGCGGCGGTCAAGTCCGAGCTGCGGATGCGGCTGGTCGAGCGGGCGGCGCGGCAGCGTCCGGAGCGGGCCACCGGTGAGCTGACCACGCTCGCCACCCGCGGTATCGACGCCCTCGACGACTACTTCTCCCGCTATCTGCCGCAGCTGGGGCTGGCGGTCGTCGTCCCGGTCGCGGTCCTGGCCCGGATCGTCACCGGCGACTGGATCTCCGCGCTGACGATCGTCCTCACGCTGCCGCTGATCCCGCTGTTCATGATCCTCATCGGCTGGGCCACCCAGTCGCGGATGGACCGCCAGTGGCGGCTGCTGGCCCGGCTGTCCGGGCACTTCCTCGACGTCGTCGAGGGCCTGCCCACCCTCAAGGTCTTCGGCCGGGCCAAGGCCCAGGCCGCCGCGATCCGCACCATCACCGGCGAATACCGGCGCGCGACGCTGCGCACCCTGCGGATCGCCTTCCTCTCCTCGTTCGCCCTGGAACTGCTCGCCACGATCTCCGTCGCGCTGGTCGCGGTCGGTATCGGCATGCGGCTGGTGAACGGCGAACTCGATCTGTACACCGGGCTGATGGTGCTGGTGCTCGCGCCCGAGGCGTATCTGCCGCTGCGGCAGGTGGGGGCGCAGTACCACGCGGCGGCCGAGGGGCTCGCCGCGGCGCAGGAGATCTTCGCCGTGCTGGAAGCGCCGCTGCCCACGCCCGGTACCGCACCGGCACCCGAGGGCACCGCGCTGACCGTCGAGGACCTCGTGGTCCGCCACCCGGGACGGACCGCGGACTCGCTGCCGGCGACCTCGTTCGAGGTGCGCCCGGGCGAGACCGTCGCCCTGGTCGGCCCCTCGGGCGCGGGCAAGTCCACGCTGCTCGGCGTGCTCCTCGGCCTCACCGCGCCGACCGGTGGCCGGGCCCTGGTCGACGGCCGCGACATCGCCGAGCTCTCCCCCGACAGCTGGCGGCAGCGGATCGCCTGGGTGCCCCAGCGTCCGCAGCTGTTCGCCGGGACCGTCGCCGAGAACGTCCGGCTGGCGCGGCCGGACGCGGACGACGCGGCCGTACGCACCGCGCTCGCGGACGCCGGCGCGCTGGACTTCGTCGAGGCGCTCCCCGACGGCCTGGCGACCCGGCTCGGCGAATCCGGTGCCGGGCTCTCCGCCGGCCAGCGGCAGCGGCTGGCGCTGGCCCGGGCCTTCCTCGCCGACCGCCCGATCCTGCTGCTGGACGAGCCGACCGCGAGTCTGGACGGCGAGACCGAGGAGGCGATCGTCGCCGCGGTCGGCCGGCTCGCCGCGGGCCGGACCGTGCTGCTCGTCGTCCACCGCCCGGCGCTGCTGGCGGTGGCCGACCGGGTGGTGCGGCTGCCAGGCGCCGACACCCCTTCCGACGTGCGGGAACCGGCTGTGGACGCGGGCGTACGAGCCGGCCGGGGCGCGGCCCCGGACGCCCCCACCGAACCCGGTCCCGCCCCCACCGCCCATCCCACCGCCGATCCCGGCGATGGGCTCGACCTCGCCCCCGCCCGTGCCTCGGCCCCGGCCCGCCTGCGGCGGATGGCGCGGGCCCGGCGGGCGCGGTTCGCGCTGGCGCTGCTGCTCGGCAGCCTCGCCCTGGGCAGCGCGGTGGGCCTGATGGCCACGTCCGGCTGGCTGATCTCGCGGGCCGCGCAGCAGCCGCCGGTGCTCTACCTGATGGTGGCGGTGACCGCGACCAGGGCGTTCGGCATCGGGCGCGCGGTCTTCCGGTACGCCGAGCGGCTGGTCTCCCACGACGCGGTCTTCCGCATGCTCGCGGACGTCCGGGTCGCCGTCTTCCGCCGGCTGGAGCGGCTGGCGCCGGCCGGGCTCGCCGGGCGCCGGCGCGGCGACCTGCTGTCGCGGCTGGTCGCGGACGTCGATGCGGTGCAGGACCACTTCCTGCGCTGGCTGCTGCCCGCCGGGGCGGCGGCGCTGGTCGGCGCGGGCGCGGTCGGCTTCACCGGCTGGCTGCTGCCCGAGGCCGGCGCGATCCTGGCCGCCGGGCTGCTGCTCGCGGGCGCCGGGGTGCCGCTGCTCTCGGCCGCGCTGGCCCGGCGGGCGGAGCGGCAGCTGGCCCCGGCCCGCGGCAAGCTCGCCACCCGCGTCGTCGATCTGCTCACCGGGACCGCCGAGTTGACGGTGGCCGGCGCGCTGCCGGCCCGTACGGAAGCGGTGCGGCGGGCGGACCGCGAGCTGACCCGGATCGCGGCCCGGTCGGCGACCGTGGCGGGCACCGGCGCCGGGCTCTCGGCGCTGCTGTGCGGGCTGACCGTCGTCGCCGCCGCGCTCGCCGGCGTCCAGGCGGTGCACACCGGGCGGCTGGACGGGGTGGCGCTGGCGGTCGTCGTGCTCACCCCGCTCGCCGCGTTCGAGGCGGTGACCGGGCTGCCGCTCGCCGTGCAGTACCGGCAGCGGACCCGGCGCGCGGCCGAGCGGGTCTTCGAGGTGCTGGACGCGCCCGCACCGGTGCGCGAACCGGCCGCCCCCGCGACGGCCCCCGGGACGCCGTTCCCGCTGGTCGTGCGCGGTCTGACCGCCCGCCACGCCGGGCAGGACCGGCCCGCCCTGGACGGGCTGGACCTCACGCTGGCGGCCGGGCGGCGGATCGCCGTGGTCGGCCCGTCCGGGTCCGGCAAGACCACCCTGGCGCAGGTGCTGCTGCGCTTCCTGGACCGAGAGGCGGGCACGTACACGCTGGGCGGCACGGACGCCCAGGCGCTGGACGGTGATGCGGTCCGGCGGCTGGTCGGGCTGTGCGCGCAGGACGCGCACCTCTTCGACAGCTCGCTGCGGGAGAACCTCCGGCTGGCGCTCCGCGACCGGAGCACCGCTCCGGGCGAGGACGGGGACCGGGTGTTGTGGGACGCACTCGGCCGGGCCCGGCTCTCCGACTGGGTGCGCGGGCTGCCCGACGGCCTGGACACCATGGTCGGCGAGCACGGTGCCCGGCTCTCCGGCGGCCAGCGGCAGCGGCTGGCGCTGGCCCGTGCGCTGCTCGCGGACTTCCCGGTACTCGTCCTGGACGAGCCGGCCGAGCACCTCGACCTGGCCACCGCCGACGCGCTGACCGCCGATCTGCTGGCCGCGACCGAGGGCCGGACGACACTTCTGATCACCCATCGCCTCACCGGGCTCGACGCCGTCGACGAGGTGCTGGTGCTGGACGGCGGACGGGTCGTGCAGCGTGGCGGCCCGGCCGAGCTGGCCGCGGCCGACGGCCCGTTCCGGCGGATGCTGGAGCGCGAACGGGCGGTGGACGCGGCCTACGGCATGGCACCGGCGCTCTGACGGTTTTGCAGGTGAATGGCCGCTTATATGGCGTCTCGTTAGGCTCAGGGGCATGGATCGCGCCGCCCGCACGGACCCGCCCAGCCCCGACCCCATGCACGCCGCCACCGAGGCCACCCGCAGCCTCCAGGGCCTGTCCTCCGAGCTGACCGCCCGGGTACCGCAGCTCCTGGAGGCGATGCGCACGGTCGGCGCGGGGCTCGATCTGCACATCACGCTCGACCGGATCGTGCAGACCGCGGCCGAACTCGCCGACGCGCGCTACGCCGCCATCGGGATCATCGACGACGCCCGCGAGGGGCTCTCGGACTTCGTCACGTACGGAGTCGGCGCACAGGAGCACGAGCGGATCGGCGCGCTCCCGGACGGCCACAAGGGGCTGCTCGGCGCGCTCCCGGACGGCCACAAGGGGCTGCTCGGCGCGCTCGTCCATGACCCCCAACCGCTGCGCCTCGCCGACCTCACCCAGGACCCGCGCTCGGCCGGTTTTCCCCCGGAGCACCCGCCGATGCGCACCTTCCTGGGGGTGCCGATCCGCGTCCAGGGCGAGATCTTCGGCAACCTCTACCTGACCGAGAAGCGCGGCGGCGGGGAGTTCAGCGAGGGGGACCTGCACATGGTCCGGGTGCTCGCCACGGAGGCGGGCATCGCGATCGGCAACGCCCGGATGTACGCGGCGACCCGCCAGCGGGAACGGTGGATCGACGGTTCGGTGGCGGTGACGACCGAACTCCTGGCGGGCAGCGACGTCGACGACGCGCTCGCCGTGGTTGCCGAACAGGCCAGAAAGCTGGCGGATTCGGCGGCGGGCATCGTGCTGCTGCCCGACGACGAGGGCGGGCTGGAGATCGTCGCCGTATCGGCCGACGACCCCACCGGCATCCTGGGGACGCACATCCCGCCCGACAGCCCGGTGGCCCGCCAACTCCTCGACGGCGAGCCGGTGTTCGTCGACGACTCGGCCAGCGACCCCCGGATGGTCACCGACATCGCGGCCCGCTTCGGGCCCAGCATGCTGCTGCCGCTCAAGAGCGGCGGCCGGGTCCTGGGCACCCTCGCCACCCCGCGGTCCCGGGGCGCCCGGCCGTTCTCCGCCGCCGAGCGGACGCTGGCCACCCAGTTCGCCGCGCAGGCCGCGCTGGCACTGGTACTGGCCGACGCCCAGCGCGACCGGGAGCGGCTGGCGGTCTACGAGGACCGCGACCGGATCGCCCGTGACCTGCACGACCTCGTCATCCAGCGGCTCTTCGCGACCGGCATGATGCTGGAGGGCGCCCAGCGCAGGTCCGTCGTCCCGGAGGTGGCGGCGGGCATCGGCAAGGCCGTCGACGAACTGGACGTCACCATCCAGGAGATCCGGACCGCGATCTTCGCGCTCCAGCAGGGCCCGGTGGAGGCGCCGTCGGGCCTGCGCACCCGGGTGCTGCGCGAGATCGGCACCGCCGCCGTACCGCTCGGCTTCCAGCCGTCGGCCCACTTCGTCGGCCCGGTCGACTCCCGGATCGGCGAGCTGACCGGCAAGAACCTGATCGCCGCGCTGCGCGAGGCGCTGTCCAACGCCTTTCGGCACGCCCACGCCTCCCGGATCGACGTCGTCGTCGATGCGACGGTCCGGCTGCCGGACGGCACCGAAGGGGTCCGGCTGACCGTCGCCGACGACGGCATCGGCATACCGTCCGGCGGCCGCCGCAGCGGTCTGAGGAACCTCACCAAGCGCGCGGAGTCGCTGGGCGGCTCCAGCACGTACGGGCCCGGGGTGGGCGAGGACGGCGCGGGCACGACGGTGGTCTGGGAGGCGCCGCTGTGAGCCGCCGCGCCGACCTGCTGCCGCTCAGGGGCGCGCGGCACCCCGCTCGGCACACCGCCGCAGAATCTGCTCGATGACCAGCGCGACGCCGTCCTCGTTGTTGGACGCGGTACGGCCGGTGGTGGCGGCCAGCACCTCCGGATGGGCGTTGGCCATGGCGTACGAGGTGCCGGCCCAGCTCAGCATCTCGATGTCGTTCGGCATGTCCCCGAAGGCCACGACCTCCTCCCGGGAGATCCCGCGTTCGGTACAGCAGTGGGCCAGGGTGCCGGCCTTGCTGACGCCCGGGCCGCTGATCTCCAGGAGGGCGGTGGGGCTGGAGCGGGTGAAGGACGCCAGATCGCCGGCGGCCGACCGGGCCAGCGCGAGGAAGGTGTCCGGTTCCAGGTCGGGGTGGTGCGCGAGCAGCTTGATGACCGGCTGGTCGGGGAAGGCGGGCGGCTCCGCGCCGGCTGCCGGGCCGTCGGGGCCCAGCGGCGCCACGAAATCGTCGGCCAGCAGCTTCTCGACCGGTGCCACGACCGCGGCCGGGTCCAGCAGGAGCGGCGGGTACTGCGGTTCGTAATGGATGCCGCTGGTGCGCTCGACGGCGAACGAGGTGCCGGGCGCGGCGCTGCGCAGCGCGTCCACGACCTCCCGCGCGAGCGCCTGGTCCAGCGGGCTGACCTCGACGATCCGGCCGCCGCGGTGCAGATCGACGACGGCCGCGCCGTTCGCGCAGATCGCCAGGCCGTGGCCGTGCACATGGTCGCTGACCACGTCCATCCAGCGGGCCGGGCGCCCGGTGACGAAGAACACCTCGATGCCGGCCCGCTCGGCGGCGGCGAGCGCGGCGATGGTCCGCTCGGACACCGTCTTGTCGTCGTGCAGCAGCGTGCCGTCGAGGTCGGTGGCGATCAGCCGGGGCACGACGGCCGGTTCGGGCAGCACGGCCGGCCCGGGGGCAACGGCCGGTTCGGGCGCCCGGGGTGGCGTGGCGGAGGCATCAGTCACGGGCCCATCTTCCCGCACCGGTGCGCACAGGCGTGCGGTGGGTCGCGCGGATGAGCCGGTGAGGGGGCCGGGCGGCGGGCGGGATGCCAGGCCGCTCACGGGCCAGGGCGCTGTACGGGCCCACGACTGCCGGCTCCGTGCGGTGGCCGGAGGCGATCGTGGGGAGCACCCGGACGGCCGTACGCTCGGGGGCATGCGACTGAGCACCGTGATACTCCCCGTCCGCCGCTGGTCCGAAGGTGGGCGGGAGGTGTGGCAGCGCGCCGAGGAGCTGGGCTTCCACGCCGCCTACACCTACGACCACCTGTCCTGGCGGAGCTTCCGCGACCAGACCTGGTTCGGGGCCCTGCCGACCCTGACCGCCGCCGCGGCCGCGACCTCCCGGCTGCGCCTGGGCACCCTCGTGACCTCACCGAACTTCCGGCATCCGGTCACCCTCGCCAAGGAACTGATCTCCCTCGACGACCTCAGCGGCGGCCGGTTCACGCTGGGCATCGGCGCCGGCGGCAACGGCTTCGACGCCACCGCCCTCGGCCAGGAGCCCTGGTCGCCGCGGGAGCGGGCGGACCGCTTCGGCGAGTTCGTGCCGCTGCTCGACCGGCTGCTGACCGAGGACGTGGTCTCGTACGAGGGCGAGCACTACTCCGCGCACGAGGTCCGCAACATCCCCGGCTGTGTGCAGCGGCCGCGGCTGCCGTTCGCGGTGGCCGCCACCGGGCCGCGCGGTCTGAAGCTCGCGGCCAAGTACGGCCAGGCGTGGGTGACGACCGGTGACCCCAAGGTCTCCAACGGCGGCGGTAGCTCGGCCGACTCCCTGGAGGCGGTGCGCGGGCAGTGCGAACGGCTCGGCAAGGCCTGCGCCGAAATCGGCCGCGATGCCGGCGAGCTGGAGAAGATCATGCTCTCCGGCTTCACCCCGGACCGGCCGCTGGACTCCGTCGACGCGTTCGTGGACTTCGCCGGGAACCACGCCGCGCTGGGCTTCGACGAGCTGGTCGTCCACTGGCCGATCGCCGATTCGCTCTTCGCGGCGGACCTCGACGTCTTCGAGCGGATCGCCACGGAGGGGCTGGCGCAGCTCGGCACCTCGTAGGGATCGTAGGGGCAGGAGAGCGGGCTTCCGGAAGGGCCCGGAGAGTGGCCTCCGGGTGGGCTTCCGGGCGCGGGCCGGCTCGGCGGGCCGGGCTTCCGGCGGGGCCGGGCTGCGGCTGGTTTCACGTGAAACACGCCGCCCGGCCCGCCCCGACGCCCCCGGTTGTTCGCTCACCTCCGCTTTACCCCGTATATAGCCCGGAAGAGGGAGAATCGGGACAGCGGCGCAGTGTGGCGGACGCGGCGCGCCGGGCGGGACCGGCGATGCGAGCGGGCCGGCGCACTGCGCGAAGTGCGGTGTTCGTGGAGGAGCCATGGCACAGACCCGATTCGCCCCGGACCGCGGGCTGACCTCGCGGATGGTCACGACGATGTTCTTCATCGGGCTGCTGTACGTCGTGGTCGTCGGCGTGCTGGTGGTCCTGCTGAAGGGCGCCTGGGTGGTGGTGCTGCTGATCGCGGGAGCCCTGTTCGTCGCGCAGTTCTGGTTCAGCGACCGGATCGCGGCCTTCAGCATGGGCGCGCACGAGGTCACACCGGAACAGGCGCCCGTACTGCACGGCGCCGTGGACCGGCTGTGTGCCCTGGCCGACATGCCCAAGCCGCGGGTCGCGATCGCCGAGTCGGACGTGCCGAACGCCTTCGCCACCGGCCGCAACCAGAAGAACTCGATGGTGTGCGCCACCACGGGCCTGCTCCGACGGCTGGAGCCGGAGGAGCTGGAGGGCGTGCTGGCCCATGAGCTCTCGCATGTCGCGCACCGCGATGTCGCGGTGATGACCATCGCGTCGTTCCTCGGCGTCCTGGCGGGGATCATCACCCGGGCCGCCCTGTGGAGCGGCGTCGGGCGCAACAACCGGGACCAGAACGCGGCCATCGCCGTGCTGATCGTCACCGCCGTCAGCGCGGTCGTCTACGCGATCAGCTTCCTGCTGACCCGGCTGCTGTCCCGTTACCGCGAACTGGCCGCCGACCGCGCCGCCGCGCTGCTGACCGGCCGCCCCTCGGCGCTGGCCGCCGCACTGACCAAGGTCACCGGGCAGATCGCCCGCATCCCGACGGAAGACCTGCGCAAGGCCCAGCCCTACAACGCCTTCTTCTTCGCCCCGGCGTTCAACAAGGAAAGCTTCCACCGGATGCTGTCCTCGCACCCGACGCTGGAACAGCGCCTGGACCAGCTGGGCCGGATCGCGGCGCAGCTCGGGACGTGAGGCGCTGGTGACGATCACCGGCCCGGCCTGACGGTGCGGGCCGGCCCCTCAGGAGCAAGGAGTACCCCGCGCATGGGATTTCTGGACGCCCTCCTCGGCCGCAGCAAGCCGGTACGCCCTGATCTGGACCAGCTCTTCGCGCTGCCGTCCGCCGCCGTCACCCTCGAAGCCGCGGCCGGCTTCACACCCACCGGCCTCGGCTCGGTGTGCTTCGCCAGTGTGGAGGGCGGCGCGTTCTCCCGCATCCAGGAGGAGGCCCGGTCCCTGTTGGACGGGCCGGTGGAGTTCACCCGGGACGCGTACGGCTACACCTGGCTGCTCGTACGGCATCCGCCGGAGGACGTGGCGGGCCTGGTCAACGACCTGCACGCGGTCAACACGTCTCTGGAGGAGGCGGGCTTTGGGCCGCAACTACTGTGCTCGCTGGTCGGCTTCCGTGACGACCGGCAGCGGTCGCTCGCGCTGGTCTACCTCTACAAGAGGGGCACGTTCTACCCCTTCGCACCCAAGCCGGGCGGTGGGGAGAAGCGCGAGAATCCGCTCGAACTGCAGGTCAGGGCACTGCTCGGGGACGATCTGACGGTCGAGAAGGACCTGGCGCGGTGGTTCCCCGTGTGGGGTGCGCCGGGGCTGTGATCCCTCGGGTGGGGTGGTGAACGACCGGGCGGTACGGCTCACCCGGGGAAGCGCAGGAAGGGGGCGGGCACCCGGTCGGTGAGCCAGACGCCGTTCGCGCTGACCCGGAAGACGTGCCCGGCCCGGTGCATCGCCGCGGCGTCCACGACCAGAACCACCGGTTTGCCGCGCCGGGCACCCACCCGGGTCGCGGTGTCCCGGTCCGGCGAGAGATGGACCGCGTGCCGCCCCATCGGCAGGAGCCCCTCCGCACGGATGGCGGCCACATTGCGCGCCACCGTTCCGTGGAAGAGATGTGCGGGAGGTTCGGCCGGCGGCAGTCCGAGGTCCACCCGTAGGGAATGGCCCTGGTTGGCACGTATGCGGCCGTCCTCGATGGTGAAGCGCTGTTTGTCGTTGCCGGCCACCACGGCCGCCAATTCGTCCCGCGAGAACCGGAATCCGTGGGCCGCGGCCGCCGCCATGAGGTCGTCGACGGGCACCCAGCCCTGGGCGTCGAGGGTGAGGCCGATCCGCTCCGGTGCATGGCGCAAATGCTTCGACAGGTACTTCGAGAGACGCACGGAGCGCTGGGTGTTCATGCCTCCAGGGTGCCGCGGCGGGCGCCCCGGAGGCATCCGAATTCACGTCCCGTCGGTCTCCTCCCCCTGCGGGCCCTCGGCGTTTTCTCCGTGTGCTTCGTGGCTTCGGCCGTGTCCTTCGTGCTGGGCGTGCGCGAGCTCGCTGGCCCGCCGTGCCTTGGCGGTGGTCACCTGCTCGGCCGCCCAGCGGGCCCACTCCTCCTGGGCCGCCGACATCCGCAGCCCGTATTCGAGGGCGATCCGTCCGTAGACCGAAATCATCTCGTCGTCCCACTGGGCGTTCTCGTCGACCTGCTCGCACATGGCACGGGTGCGCGCGGCGAGTTCGGCCTGGTGGAGGAGGAAGGCCTGGGCTTCGAGCGGCGTGACGATGCCGAGGAAGAAGACGCGCAGCAGGCCGTCATCACGCTGCGGGCCGCTCGGCTCGACCTGGGTGAGCCAGTGGCGCAGCTCCGTCAGCCCCTCGTCGGTGATCGCGTATTCCTTGCGGCCGCGGGGGCCGTGGGCGGTGACCTCGACCATGCCGGCGGTGGTGAGCTTGCCGAGCTCGCCGTACACCTGGCTCTGTGTGGCGGGCCAGACCATCGAGAGCGTGGCGTTGAACAGCTTCATCAGGTCGTAGCCGCTTGCCGGGGCTTCGGACAGCAGGCCCAGCACGGCATGTCTCAGGCTCATGACCGGCACATTACCTTCCACTGTTGACATGTCAAAGGGAGACCTTCTACATTCGACATGTCGAAGTTGGAATGTGCGGCGGGGGTGCGGACGGCGAAGGGCGCCGGTCGTGCGGCCGCGGACGAAGAGGGGGAGACATGAACTATCTGCGGGGCTTCGTGCCGTGGCTGGTCTTCGCGGGGGTGTCCACGATCGGCTGGCAGTGGGGTGCTCTCGCCGGTCTGCTGGCGGCCGCCGCGCTGCTCGTCGCCGACCGGGCGGCGGGCCTTGCACTGGACCACCGGGTGCTGGAGTACGGCACGATCGTCTTCTTCGCCGCCCTGTCGGGGCTGGCCTTCGCCCGCCCCGACAGCGGCCTCCGGTTGTACGGCAGCGCGCTCCCGATGGGCTGGCTGGCACTCATCGCCTGGGTGTCGATAGCGGTCCGGCGGCCCTTCACGATGGGCATCGCACGCCGGATGGCTCCGCCGGAGGTCTGGCACACCCCGCTGTTCCGCCGTATCAACGTCGTGCTCACGGCCGCCTGGGCGCTTTCCTTCACCCTTACCGCGGCCGCCCAGGCCTTGGTCTCCGCCTACGAGCTGGACACGGTCTACTCGGTCCTCATCCAGGTCGCCGGCTTCGTCCTCCCCGTCCGCTTCACCTCCAGCTACCCCGACCGGGCCCGGGCCCGCTTCGAGCAGCAGGCCGCCGCGCAGGCCGGCATCCAGGAAGGTCTGGCGTCATGACCACCACTTCCCCGACCACCCCGTCCGCCTCGGACGCCCCCGCTCCGCACCTGGCCGGCAACTTCGCCCCGGTCGCCGAGGAGCTGACCGCCTACGATCTCCCGGTCACCGGCACCCTGCCGCCCGAGCTCAGCGGCTGGTTCCTGCGCAACGGCCCCAACCCGCGGGACGCCGCCACACCGCACTGGTTCTTCGGTGACGGCATGGTCCACGGGCTCCGCCTGGAGGGCGGCCGGGCCGTCTCCTACCGCAACCGCTGGGTCCGCACCTCGACCTTCACCGACGGGGCGTCGCCCCACGATGCCCAGGGCCGCCGCAATCTGGCGGCGGGCGTGGCCAACACCCATGTCGTCCGGCACGCGGGCCGTACCCTCGCGCTCGTCGAGTCGTCGTTCCCGTACGAAATCGACTGCCGCCCCGGCCACGAGCTGGAGACCCTGGGCGTCCATGACTTCGGCGGACGGCTCACCACCGCGATGACCGCGCACCCCAAAACCTGCCCGACCACCGGCGAGCTGCACTTCTTCGGATACGGCGGGGCCAGACCGCCCTATCTGACCTACCACCGGGCCGATGCGGACGGGGAGTTGGCGATCAGCCGCCCCATCGACGTCGCGGCGCACACGATGATGCACGACTTCCACCTGACCGAGCGCCATGTCATCTTCATGGACCTCCCGATGGTCTTCGACGCCCACCGCCGCCCCGGAATGCCCTACCGCTGGGATCCGGAGTACGGCGCGCGGCTGGGCGTGCTGCGCCGGGACGACCCGTACGGCGAGGTCCGCTGGCTGCCCATCGACCCCTGCTACGTCTTCCATGCGCTGAACGCCCATGACGACGGCGACCGGCGGATCGTCCTCCATGTCTCCCGCTATCCCGACTTCACCGGCAGAAAGCCGTCCTGCCTGTGGCGCTGGACGATCGACCTGACCTCCGGCACGGTCGCCGAGGAGCAGCTCGACGACCAGTACTGCGAGTTCCCGCGGGTGGACGACCGCCTCGTGGGGCAGCGGGCCCGCTTCGGCCATGCCACCGTCGCCGAGGCCCCCGGTACGGGCCACATACCCGGCGCCCTGCTCCGCTACGACCTGGAGACCGGAGCGGTGGTCCGCCATGACTTCGGTCCGGGCCGCACCCCGGGCGAGGCGGTCTTCGCCCCGGCGGACGACCGTCCGGGCGGCCCGGGCTGGCTGCTGACCTACGTCTACGACGCGACCACCGACACCAGCGATCTGGTCGTCCTCGACGCCGAGGACATATCCGCCGCCCCGGTGGCCACGGTCCCTCTGCCGCAGCGGGTGCCGTACGGCTTCCACGGCAACTGGCTGCCGGACCCGGCACGTTGAGCCGGCGAGTCGTCGAGATGTCCCGCCAGGTTGTGCATCCGGGGCGGAATAACCGCGATCGCACGCTACTTGAGAACTGAAGAGCGCGAAGTGGCACGCCTGTCGGGGTGTCGGCTCAGGCGCCGGGCGGAGGCTCGACGCACGGGTCGGTGTCCGTGGCGCCCCCGGACGGGGCATAGGGGTCGTTCGGGACCAAGGCGTCCATGGTGCGGGCCTGCACCTCGCGCCGGGCGGCGGCCGCGATGAACGCCGCGGTGTGCTCGGGGCCCACCAGGGCCCGTACGGCCGCCACGGCGTCGGCGGGCAGCGCCACCGCCTCGGCGTCGGCCCCGAACCCGGCCGACGCGGCGGGCTGCGTCCCGGGGCCCGCCGGGGCCTCAGGGGAGGGGCCGGGAGCAGGGCTCGGGTCGGTCGCGGTACGGGGGTCCGTGACCGGCCCGGAGCCTGCCGGTGGGGCGGTGGCCCTCGGCCCGTGGATCTCCGCGGGCAGCGCCTCGCTGAGGTGCCGGCGGAGGTAGCGGGTGGCCAGGGACCGCATGGCGCGGGCGAGTTCGGCATCGACGGTCTGCTGGGCCAGTGGCCGCAGCCGGCGGACGAGGGCGGCGGCCTCGGCCGCCTCGGCGTCGGTGGGCGGATGGTCCAGGAACTGCCGGAAGACGTGCTCGGTGGTGAAGTCCAGGAAGCGCGAGGCGATGTGTTCCACCTGGCCGCGCAGCTCACGGAGATGGGCGGAGATCGCCGGCAGGGGGACACCCGCGGAGTGCAGCTCGGCGGCGACGGCGAGCTCCTGCGGGCTGGGCACCAGGAACTCGTCGTCCCGCCCCGGAAGCCGTTCCAGGACACCCAGCTCGACCGCCTCGGCGACCGCCGCCTCGTCGGAGGCGCCCCCGAAGGCCGCGTCCAGGTCGGTGCGGCTGATCCGGGACGCCTGTTCGTCGGTCCACGGCCCGTCGATCTCGGCGACCAGCCCCAGCACCCCGCCGAGGTCGAGACCGGCGTCCCAGGCCTGGAGGAGTTCCTTGATGCTGGCGAGGGTGTAGCCGCGGTCCAGCAGATCGGCGATCTGGCGCAGTCGGGCCAGATGGGCACTGCCGTAGACGTTGGCGCGGCCGCGGCGTTCCGGGCGGGGGAGCAGCCCGCGGTCCTGATAGGCGCGGATCGTCCGGACCGTGGCGCCGCTGAGGTGGGCCAGGTCGTCGATGCGGTACTCGGCCGGGCGGGCTGCGGCCGCCGGCGGCTCCTCGGTCACTGCGGTGCTCCTCCTCCGTCGGCCGCGCGCTACGAGACGGCCGCGCGGCCCACCGCGCCCGCCGCGGCCCGGGCGGCCGGCGAGGACGCCAGATAGGCGACGGCCGCGCGCAGCGACCCTTCCTGCGAGGGATGGTACGACCGCCGCAGATAGCGCGGTATCGCCGTCCCCAGCTCACGCCAGGTGGGGAGCAGACCCTTGCGGACGGCCCGGTTGTGCTCCCGCAGCGAGTAGCGGGAGCGGCCGGCGAGCTGCGGGTCGTGCCGGAGGAGGTAGGCCGCGCCCCAGGCCCAGAGGTGGAGCAGCACCGGGGCGGTGACGGCCATGCCCAGCACCCGGCGGGCGTACCGGCCGGGGTCCTCGCCGCCGGTGTGCTGGTACATGTCGAAGGCGACCGCCCGGTGCTCGACCTCCTCCGCGCCGTGCCAGCGCAGCAGGTCGAGCATGACCGGGTCGGGCCCGGCCCGGTCGAGGCCGTCGGCGGCCAGTACCCAGTTCCCGAGCACCGCGGTGAACTGCTCGATGGCGGCGATCAGGGAGAGCCGGAAGCGTAGCCACTCCCGTTCCGGGACGGGGACGCCGAGTGGCGGCCGGTCGCCCAGCAGACGCTCGAAGAGGAAGTCGATGTGCCGGGTGTAGGGGCCGGTGTCCAGGCCCTGGTGGGCCAGATGGTCGAGGACGTAGGAGTGCTGGACGCTGTGGGTGGCCTCCTGGCCCATGAAGCCCTTGACGTCCTTGAGGAGCTGCTCGTCCCGGACCAGCGGCAGGGCCTCCTTGAAGACCTTGACGAACCACCGCTCCCCGGCCGGCAGCAGCAGGTGCAGCACGTTGATGACATGGGTCGCGGTGGGCTCGTCGGGTATCCACAGCAGCGGTGTCGCACGCCAGTCGAACGAGACCCGGCGCGGGGTGATCGGGTGGTGCTGCTCCTGGAGGGAGGAGGTACTCATGCGCGGCTCCTGACATGCGCAGTGGTCCGGCTCTCGGCAATCTCCGGTCGCTGGGGGCTCCTGCTGGTCGGGTGCGGACTACAGCCGCGGCTCGATCCGGGCGAGGGCGCGCAGGGCCCGCGGGGCGAAGCGTGACAGCAGATGGGCGCCGCGGGCCTCGGGGGTGACGGGCACCACCGCCTGGTTGCGGACCACCGCCCGCAGAACAGCGTCGGCGACCTTCTCCGGCGGGTAGTTGCGCAGCCCGTACATCCGCGCGGCCTTGGCCTGGCGGCGCTTCTCCTCCTCGGCCGACACCCCGGCGAAGCGGGCGGTGCTGGTGATGGAGGTGTTGACCAGCCCGGGGCAGATGGCCGAGACGCCGATGCCCTGCCCGGCCAGTTCGGCGCGCAGACACTCGCTGAGCATCAGGACCGCGGCCTTGGAGGTGCTGTAGGCGGGCAGCACCTTCGACGGCTGGAAGGCGGCCGCCGAGGCGGTGTTGACGATGTGGCCGCCCTGACCGCGGTCGGCCATCCGCTTGCCGAAGATCCGGCAGCCGTGGATGACCCCCCACAGGTTGACGTCCAGCACCTTCTTCCAGTCGTCGGTGGTGGTCTGCAGGAAGGAGCCGGACAGGCCGATCCCGGCGTTGTTCACCAGCACGTCCACGGGGCCGTACTCGGCGTCGATCTTGTCGGCGAGCTTCTCCATGGCGGCCTCGTCCGCGACGTCGACGACCTCCGGCCAGGCCTGCGGGGCGCCGATCAGACGGGCCAGCTCGGCGGTCCGCGCCGCGCCGTCCGCGTCCCGGTCGACGGCGACGATCCGGGCGCCGGCTTCCGCGAAGGCGAACGCGGTGGCTCGGCCGATGCCGCTGGCCGCGCCGGTCACCAGCACCAGCTGGCCGCCGAACCGGTCGGCGTACGGCCCGCGGGCCGCGCCCTGCTTCGCCGGGTCGCCCTCCTCCTTGGCGGTGACGAACTCGGTGATCCAAGAGACCAGTTGGTCGGGGCGGGTGCGGGGGACCCAGTGCTTGGCCGGGAGGGTGCGGCGGACGAGCTGCGGCGCCCACTGCTCCAGGTCGTCGTAGAGCCGCTGGGAGAGGAAGGCGTCCCCGGTGGGGGTGATCAGCTGGACCGGGCAGTGTGCGTAGGCATCCGCGCGCGGGCGGCGGAGCCGGGCGCGGACGTTGTCGCGGTAGAGCCAGGCGCCGTGGGCCGCGTCGGTCGGCAGCGAGGCGGTCGGGTAGTCCCCGGCAGGCACCTTCTCCACCCGCTGCAGGATGCCCGGCCAGCGCTTGCCGAGCGGACCCTTCCAGGCCAGTTCGGGCAGCACGGGCGTGTGCAGCAGGTAGACGTACCAGGACTTGGCGCCCTGGTTGAGGAGCTGGGCGGCACGGCGCGGGGTGGGCCGCACCATCCGCTTCTTGATCCAGTGGCCGAAGTGGTCCAGCGACGGCCCCGACATGGACGTGAAGGAGGCGATCCGGCCCTCCGTGCGGCGCACGGTGGCGAACTCCCAGGCCTGTACCGAGCCCCAGTCGTGGCCCACGACGTGCACCGGGCGGTCGGGGCTGACGGCGTCGGCGACGGCCAGGAAGTCGTCGGTCAGCTTCTCCAGGGTGAAGCCACCGCGCAGCGGCCGCGGGGCGGTGGACCGGCCGCAGCCCCGGACGTCGTAGAGCACCACATGGAAGCGGTCGGCCAGCCCCCGGGCCACCTCGGACCACACCTCCTTGCTGTCCGGGTAGCCGTGCACCAGCACCACCGTGGGGTGCTCCGGGTCGCCCAGCTCGGCGACGCACAACTCCACGCCGCCGGTGTGCACCCAGCGCTCCGTCGCCCCGGCGAGCCCCGGACCCCCGCCCGATGCCCGGCCCGGTGCCCCGCCCTGCGTCCGGCCCGGCTCCTGGCCGCGGCCCGCAGCCGCGTCCCGTCCCCGTCCACGTCCCCTCTTCACGCGGCCTTCTCCTCCTGCCAGCGCCGCACATGCGGCAGATCGTCGTCCAGCCAAAAGGCGCTTTCCTGGGGGTCCTTGGAGTCCGTCACGACCAGGATCTCCTCGAACTTCGCGCCGGTGCCCCGGAACCCGAGGTGGGGTTCGACCGCCCACAGCCCCGGCTGCGGCGGATGGTCGGAGAAGGCGTACGGGCTCCACAGCGGGGACCAGCCGTCCCGGTGGCCGTGCAGCGCATCGGAGGCAAGGCCCTTGAGGGACTGGGTGCCGAACCCGAAGAGGGTGGGGGACCAGCGGCGCTGCCGGACCCGGTCGATCTTGTGCGCGATGACGCCGAAGGGGTAGGCGCGATGGCGGTTGGCGTAGCCCTGCCGCACCATGAGCCGGTCGACGTCCCGGTAGATCTCTCGCAGCGGGCGGCGTTCGCGTACCTCGCTCAGGATGAGTTCGCGGTGCGCCTCCAGGTCGGCGAGCAGCTTGTCGTGCACGGGGTTGAGGCCGAGGCAGCCGGAGTAGCCGATGTCGGCGGTGAAGCCCTGGTGGACGGGGGCCATGTCGAGGATGAAGGGCATCCCCGGTTCCAGCTCGCGGTTGGTGGGGAAGAACTGCAGCGGTATCCGGAAGTTGACGAACGCGGTGCGGTCGCCGAACCAGGCGAACGGCAGGTGGAACCAGTCCCGCACCCCGCGCTCGCGCAGCCACTCGCGCTGCATCCGCGCCGCCGCGCGCTCGGTGATCCCGGGCTTGAGCTGGGCGGCCACGGCCTCCGCGCAGGCGTAGGCGAGACGCTGGACCTCTCTGAACCCCCTTAGTTCTGCGGTGAGTTCGCCGGCTGCTGCTGAGGTCGCTGTGGTGACTGGGGCCATCGCCAACCGTCCGTCCGTGAGCCGTTCATCGCGGTACGCGCCCGTAACTTGACACTGATGAATGTGACAATGACCGGCGGCGGCGTCAAGGGGTCCGACGCACCCGGCGGGCGGAAGCCGGACGGCCCGCCCCTACGACCCCGACCCTGAGACGAGGGCCGCTCAAAGCAGGAGACCCCTACGGGCTCGTAATACCGCAGGGGGATGCGGATACCAACTTGTGGGTTGACGACCGGTGTGGCGGGCGCCACTACCGTCGAAGACGTGACTGTGATCGTGACCGAAAGCCTGAGCAAGCGGTACCCGCGGGTGACCGCTTTGGACCGGCTCTCCGTTGACATCGCCCCCGGCGTGACGGGCCTGGTGGGTGCCAACGGCGCCGGAAAGTCCACCCTGATCAAGATCCTGCTCGGCCTGGCCCCGGCCAGCGAGGGATCGGCGCGCGTCCTCGGCCTGGACGTGGCCAAGGACGGCAACGCCATCCGCGAGCGGGTCGGCTACATGCCCGAGCACGACTGCCTGCCGCCGGACGTCTCGGCCACCGAGTTCGTCGTGCACATGGCCCGGATGTCGGGGCTGCCGCCGACCGCCGCCCGCGAGCGCACCGCCGACACCCTGCGCCACGTCGGCCTCTACGAGGAGCGCTACCGCCCCATCGGCGGCTATTCGACGGGCATGAAGCAGCGGGTGAAGCTAGCCCAGGCGCTGGTCCACGACCCGCAGCTGGTCTTCCTCGACGAGCCCACCAACGGCCTCGACCCGGCCGGCCGGGACGAGATGCTCGGCCTGATCCGGCGGGTCCACACCGACTTCGGCATCTCCGTCCTCGTGACCTCGCACCTCCTCGGCGAGCTGGAGCGCACCTGCGACCACGTCGTCGTCATCGACGGCGGCAAGCTGCTGCGGTCCTCCGCCACCGATGAGTTCACGCAGGTCACGACCTCCCTCGCGGTGGAGGTCACGGACACCGAGGCCCACCCGGACGGCACCGAGGCGCTGCGCGCGGCCCTGGCCGCCGCCGGCGTCGCGGTGACGACCGGCGCTCAGGGTGCCGGCGGCCTCCCCTCCTCCGGGCACCTCCTGTTCGTCGAGGCGGCCGGTGAGCAGACCTACGACCTGGTGCGGGACACCGTCGCCGGACTCGGGCTCGGCCTGATCCGGATGGAACAGCGCCGCCACCAGATCGCCGAGGTCTTCCGCGACGCGGACCGGGCCCAATCCACCCCCACCCCCGCAGGCGCCCCGGGCGCCCCGTACGCCACCCAGGAAGGAGGCGCCCACGATGTCGCCTGAGCCCATGACCCCGGCATCCACCGCCCCACCCGGCGCCTCCATCCACAACATCGGCTACCGCCATTACGACGGCCCGCGGCTGGGCCGCGCCTATGCCCGCCGGTCGCTCTTCTCGCAGAGCCTGCGCGGCGCCTACGGCCTCGGCCGCTCGGCCAAGAGCAAGGTGCTGCCGATGCTGCTCTTCGCGGTGATGTGCCTGCCCGCCGCGATCATGGTCGCGGTCGCGGTGTTCACCAAGGCCGGCAGCCTCCCGGTCGGCTACACCCGCTACGCCATCTACCTCCAGGCCGTCATCGGCCTCTATCTGGCCGCCCAGGCCCCGCAGTCGGTCTCCCGGGACCTGCGCTTCAAGACCGTGCCGCTGTATTTCTCCCGCCCCATCGAGCGCGGCGACTACGTGGCCTCGAAGTTCGCGGCGATGGCGAGCGCCCTGTTCGTCCTCACCGCCGCCCCGCTGCTCGTCCTCTACGTCGGCGCACTGCTGGCGAAGATGGACTTCCTCGACCAGACCAAGGGCTTCGCCCAAGGGCTGGTCTCCGTGGTGCTGCTGTCGCTGCTGTTCGCCGGGATAGGGCTGGTCGTCTCCGCACTCACCCCGCGCCGCGGCTTCGGCGTCGCCGCCGTGATCGCCGTCCTCACCATCCCGTACGGCGCGGTGAGCGCGGTCCAGGGCATCGCCTTCGTCCAGGGCAACGAGGCCGCCGTCGGCTGGCTCGGACTGTTCTCCCCCATCACGCTCATCGACGGGGTGCAGGCCACGTTCCTCGGCGGGAGCAGCTCCTTCCCCAACGGGCTCGCGCCGTCGACCGGCGCCGGGTTCGTCTACCTCCTCGTCACCCTGATCGCCATCGCCGGCTGCTATGCCCTGCTGATGCGCCGCTACCGGAAGGCCGGTCTATGAGCACCCTCCACATCGACCACGCCTCGCGCTGGTTCGGCAATGTCGTGGCCGTCAACGACATCACGATGACCATCGGCCCCGGCGTGACCGGCCTGCTCGGCCCCAACGGCGCCGGCAAGTCCACGCTGATCAACATGATGGGCGGCTTCCTCGCCCCCTCCAACGGCTCGGTCACCCTCGACGGGGCCACGATCTGGCGCAACGCCGGCATCTACCGCCACATCGGCATCGTCCCGGAGCGCGAGGCGATGTACGACTTCCTCACCGGGCGCGAATTCGTCGTGGCCAACGCCGAGTTGCACGGCCTCGGACGGCGGGAGGCGGCCCGGGCGCTGGCCACCGTGGAGATGGAGTACGCCCAGGACCGCAAGATCGCCACGTACAGCAAGGGCATGCGGCAGCGCGTGAAGATGGCCTCCGCGCTGGTCCACGACCCGTCCGTGCTGCTGCTCGACGAGCCTTTCAACGGCATGGACCCGCGCCAGCGGATGCAGCTGATGGAACTGCTGCGCCGGATGGGCGACGAGGGGCGCACGGTCCTGTTCTCCTCACACATCCTGGAGGAGGTCGAGCAACTCGCCTCGCACATCGAGGTGGTGGTCGCCGGCCGGCACGCCGCGTCCGGCGACTTCCGCAAGATCCGCCGGCTGATGACCGACCGCCCGCACCGCTACCTCGTCCGGTCCGACGACGACCGGGCGCTGGCGGGCGCGCTGATCACCGACCCCTCGACGTCCGGCATCGAGGTCGATCTCGTCGAGGGCGGACTGCGCATCCAGGCGGTCGACTTCGGCCGCTTCACCGAACTCCTGCCGCGGGTCGCCCGCGACCACGGCATTCGACTGCTGACCGTCTCGCCCTCCGACGAATCGCTGGAATCCGTCTTCTCCTACCTCGTAGCGGCCTGAGGCTGAAAGGAGCCCTGACGCATGTCCACGAGCACGACCACCCCGACCGCCCCGCCGGCACCGGCCGCCGCGCCCCGGGCCTCGCTGTTCCACCCGACCGTCGCCCGGCTCACCTACCGTGCCCTGCTCGGCCGGCGGCGGGCCCTGATCCTCTTCGTGCTGCCCGCCCTGCTCATCGTCATCGCGGTGGCCGTCCGTGTCCTGGCCGGCGCCGATGACGCCACCGCCGGCGGCATCCTGGGCGGCTTCGCCCTGGGCACGATGGTGCCGCTGATCGGCGTCATCGCCGGCACCGGCGCGATCGGACCGGAGATCGACGACGGATCGGTGGTCTATCTCCTGTCCAAGCCGGTTCCCCGGCCGACGATCATCTTCACCAAACTGCTGGTCGCGATCGGCGTCACGGTCGCCTTCTCCGCCCTCCCGGTGCTGCTCGCCGGCTTCCTGCTGAACGGCAACAGCCAGCAGATAGCGGTCGGGTACGCAGTGTCCGCGGCCGTCGCCGCGGTCGCCTACAGCGCGCTCTTCCTCCTCTTCGGCACGATCACCCGGCACGCCGTGGTCTTCGGACTGGTCTACGCCCTGGTCTGGGAGGCGCTGGTCGGCAACCTCGTTCCCGGTGCGCGGACCCTCAGCATCCAGCAGTGGGCCCTCGCCATCGGCCAGCAGACCGCCGCCGAAGGAGCGATCACCTCGGCCGTCCAACTGCCGCTTGCGATAGGGATGTTGGTTGCCCTCACTACCGCCGCGACCTGGTACGCCGGCCGCCGGCTGAAGGCACTCACCCTGGCGGGCGAGGAGTAGGACGCCGATCCGGTGCCGGCTGCCCCACCGGGCTCCTCCTACCGGGCTCCTCCTAGGCGCCGCCGCCGTTCTTCTGCCGGTCGTTGAACTCCTGCACGTTCTTCAGGTGCTCCTGGTAGTCGGCGGTGAAGCGGGTGTCGCCCGGTTTGACGGTGACGAAGTACAGCCAGTCACCCGCGGGCGGCGCGCCGGCCGCCTTGAGGGCGTCCGCTCCGGGGTTGTCGATCGGGGTGGGCGGCAGGCCCTCGTAGCGGTAGGTGTTGTACGGGCTCTCGGTGCGGGTGTCGGCATGGCTGGTGCGGAGCGTGCTGCGGCCCAGCGCGTAATTGATCGTCGAGTCCATCTGCAGCGGCATGTGCCGGGCCAGCCGGTTGTTGATCACCCGCGCGACCTTGCCCATGTCGGCGGGCCGGTCCGCCTCCGCCTGCACGATGCTGGCGATCACCACCGTCCGGTAGGAGGTGATGTGGTCCTCGGCGAGCCGCTGGTTGCCGGTCTTGACCATGTACGAGAGCAGTGACGCCGGGGTGGTGTCCGAGCGGATCGGATACGTTGCCGGGAAGAGGTAGCCCTCCGGGTTGCCCTTCGCCTCGGCCGGCAGCGGGAGGTGCGCCGTCTTGGCGGCCTTCGCCGTGGACCCGCCGGGCAGGTGGAGGGCCTTGTCCGCGGCGGCGTAGATCTGCGCGGCCCGCCGGCCCTCGGGGACGGTCAAGGTCTCCTCGTTCGCCCGTTCCCGCAGCAGCCGGGTCACCAGGACCACGGCGAGGACGACCAGGACGGCCAGCACGGCCACCACGATGAGCCGGCCGGTGCGGGAGAACCGCGGGCCCGGCCGGCGATCGATGTGCTGAACATCGCTCATGGGGGCACGGTAAGCCACGCCCCCCGGGCCCCCGGGCGGCCACCCCCGGATCGTTGCCAACGACGGAGATCGTTCACCGGCCCGCCATCCCCCGCCCACACGAGGCGTCACCGCCGGGCTGTTCCGTAGTGGTGGTGGCCCGGTGCCTGGCCATTGCCGTCGGCTTGGTGGGTGGGTGCCGTCCGCTGCCTGTCTGTTGTCGTCAGCGCGGTGGCTGCGTGCCGTCCGCTGGCTGCCGCCTGTGAATTGCCGGTCGCCAGCCGCCGCCGTCGCTCTCCGCTCGCCACCGCCGCTCCCCGCCTGCCCTCGGCTCGGTGGCTACCTGGCGCCCGTCACCCGTCGTGTGCCGGCGGCCCCGACGTGGGTGCCTGCCTGTCGTATGCGGGTCCCTGTCAGGGATGCCCGTCGCATGCCGTCGGGCCGGATGCGAGCGCCCGCCAGCCGTACGAGGGCCCCTGCCAGGCGTGCCCATCGCTGGCCGTCAGGCTGGGCGCGGGTGCCTGCTGTCGTACGCGGGCCCCTGACCGGCGGGCCCGTCGCGAGCCGTCGGGGTACAGGAGCGCCCGGCCGTCGGGCCGTACGCGGGCGCCCGCCCGTCATGCCGTACGCGGGGCGCCCCCCGTCAGGCCGCATGCGGGTGTCCGCAGGCGGCGGGGCGCGTCTGACCGTCACGCCATAGGCCAGGAGCGCGCCCGCCAGGGCGGCGCCGTGGTCGGCAGGGCGGGTCGGTGGACGTCGTCAGGGCGTGTACGGTGCCGGCTCCCCGATGCGGCGGTTGCGGCCGGCGCCCATGGCGAGCAGGGCCAGGCCGGCGCAGACGGTGAGCAGGAGGAGGAGGGGGACGGTCCAGCCGTTGGTCATCTGGTGGACGGCGCCGAGGGCGAGGGGGCCGACGGCGGCGAGGAGGTAGCCACCGGTCTGCGCCATACCGGAGAGGCGGGCGGCCGTATGCGCGTCGCCGGAGCGCAGCACCATCATCGTCAGGGCCAGCCCCAGCGCGCCGCCCTGCCCGACCCCGAGCAGCGCCGCCCACCACCAGGCGCCCGCCACCGGCGCCATGAGCAGTCCGACGACGCCGCAGGCCATCAGCGCGGACACCGTCACTCCCAGCAGCCGCTGCCGTCGCATCCGCCCCGCCAGCACCGGCACCACGAACGAACCGGCCATCTGCAGCAGCGTGCTGAACGCGAAGACCAGCCCCGCTTCGCCCTTGCCCATCCCGTGGTCGGTGAAGATCGTCGGCATCCAGGCGATGACCACGTAGGCGACCAGCGACTGCGAGCCCATGAACAGGGTGACCTGCCAGGCGAGCGGCGAGCGGGCGAGCTTCGGGCCGCGCCCGGCCGGGTGCGCGGGCGTGGCCGCGGCGGCGCCGTGCCGGGTGCCGCGCCGCGCCAGCACCGCCTGCGGAACCCACACCACCGCGGCGACGGCGGCCAGCAGCGCCCAGGAGACCAGCGACCCCTGCCAGCCGCCGAGCGCGCTCTCCAGCGGTACGGCCGTGGCGGCGGAGACCGTCGCGCCGAGGATCATCGCGGTCGAGTACAGCGCCGTCATCCCGGCGGCCCGGTCCGGGAAGTCCCGCTTGATCAGGCCGGGCATCAGCACGTTCAGCAGGGCGATGGCCGCACCGACCACCGCGCAGCCGGCGAACAGCGCGACCACCGGCGGCGCGATCCGCAGCACGATGCCGCCGCACAGCGTCACCAGCGCCCCGCAGAGCACGGTCTCGGTGCCCCAGCGCCGGGCCAGTGCGGGTGCGACGACCGAGCCCAGTCCCATGAAGACCAGCGGGATGGTGGTCACCAGGCTGCTGAGGGTGGCGGGCAGATGGAAGTGCGTGCCGATCTCCCCGAGCAGCGGCGACACCCCGGCGAGCGCCGCCCGCATGTTGAGCGCGGCGAGGACGATCCCGGCCAGCACGAGCGCCGGATGAACGGTCCGCAGCCGGCGCCGGGCCGCGGCGACCGCCGGTGCCGCGACGAGATCCTCCTCGGCGTCGATCAGCCGAGCGTCCGGGCTCGACGGAGCAGCGGGTCGGGGTCCTGACATGCGTACGTACCTCGCCAAGCGTTACGGGAACGGAGAGAAAGGGGGAAGTGGGGGAGACCGGGCGTGGGGCGACCGGGGAGGGGGAGCCGGAGCTGGGGGTTCAGGCGTGCGGGGCGGGTGCGGGTGGTTCGCCGAGCAGGGCTTCCACGGCCCGTTTCGGTTTCTCCAGCAGGTCGCGGGTGGCCCGCTCCGCGGCGTCCGGGTCGCCCGCGGCGATCGCGTCCAGAACGGCGCGGTGGTCGCCGTGCACGATCTTCGGCATCGCCTGGTCGTCCAGCGCGCTGACCAGCGCCTCCCGTACGGAGCTGCTGAACCAGCCGTAGGTCGCGGTCAGCGCGGTGTTGTGGGCGGCGTCGACGACGGCCTGGTGGAAGGCGATGTCGTGATCGGCGTACAGCTCCAGGCTGCCGGAGCCGGGCTGCCCGGACGCGTCCGCCAACTCGGCCTGGGCGTCCAGGGCCGCGCGCATCCGCTCCAGGTCGTCCGGGCGGTGCCGGAGCGCGGCCAGCCGGGCGGCCTCCGCCTCCAGTGCGATCCGCAGCTCCAGCACGTCGCGGATACCGGCCCGCCGGACCCCGCGCAGGATGTCGCCCGGGTCCGCGGTGGAGACGACGAAGGTTCCCTCGCCCTGCCGCGAGCGCAGCATTCCGGCGTGCACGAGGACCCGGACGGCCTCGCGCACGGTGTTGCGGCCCACCTGCAACTGCTCGGCGAGCGCGTGCTCGGTGGGGATCCGCGAGCCGACCGGCCACTCCCCGGCCGTCAGCTGGGCCCGCAGCGTGTCGACCACGGTGTCCACGAGGGATTGCCGCCCCGCCGCCTGCAGTGCCATCTCCGTTTGCCCGTGCCTTTTCCTGTTGCTTGGCGGAGGCGCGGTTGCCCGCCCCCGCTCAGTCGGTCGCCAGTTGCCCAGTCATCCTACAAATATGAGTTCATCGTACACGGAAGCTGCGGGCGTGCTGCCACGGCCTGACTTTCCTGGGCCCCGGGGCGGTCCTGGGCCCCGGGGCAGTCTCGCCCGGGGCCCGACTCAGCGACGACCAGAGAAGCAGAGACCGTCGATCAGATAGCAGACAGCAGACAGCAAACAGCGGACGGCGGAGGCGGACGGCGGAGAGCAGAGAGCAGAGGCGGAGAGCGGCCGGCAACGGGCCGAGGATGGGCGGCGTTCGGGGAGCGATCCCAACCCCGCCCAGACCTCACAGACCGATATCGCGTTCCTGGATGTCCGCCAGGGATTCGCGGCGGACGAGGAGGCGGGCGGTGCCCGAGGTGACCGCGACGACCGGAGGGCGGCCGACGAGGTTGTAGCCGGAGGCCATGGAGAGGTGGTACGCGCCGGCCACGGGCACGGCGAGCAGGTCGCCGGGGCGGAGGTCGCCGGGCAGTCGGGCGTCGGCGGCCAGTACGTCGCCGGCCTCGCAGTGCCGGCCGACGACGGTGACCCGTTCCGGGGCGGCCGACGAGGACCGGCCGACCAGTCGGGGCGCGTAGCGCACCCCGTACAGCGCGGGCCGCGGGTTGTCGCTCATCCCGCCGTCCACCGCCACGAAGAGGTGCGTCCCGGTGCGCTTGACGGACAGCACCCGGTAGAGGACGACTCCGGACGGGCCGGCGATCGCGCGGCCGGGTTCGACGGCGAGCCGGGGCACCGGCAGGCCGGCCGCCGCACAGCCGCGTGCCAGCTCGGCGCGGATCCGGGCGCCGAGCGCGGCGATGTCGAGCGCGGGCTCGCCGGGCCGGTACGCGACGCCGTGCCCGCCGCCGAGGTCCAGCTCGGGCAGGGTGACACCGTGCTGTTCGCGGATCCGTGCCAGCAGGCCGACCAGTCGCCGTACGGCCGACAGATACGGCTTGACGGTGGTGATCTGGGAGCCCAAGTGGCAGTGCAGACCGGTGAGTTCGAGGCGCGGCTGGCCGAAGACCCGGGTGATGGCGTGCTGTGCGGAACCGTCCGCGATCGACAGTCCGAACTTCTGGTCGTCGGTCCCGGTGCGGACCTTGGCGTGACCGCCCGCGGCGATTCCCGGAACGACCCGGATCAGCACCTTCTGGCGCGTACCGGCCGGGACCGCGGCGGCCAGCCGGGCGATCTCGGAGGTGGAGTCGATGACGATCCGCCCGACGCCGAGCCGGAGCGCGGCCCGCAGGTCCGCGGGGCTCTTGGCGTTGCCGTGCAGCACGATCCGCTCGGGCGGGAAGCCGGTGGTGACGGCGAGTTCCAGTTCACCCGCAGAGCAGACGTCCAGGCCGAGGCCCTCTTCGTGCACCCAGTGGACCATGGCGCGGCAGAGGAACGCCTTGGCCGCGTAGAAGACATCGGCGTCGGGGAAGGCCCGGAGGTAGGCGCGGCAGCGGTGGCGCACCTCGTCCTCGTCCACCACGTAGGCGGGGGTACCGAAGCGGTCGGCCAGTTCGGTCAGCGGGACGCCGCCGAGGGTGAGGTCACCGGGGCCGTGCGGCAATGTGGAGGCGGGCCAGACGGAGAGCGGGTCGGGCGGCGGGGTGGGGAGTTGGTCGGGCAGCGCATCAGGCAGCGCATCAGGCAGCGGATCGGGCAGCGCGTCGGGCAGTGCATCGGGCAGTGGATCAGGCAGCGGGGCCCTCAGGTGGTCGGTGGATGCCGGTGCCGGTGCCGGTGCCGGTGCCGGTGCTGGCGCCGGCGCAGGTGCGGCCGCTGGTGCCGGGGCGGTGAGGGGGCCGGCGGTCGCAGGCGGTGCCGGGGCGGTCAGAGGCCCGGGGGCCGCGGGCGGTGCTGGGGTGCCGGGCTCCTGGGCGGGGCGGGGCAGGGTGCTGTGGCTCATGGTGTTGTTCGCCCCTCTCAGACGGCCCGCAGGTGCGGCGTACGGGACGCCTGGGCCAGGTGCGAGGCGCCCGCTGTCCGGGCCGCCTGGGGCACGCGTGGTGCGCCCGGGGCGCGGGTGGTGTGGGAGGCCTCCGGAGTGAGACGGGGATCGACGGTCAGGGCCGTCGCCCCGAGGGGCTCGGCCAGCGCCCGCAGGGCCGGCTCGGAGAGCCTGACCCACGGCTGGCCGCCGCCGAGGGCCGCGGCGAGGCGTTGGGCCGAGGTGAAGCCGACGGCGGTACGCCCGCCGAGCGGGGTGCGGAACAGGCGGGCCGTACAGCCCGCGGGGCCCGACCGGACGGGGACGAACAGAGGCCCGGCCGGGATGCGATCGGAGGGCTCGGGATCTTCCGCGTAGAGATGGTGGGACACGGCGTTGCTCCTCGAACAGGACATCGGCGGCCCCGGACCGGTGGATGACGATGCGTATGCCGGGGCTCGGCTCTGCCGACGCTATGCCCGGGGAACGGGCCCCTCCGCCGGATGCTGACGCGTCATTGACGAGTTGTGGACCCTACTTGACGCGATGCTGCTGCCCGGTGGCCGATTGTGGGACGGGAGTGACGCGGTGGATCCGGACCAACCGCCGCCCGTTCCGGGCGCACCGCCGCCCGTTGCGGACCCACCCCCGCCCGTTCCGGGCGCACCGCTGATCGTTCCGGGCACACTGCTGATCGTTCCGGCCGAACCGCCGCTCTTTCCGGGCTGACTGCCGGCACGTTCCGGGCTGAGTACCGGAACGCCCCGCCCTGCCGCGCCGGCTCGTTCGTGCGGCAAGGCAAGGCAAGGCAGGTCACCGCCGTCCCCCATCGGGTGGACCCCCGCTCTTGACCTTGACACTGTGGAAAGCACTCCACTGGAAGGCGTCATGTTCAGCATCGGAGATTTCGCCCAGTACGGCCGCGTATCGGCGCGCATGCTGCGCCACTACGACGCGATCGGGCTGCTGTGCCCGGCCCGTACCGACCCGGTCACCGGTTACCGCTTCTACGAAGCGGCCCAGCTCGCCCGGCTCAACCGGATCATCGCCCTCAAGGACCTCGGATTCAGCCTCCAGCAGGTGGGGGCGATCCTGGCCGAGGAGGTGAGCGTGCCGGAACTGCGCGGCATGCTGCGGCTGCGCCGGGCGGAGCTGGAGGCGACGCTGACCGCGGCCGGCGAACGGCTGGCGCAGGTCGAGGCGAGGCTCCGCTCCATCGAGAGTGAGGGACACATGTCTGCCGACGATGTGGTGGTCAAGCCGACCGGGACGGTACTGCTCGCGGAACTGAGCGGGATCGCCGCCAGTTACGGGCCCGAGGACATCGGCCCGGTGATCCAGCCGCTCTACGCGGAGCTGTGCGCACGCCTGGAGGCGGCCGGCGTCACCCCCGCGGGACCGGGTCTCGCCTATTACGAGGCCGTTTACGAGGCCGTACCGGGCGACTACGAGGGCGACTACGAGGACGTGCCCGGCGACCGCGGCGCAAGCGGAGGCCACGGCGGCGAACCCGGCGGCCGCACAGACGTACCGGCAGGCCGCACGGACGTACCGGCAGGCCACGCGGACGTACAGGGGAGCGCGGCGGCCGCGGCGGCCGTAGCGGCCGCGGTGGGGGACGAGCCTGGGTACGAGTCGGGGTACGAGCCGGGGCCCGGTGCCGTCGTCGTGCACGCCGGGCTGACGGTCACCGCGGAGGCGCTGACCAGGGCCGGAGCCCGTTGCGGCGGGACGGGCGCGCCGGCCACCGGCACCCCCACCGCGACCGGCCTCGGCTTCGACGTGGTGGCGCTGCCCGGGCTGGAGTGCGCCGCCACGGTGGTGCACCGCGGACCGATGAGCCGCATCCTGCCCACCGCGCAGAACCTGGCGCACTGGATCGACGCGAACGGCTACCGCTCCGCCGGATACGCCCGCGAGCTCTACCTGGAGTGCCCGCCGGACCAGGAGAAGTGGGTCACGGAGATCCAGGAACCGGTGGTGCGGGCCGCCCCAGAGAAGCCGTGACGGTCTCCGCGAACGCCACCGCCGCCGGGCTCAGGGCGTCCCACTGACGCACCGCCCACCCCGTGGCGAGCGGTGGCAACGCGGGGATCGGGACCAGCCGCAGGGACGGGTGGGCGGTGGCCCGGAGGCCCGGGAGCCGGGGGACGACCGCGGGGCCGACGCCGAGTTCGGCCAGCAGCAGCGCGGTGTCCCAGTCGGCGACGCTGGTGGTGCTCGGCGGCGGCACGGCACCGGAGCCCTCCCCGTGAGGCGACTCCCGATGGCTGGGGTGCCCGTCGGAGCGACGGTCGTGGTGCTCGTCGGAGTGATGGTTGTGTTGTTCGTCGGAGCGACGGTTGTGGTCTCCATCGAGCTGGTGGTGGGGGTGTTCATCGGAGCGATGGCTGAGGCCTCCGGCGGAGCGATGGCTGTGGTGTCCGTCGAGCCGATGGCTGTGGTGCTCGTCGAGTCGGTGGCTGAGGTGTCCGTCGAGCCTCATCCGGGAGGTGGAGTTCTCCGGCAGCCGTATGTGCCGGATGCCGGCGAGTTCCTCCGGCTCGATCCGCTCCCGGGCGGCGAGTGGATCATCGCTGCGTACGGCGAGCACCCACGGCAGCCCGATCACCGCATGCTGCTCGATGCCGCGCACCGCTGGGCCGATGGTGATCCAGGCCAGTTCGGAGTCGCCGTCCGCCACCGCCTCGAAGCAACGGCGGCTCGAACTCTCCGTCCGGAACTCCAGATTGACGTGCGGATGGCGGCCGCGGAAGGCGACCACGGCCTCGGACATGAAGTGCCGTACGGTCGTCGCGCCGGTGGTGACGCGTACGGTGCCGCCGTCGCCCGCCCGCAGATCGTCGAGTTGCCGTAGCGCCAGGTCCAGCCCGCTCAGGCCGTCCGCCGCGGCGCGCTGGAGGATCCGGCCGGCCTGGGTGGGGGCGACCCCGCGCGGCCGGCGTTCCAGGAGCCCGATGCCCGTCTCGCGTTCCAGGCGCTTGATGCGCTGGCTGACGGCCGACTGGGTGCAGCCCAGGTCACGGGCGACGGCGCTGAGATTGCCCGCCTCGCAGACCGCCACGAAGGCGCGCAGATCGTCGAGAGTCACCCGGGTACGCTACGCCGCGCCATGCCCCCAACCCAAGCCTCGGCTAAGGAATTTGGAAGGAAACCAGAGGATTGACTTGGAGCTGCGGCGACGCGACGATCGTCCCGGGCCCCGGGCGGCAACCCGGAACCGCGTACGGCCGTACGGTTCCGGGTGCCGACCCAGCACCGCACCACCCGGCCGGGCGGCCACCGGCGATGCGTCACCGCCACGGTGGTGCCGCGCCGAGCGCCGCCAGTAGCAGCCGAGCCCTCCATGCCTGCTTTTCCTCTTTCCTCCGTCGCTTCGATTGTGACCCCGCGGTCAGTTCCGCACCCGTCGGTCTTGCAGCCACCGCGCTCCCGGCGGCGCAATCCGACCCGCGCTAGCCTCGGACGGTGAAAGCCGACGAGAAGCCCGGCGCGGGCGGTGGCGGTTTCGACGCCCCCGACCGTCGGCTGGCCCATGCGCTGCAGCTCGCACGGGCGACACCGCACCAGCGGTGCGCTCAAGGCGCTGGGACCGACCTGCGGAAGTTCGGGTACGGCGTGATGGCCGCCCTCTGGATGTCCGTCGCCCCCGCCGAACTCGCCGCGGCCGGGGCCGCGTTGGCGGAACACCCGGAGGTCGCCTTCGCCGGTGCCACCACCGGCCCGAACAACCTGTTCGCGTCGGTGCTCTGCCGGGACGTCCGGGCCCTCTACACGTACCTGACGACCCGGGTCGCGGCGTTGCCCGGCGTACGGACGATGGAGAGCGCGCCCCGCATCCGGCAGATCAAGGGGCCGGGCCCGCTGGTCGCCGGTTCGCCCGCGGCCCGGGGGCGCCGCCGGTGAGGGCGCCGGCGAGGATCCTGCTGGAGCCGCCGCGCGACCCCTGGGCGCGCCGCGCGGGCAACCCCGTGGCCTGGGTGAAGGACTGGGTCAGGTCGTCCCCCGGGACCCACATCTGGCTGCTGATCATCGGCGTCACCAGCCTCGTGATCGCCTCCGCCTCGGAGGGACTGGGCCAGTTCCTCATCCACCGCACCAGCAGCAACATCCACGAGCTGAATGAGCATCCGCTGCCGTCGCTGCTGATCAGCGGCTTCTGGATCGAGAACCCCGGATCGTTCCTGCTGTACGTCGTGATGTTCGAGCTGGTGCACGCCAACGTCGAGCGCTGGACGGGCAGTTGGCGCTGGCTGCTGATCGTCGGCGGGGCACACGTCGCCGCGACCCTGGCCAGCCAGGAACTCGTCCTGCTCGCCATCGAGGGACACCAGCTGCCGCGCTCGATGACGCACGTCGTCGACATCGGCGTCTCGTACGGCCTGGCGGCCGCCGCCGGCGCGCTGACGTACCGGCTGCGGTCCCCCTGGCGCTACGGCTATCTCGTCGGCGTACTGGCCTTCTTCGCCATCCCCCTGACGACCGGCGCCACCTTCACCGACTTCGGCCACGCCATCGCCCTGACCATGGGCTTCGCGGCATGGCCGTTGACCCCGGCGGCGGTGGCGGGGGAAGGGGAGGGAGCCGACGCGAGGCAGGCGGGGGCCGAAGCCGACGCGGGGCAGGCGGGGGCCGAAGCCGAGGCGAGGGAAGCAGGGCCAGCGCGGAAAGCGGGAGCCGACACGCGGGACGCGGGAGCGGACGCGGGGGAGGCAGCCGATGCGGGGGAAGCGGGCGGCGGTGGGGAAGAAGGCGGCGGGGGCGGGCGTTAGGGGTTCAAGGGGCCTTCGGAACCCCTACGGGTGGTTCGAACAGATCCCGTAGGGGATGCGAGCGCCCCCTCGGGGCCTCAACGCGACGGTGGGAAGCGGTATTCCGGGGGCTCCCCGCTCGCACCCCTGCTCCCCTGCTCCCACCCCACCCCTCAAATCCCGTACAGCCGCTCCAGGACCACCGCGATGCCGTCGGCCTCGTGGGAGGTGGTCACCTCGTCGGCGACCGCCTTCAGTTCGGGGTGGGCGTTGGCCATGGCCACGCCGTGGGCGGCCCAGGCGAACATCGGGATGTCGTTGGGCATGTCGCCGAACGCCAGCGTCTCCTTGGCGGTGCGGCCCAGGCGGCGGGCGGCCAGGGACAGCCCGGTGGCCTTGGTCAGGCCCAGCGGCAGCAGTTCGACGACGCCGGGGCCGGCCACCATGATGCCGACCAGGTCACCGGCGACCTGGCGGGCGGCCGCGGCCAGTGCGTCGTCGTCCAGCGTCGGGTGCTGGAGGTAGACCTTGTTGATCGGGGCCGTCCAGAGCTCGCCGGGGTCGTCGAGCATGACGTTCGGCAGCGGGCCCGCCTGGACGCGGTAGCCGGGGCCGACCAGCACCTCGCCCTCCAGGCCGTCCCGGCTCGCCGCCAGATACAGCGGGCCGACCTCCGCCTCGATCTTGGACAGCGCGAGTCCGGCCAGCTGGCGGTCCAGCGTCACCGAGGTCAGCAGCCGGTGCTCGCCGGCGTGGTAGACCTGCCCGCCCTGGCCGCACACCGCGAGCCCGTTGTAGTCCAGGGCGTCGAGGATGTGCCGGGTCCAGGGCACCGCACGGCCGGTGACGACGATGTGCGCCGCGCCCGCCGCGGTGGCCGCGGCGAGCGCCTGGCGGGTGCGCTCCGAGACGGTCTCGTCCGGGCGCAGCAGCGTCCCGTCGAGGTCGGTCGCGATGAGCGTGTAAGGCAGCGGCGGGACGTCCGCCGGAGCTGATCCGCTCACTTGGCGCCGGACTCCGGGCGACCGGCGACGGGCTCCAGCACGGTACGGCCGCCGAGGTAGGGGCGCAGCATCTCGGGGACGCGCACCGAGCCGTCCGCCTGCTGGTGGTTCTCGAAGATCGCCACGATGGTGCGCGGGACGGCGCAGAGCGTGCCGTTGAGAGTGGCCAGCGGGCGGACCTTCTGCTTGCCGTCGGCGTTCTCGCGCATGCGGACGGAGAGCCGGCGGGCCTGGAACTCGTCGCAGTTGGAGGCCGAGGTCAGCTCGCGGTACTTGCCCTGGGTCGGGATCCACGCCTCGCAGTCGAACTTGCGGGAGGCCGAGGCGCCGAGGTCACCGGTGGCGACGTCGATCACCTGGAACGGCAGCTCCAGGCCGTTCAGCCACTGCTTCTCCCACTCCAGCAGGCGCTGGTGCTCGGCCTGCGCGTCCTCCGGCGCGACGTAGGAGAACATCTCCACCTTGTCGAACTGGTGGACCCGGAAGATGCCGCGGGTGTCCTTGCCGTACGTGCCGGCCTCGCGGCGGAAGCAGGGCGAGAAGCCGGCGTAGCGCAGCGGCAGCTGGCCGGCGTCGACGATCTCGTCCATGTGGTAGGCGGCGAGCGGGACCTCGGAGGTGCCGACGAGGTAGTAGTCGTCCTTTTCGAGGTGGTAGACGTTCTCGGCGGCCTGGCCGAGGAAGCCGGTGCCCTCCATGGCGTGCGGGCGGACCAGCGCCGGGGTCAGCATCGGGATGAAGCCGGCCTCGGTGGCCTGCGCGATGGCGGCGTTGACCAGCGCGAGTTCCAGGAGCGCGCCGATGCCCGTCAGGTAGTAGAAGCGCGAGCCGGAGACCTTGGCGGCCCGCTCCACGTCGATGGCGCCGAGTGCCTGGCCGATCTCCAGGTGGTCCTTGGGCTCGAAGCCCTCGGCGGCGAAGTCACGGATGGTGCCGTGCGTCTCCAGGACCGCGAAGTCCTCCTCGCCGCCCACGGGGACGTCGGGGTGGACGAGGTTGCCGAGCTTGAGCAGCAGCTGCTGGGTCTCTTCCTTGGCCTCGTCCTGCGCGGCGTCGGCGGCCTTGACGGCGGCGGACAGTTCGCCGGCCTTCTTCAGCAGCTCGGCCTTCTCGTCGCCGGTGGCCTTGGGGATGAGCTTGCCGAGCGACTTCTGCTCGGCGCGCAGCTCGTCGAAGCGGACGCTGGACGACCTGCGCCGCTCGTCGGCGGAGAGCAGTGCGTCGACGAGCGCGACGTCCTCTCCACGGGCGCGCTGGGACGCGCGCACACGGTCGGGGTCCTCACGGAGCAGGCGAAGGTCAATCACACCCCCAGGCTACCGGGGCCACGCCCCGCGCTTCGACGCGATATTCCCCGGCATTGCAGTTTGTCCGGTTTGAGAGGTTTATTCCGTTGGTGGAGTGCGGTAAATCCGCCGGGGAATTCCTGCCCATTCGCACCCCTTCGCTGTCGTCGTGATCTTCTGGGGGTAGTTGTGGAGCCGTCCGGTATGCGGGCGTTCGCGCGCGTCGGCGATCGGTGATCCACTGGGCGGGATCGGGGAGTTGGGGCGGCCTTCGTGACCCTCGGGTGGTGGGGTTGTCCACAGGGGGGAGGGGTTCCCGGAATTTTATCCACAGGCTGTGCGTGGAATCTGTGGAAGTCGGTGGCGATCATTCCGTTTCCGAATTGCTCGCCTATGGATTCTCTGTCCAAACCCCGTTCACGCACTCTTTCGTGTGGGATTGCCTCGCTCTAAAGGATGGACTGCAGGAATTATGCTGACGGGGTCCGAGGTGGGGTGCTGTGGAGGGATCTGGGGTCGGTAGGGCGATTTGTCGACTGTGTCCGACTGTCATGTCGACTTACCCACAGGTCGAGAACCGGGCCTGTGGATAACTTTGTGGACAACCCACAGGCCGCTCAAAGCCGCAGGTCGTGGCGCACTTTCCAGCCACCGGGCCCGCCACCCGTGCCACCCCACGACGCGTCTCCCGCACCCCCGGACGCAGTACCTCCCGCGCCACCGGGTCCGCCACCCGCCGGGAGGTCAGCCCCGGCCGTCCAGGCAGCGCGCGAGCCAGTCCGCGGCCTCGGTGAACGCCGAGTCGGTCATCTGCCGCCGCACGCTCGGCGTGGTCTCGTCCGCGCGCGGATACGAACCGAGGAACCGCACCTCGCGGCAGACCCGCTTGAGGCCCATCAGGACCTCGCTGACCCGGCGGTCGGTGATGTGCCCCTCGCAGTCCACCGAGAAGCAGTAGCGCCCGATGCCCTCGCCGGTCGGCCGGGACTCGATGCGCATCATGCTGACCCCGCGCACCGCGTACTCCTGCAGCAGTTCGAGCAGCGCACCCGGGTGGTCCTCGGCCAGCCACAGCACCACCGACGTCTTGTCCGCGCCGGTGGGCGCCGCCGGCCGGGCCGGACGGCCCACCAGCACGAAGCGGGTGGCCGCGTTCTGCGCGTCGTGGATGTCGGTGACCAGCGGCGTCAGGCCGTACGTCGCCGCCGCGAACTCACCGGCGAACGCACCGTCGTAGCGGCCCTCCTGCACCAGCCGCGCACCGTCCGCGTTCGAGGCCGCCGACTCCCATACCGCCTCGGGGAGTTGGGCCGCCAGCCACTTGCGGACCTGCGGCTGGGCGACCGGGTGCCCGGTCACCGTCTTGACCCCGTCGAGCGTCGTACCGGGGCGCACCAGCAGCGCGAAGGCGATCGGCAGCAGCACCTCGCGGTAGATCATCAGCGGCTCGCCGGAGGCGAGTTCGTCGAGGGTGGTGGTCACCCCGCCCTCGACGGAGTTCTCGATCGGCACCAGGGCGGCCGCCGCCTCCCCCGCCCGCACCGCGTCCAGGGCGGCCGGCACCGACACCATCGGCACCAGCTCGCGGGTCGCCGCCTCGGGCAGGCTGCGCAGCGCGGCCTCGGTGAACGTGCCCGCGGGTCCGAGATACGTATAGCGGCTGGCCGACATCCTTGAGGACTCCCTCGCGTGACTGCGGGGGCACCCCGCCGATCGTCTCCCTGTCCTGCCACGATACCGAGCCGTCGCGGCCCCCGGACCGGGCTTCCGCAGGCCGGACAGGCCGGCACGGCCCCGCGGGGGCCTCAGCCCTCCAGCAGCGGCTGCCCCACGTACCCGCCCGGCGCCGCGGCCGGCGGCACCGCGTACAGGCCGCTCGCCTCGTGCCGCAGGAACGGCGAGAGCGCGTCCCCGCGGTCCAGCTTCCGCTGGACCTGGGTGAAGGCCCGCAGCGGATCGGCCTGCCAGCAGACGAACAGCAGCCCGGCGTCCGGCGCGCCGTCCTCCCGGAAGCCGTCGTGGTACGAGAACGGGCGGCGCAGCATCGCCGCGCCCTGGTTGGACTCCGGCGCCGCGACCCGGGCGTGCGCGTTGGCCGGGATGACCGGCAGCCCGTCCGCACCGGTGGCGTCCAGCTTCATGGGCGTGGTCTCGGAACCGCCGGTCAGCGGCGCCCCGTTGTCCTTGCGGCGCCCGATGACCCGCTCCTGCTCGTGCCGGGAGCGCTTCTCCCAGTCGTCCAGCAGCATCCGGATCCGGCGGACCACGGCGTACGAACCGCCGCGCATCCACTCCTGTGCGGCGTCCCGCCCGACGAAGATCCGCTCGTCGAAGTCCGGGTCGGCCGGCTTGGGGTTGTTGGTGCCGTCGACCTGGCCCATCAGGTTGCGGGCGGTCATCGGGTGCGCGGTGGCGCCCGGGGTGCGGTTGAAGCCGTTCATCTGCCAGCGGAGCCGGGCGGTGCCGGCCGCGTCCTTCTGCAGCGCCCGCAGCGCGTGGAAGGCGACCAGCGCGTCGTCGGCGCCGATCTGGATCCACAGGTCGCCGTTGCTGCGCTTCGGGTCCAGCGCGTCGGCGGAGAAGTCCGGCAGCGGATCGAGCTGCCCGGGGCGGTGCTTCGTCAGGCCCGTACGGTCGAAGAAGCTGTGGCCGAGGCCGAAGGTGACGGTCAGCGAGGACGGGCCGGCGTCCAGCGCGACGCCGGTGTCGGCGTCCGGCGCCCGGCCGGCCATCAGCTGCTCGGCCGTCCGCGACCAGCGGCGCAGCAGCGCGGCGGCGGCCTTGCGGTCGCTGCCCGGTGCCAGGTCGAAGGCGACGAGGTGCCCGCTGGCCTGCAGCGGGGTGGTGATCCCGGCCTGTTGCTTCGCCCGGTCGTCCCGGAACGGCACCTCGGTCGAGCCCACGGAGCTCAGGGCCGCGGCGGGCCCGTCCTCATGGGCAGCGGCCGTGCTCAGGGCGCCGCCGGCGCCGCCGACGACCAGCCCGGCGGCGCCCGCCGCGCCGACGGTGCCGAGCAGCCGGCGGCGGGAGAGCGTCAGGGCGGTCCGCGGGCCGGCCGGCTCGGGTGCCGGGGCCTGCGGTTCGGGGGCCCGGGGTTCGGGGGCCTGCGCGGTTCGCTTGCTCATCAGCCGATCTTCACGTTCCTGAACTCGGTCACCTGGTCGATGTCGGAGGTCCGTACGAGCAGCGAGAGCTGCCACCGTCCGGGGACCGGCAGCAGGACGCCGCTGGCGCGCCAGTGTCCCTTGCCGGTGTGCCGGGGCACCACCGTCAGCGGCCCGAGCTTCTTGGCCTTGAGGGTGAACTCGATCTTCACCTCGGGGACGTCCTTGGCCCGGCCGTTCGGGTCGGAGATCCGCAGCCGCAGCTCGTTGGCGTTGCCGCTGCGGCCGGGGTCGAGGTCGATGCGGGCGGTGCCCTTGCCGCCCGGACCGCCGGTGTCGAACGGGACGGTGAGGACCTGCGGCTGGTTGGCCGTGGCCGACTGCCCGCCCGACACGGCCTTGACCGCCTCCTCGGTACGGGCCGGCTCGGTGGCGGTGAGCACCGTCGTCACCACCAGCAGGACCACCGCCACCGACGCCTCGGCCAGCACGGACCGGCGCAGCCCCAGCCGCTCGGGATCGGCGTCCCGCAGCCGCTTGCTGCGGGCGGTGCGCAACGCGGCCTGCTGACGGGCGAGTTGGGCGGCGCGGGCGGGGTCGTCCGGTTCTGCCGTGGCCGCCGCGGCCGGTTCCGTCGCCGGTTCCGTCGCCGGTTCGGCCGCCGAGTGCGTTGCCGGTGCCGCCGTCGGTTCGGCCGCTGGTCCGGCCGCTGGTCCGGCTGCTGGTCCGGCCGCCGGTTCCTCGTCGTTCCGAGCCGTCTTCCCGGTCGGCGTGCCGGCCGCCGGGACGGTCACGGCCTTCTCGGAGGGCTCGTCGGCCTCCTCGTCGTCGGGGGCCGCGACCGCCGCTTCCGCCGCGTACGCCGCTTCCGGCGTCCGTACCTCCGTCAGCCGCGCCGTCCAGCGCCGTGAGAACCAGGCGATGCCCACGAGCACCGCCACCAGGCCCACCTTGAGCAGCAGCAGCCGCCCGTAGGTGGTGCCGGTCAGCGCGGTCCAGGTGCCGACCTGCCGCCAGGACTGGTAGAGGCCGGTGGCCACCAGCACCAGGACGGAGCCGAACGCGATCCGGGAGAAGCGCCGGACGGCGGTCCGCTCGACCGGCGGCCCCCAGTACAGGGACACCACCAGCGCGGCCAGCCCGCCGAGCCAGGTGGCGACGGCGAGCAGGTGCAGCACGTCGACCGGCATCGCGATCGCGGGCTGCAGCCCGGTCGAGGCGTGTTCGGCCATCGCCCAGGTCGCCGCGAGACCGGTGGCGACGATCACCCCACCGATGCCGAGCCCGAACGACAGGTCCTTGCGCCGCCGGGCCTCCTCGGCGGGGTCCCCGGGGGCGTCGGGGCCCTCGGGGGCGTCCTCCCGGGGTGCCTGCGCCCGCGCGTACGCCCCGAACAGCACCGCCACGAACAGCGCCGCCGCCGCGAGCAGCAACAGCCGGGAGACCAGCGCCGCGCCCGGCTTGGTGACCAGTACCTGCTGCAGCCCGCCGAGGTCGAAGACGTCCGAGAGATCGCCGGAGCCGGTGTACGGCGTGCGCAGCAGCAGCATCGCCACGGTGGTGCCGGTCAGCACCGCCCATCCCTGGACGACCAGGCGCTGGACGGACCGCACCCGGGCGGCGGCCGGCCGGCAGGCCACCACGAAGGCGGCACCGCCGGCCAGCAGGACGAAGCCCGCGTACGCCAGCGCACGGGCGATGCCGTAGAGCGCCCCGACGAGCCCCCCGCCGGCCTCCTGCTGGGCCACCGGCGCGGTGGTCTTCGAGGGCGCACCGATCGAGAAGGTGAAGGCGCCGGAGACCGGGTGGCTGTCGGCGGAGACCGCCTGCCAGGCGACGGTGTACGTACCGTTGCCCAGGCCCGGCGGCAGGCCCGTGCCGTACTTGACGGTGCTGGCGCTGCACAGGTTGCGCAGTTTGCCGCGGTCCACCCGCTTGCCCTTCGGGTCCAGCACCCGGATGGAGTCGTCGCCCATCGCGACGCCCTCGGAGAAGGTGAGCGCCACCTGCTCGGGCGCCTGGTCCACCACCGAGCCCTCGGCGGGGGTGCTGCCGGTCAGCGCGGCGTGCGCCGAGGCCGGGGCGGCACCGCCGAGCAGCCCGCCGAACAGCGCGCCCGCCAGCGCCACCGCGACGACGAGCAGACGCAGCGCGGCGGACCGTCGCGGCCGGAGGCCGGTGGTGACCATGGATCGCTCCCTCAACTGCCGTGTGAGTGCCTGTGCTGTGACGTACCGGACCGCCCGCTACTTCTTCGGCTGGTAGTTGACGGCCCGGACCGGGACGGCCACCTTGACGGGCTCGGCGTGGGCGAACTGCAGCGTGACGCCGATCGAGTCCCCCTTGGCCGGCTTGTACTTGAGGCCCATGAACATCAGGTGCATGCCGCCTCGTTCGAACCGGAGCTCCCCGCCCGCGGATATCGGCAGCGAGGTGACCTGCTCCATCTTGTTGCCGACCGTCTTGTGCATCGAGACGTCCTTGGCCAGGTCGCTGGTGACCGAGACGATCTTGTCGGCGGCGCCGTTGTTCTTGACCGTGAAGAACGCGCCGGCCATGTCCTGGGTGACCGGCTGCGGCATGTAGGCGCCGTCGACCTGGAAGTGCGGGCCGGCGTCCCCGGCGCCGCAGGCCGAGAGGGCGAGTCCGGCGGTGAGGGCGAGGGCGGCGGCGAGGGTGGTGCGGCGGTTCACGGGTTCTGCCCCTTGATGATCTTCGGAAGTGCGGTGGTGTAGTTGTCGGCGGTCGCCTCCTGCATGCCCAGCCAGTGGATCTTGTCGTCCTTGGGGGAGCTCAGCAGGACCTGCGCGCCGTGGGTGGAGACCACATCGCCGTTCTTCTTCTTGACCGGCTTCTCGATCCCGATGTTGACGCTGCGCGCGCCCGCCTGGATGGTGTCGAAGCGGCCCGTCAGACCGATGAAGTCCTTGTTGATGCCGCCGAGCCACTTCTTGAGGGCGGCGGGGGTGTCGCGCTCCGGGTCGGAGGTGACGAAGACGACCCGCAGGTCCTTCTGCTCGGCCTTGGGCAGCTGCTTCACCGCGACCGCGATGTTGGCCATGGTCAGCGGGCAGACGTCCGGGCAGTGGGTGTAGCCGAAGTAGATCAGTGTCGGGTGGCCCTTGGTCTTCTCCAGCAGGTCGTACTTGGCGCCCTGGGAGTCGGTCAGGACCAGGTCCGGCTTCTCCATCGGGGTGTCGAGCGTGACGAGGGGCTTGGCGGCCGTGCCTCCGGAGACCTGGGCGGCCGGCTGGTCGCGGTCGCTTCCCTGGTCGCAGGCGGTCAGGCCGAGTGCCGTGACCGCCGCGACGGCGGAGGCGAGCAGGGCCCTTCTACGCATTGCGCTGTGCATTGCAGATGTATCCCGTTTGTGTGGTGTGGTCCGGTGCCCCGCTCATGGGGAACGGGGCGACGGGCCGGCGGCGCGGTGGGGCGCCGCCGGCCCGTGGTGGCGATCAGGCGTTGCGCCGCCGGCCGGCGAACACGCCGAAGCCGACGCCGATGACGCCGACGACGATGCCCGCGGCGCCCAGCAGCCGAGCGGTGTTGTCGCTGGTGTCGGCGGCCGCGACGGTCTTCGCGCCCCCGCCCTTGTCCCCGCCCTTGGCGTCGGCGGCCGCGCCGTGCGCGTCGTCCTCGGCCGCGGTGAGCTTGAGCACCGGCGCCGGGTTCTCCGGCTCCGGGCCGCCCTCCTTCGTCGGCTCGATCCAGCGCACGACCTGCTTGTTGTCGTACGTCTGGAGGGCCTTGAAGACGAGCTGGTCGGCGTCCTCGGGCAGCTGGCCGATGGAGAGCGGGAACTGCTGGAACTGGCCGGGCTCGACGCCCTTGCCGTCGGCGGTCCAGGTGACCTTCGAGGGCGCCTCGGTGACCTTCTCGCCCTCCATCTCGATCGGCTTGGCGAGCTTGGTCTTGGTGACCGACACCTTCCAGCCGGGCACCGGCTGCGGCATGACGGACGCCAGCGGGTGGTCGGTCGGCAGGGTCACTTCGAGCTTCACCGTCGAGGCGTTGTCCCGCTCGTTGGGGACCTTGAAGTTGACCGTGGCGAAGCCGCCCTTGGGGGCCTGGCCGGGCTGCACGCTGACGTGCGCGAAGGCCGGCCCGGCGAGCAGCAGCACACTGCCGGCCGCGATCCCGCCCACCAGGGGCAGTCGGGTCTTGAGGAATCCGGCCCTTCCGGAGGACTGAGAAGTAACGGAAGTTCCGGAAAGTCCGGACAACGTGGGCTCGCTGGGCATGGTCGACGCGTTCGGCATGGAAAGCACTCCACAGGAAGGAGAGAGATACGGGTGACGGTGATCGGTGGCACGCCCACGGCGACGCCGCGCGAGCCCGTACCCCGTCCTGGGGGAGCGTGCGTCGCGTGATGTCAGGCCGCGAGGGCCAGGGCGGTCACGGCAGGCGGCCCTCGCCGGATCACACTGTGGTCGAGCGCGGCGCCCTGCGGGCCGGGTTTGTCATCCCCGTACGAAACGAGGGCGCGCAGCAGCGCCTCGTGCGCCGCGCCGAGGCCCGCGAGCAGGGCGCCGACGAGCGCGAGCACCCCGCGCACCGCACCGAGCAGGGCGCGGACGGTCAGCTCGTACGCCGCCGGGGCCGACAGCCGGACCAGCCGCCACAGCGCCACCTCGCCCCGCCGCAGCAGCCAGCCGACCGCGAGCGCGGCCAGCAGGTGGCCCAGCAGCATGGGCAGCGACGGCAGCAGACCGTGCGTCATCGCCGGGTCGGTGACGGCACCACCGGCCGCCCCCGGTCCGCCGGGCGTGTTCAGACCGGCCGCGGAGGCCATGTCGTAGCCGCCCCCGTCGAGGAGCCGCCGCGCCCGCGCACCGTCCAGCCGGCCCGTGCCGAGCCCGCACATCAGGTGCCGGGCCAGGTCCACGGCCGTCGCGTCGGACAGCGCGCCGTGCCCGGGACCCCCGGAGCCGGCCGCCGTCCCCGCCATCGGCATCCGCTGCCGCGCCATCCGCTCGGCGGTCGTCAGGCCGCACACCTGCCCCCACACGAACAGCGAGTGCAGTGCCAGCTGGCCCACGGCGAGTCCCGCGGCGATGCCCGGCAGCGACCGCTCCCGGCCGGCCAGCGGCGCCGCGACCGCGAACACCACGGCGGCGGCGACGCCCAGCGTCCACAGCGGGACGGCGGCACAGGAAGCGATCATGTGCCCGGCCGCGGACAGCGCGACACAGACCGCGGTGAAGACCGCGGCCCTCAGCAGCCGCAGGTCCGCGGCCGCGCGCGCTGGGGAGGCGGGCGGGGCAATCATGGCCGCGCCATCATCCCACTGCCCGCACCCGTGTCCTACGGCAGGGCGGCCCGAGGCGGCGCCTCCCGGGGGCGTCCAGGGCGTCCGGGAGGGCGCGCGGAGGCGCATGCGCGGCGCTGCGCCTACACCGATGCGCTCACTCTTCGCATCCGCCGAATGAGCGGTATCACGTCCCGGACATGCTTACGGACCTTGGGGCACGGCAATACGTATCGATATGTCGAGCCGCGGCCAGGAGGCTGGAGCGATGAGCATCTGGTGGTCACTCCATTTGCGGCGCGAGGCTGCGAGCGTGCCGCTCGCCCGGCGTCTGCTGCTGGGCACGATGGAAACAGCAGGCGTGGACCCGGACATCTGTTACGACCTGTCGGTCGCACTGTCCGAGGCATGTGCGAACGCCGTCGAGCACGGCGGTGGCGGAGCCCCCGAGGACTACCGCGTGACGGTCTTCATCGACGGTGACACCTGCCGCATCGAAGTCACCGACTCGGGCCCCGGTTTCCGCGGCGCACCCGCCGCCCCGCCCCATAGCCCCGCGGACCGCCCCCTGCCGGCCGCCGTCCCCGCCCCCGCCCAGGCCCCCGCGTTCGCGGAGGCCGGCCGGGGGCTCTTTCTGATCGAGGCCCTCACCGACCACGTCCGCTACCGCAACCGCACCGGCCGCCCGGGCGCGGTGGTCAGCTTCGACAAGATCCTCAAATGGCGAGAGGGCGCGGCGCTGCCGATGGCGTCGTGAGGTGCGGCGGGGGCCGTGGGGGATCGGACGCAGCGGCGCGCGGAGTGTAAGGGCGGAAGTGCCTCGTGAGGCCGCGGGCTGGCCGGAAAGTGCCTGCTCGGGAGGGGTGGTGGCGGCGGTCTCGCGGTGGGAGGACCTCCCCCGCGGCGTCCCCTGTCCCTGCGAGACCGGCGCACACCAAATCTAACGCGAAGATGCTCGCGTTAGTCTTTCCCGGACAATACTTGGCGTGATCCCGCACTGCAATACGGAGCCGGCGTGACGACAGCGCACCAGCCCCGGGGCGCCCCGGGCGAGACCCGTCCCGGCGGGCGCACGGCGCGTACCCGCGAGGCCGTACTGGCCGCGGTCTTCGAGGAGTTGGGCGATGGCGGGTTCGCCGCGCTCACCATGGAGAAGGTCGCCCACCGCTCAGGGATCCACGTCGCGACGCTCTACCGGCGCTGGCGCAGCATCGAGGGCCTGGTCTGCGACTTGCTGACCGAACTGAGCTCCGACGTGCCGCTGCCGGACACCGGCACGCTCCCGGGCGACCTGCATGCGCTGGCCCGCTCGATAAGCGCGTTCTACGGCGAGCCGCGGATGCGGCGGCTCATCGAGGCGGTGGTGTCCGCGGCGGCCCGCGATCCGCAGGTGGCCGGCGTGCTGCGGTCGTTCTTCGGCGAACGGCTGGCGCTGGCCGGCCAGATGGTGGAGCGGGCCGTCGCGCGCGGCGAACTGCCCGCGGACACCGATCCCGAACAGGTGATGTCGGCGCTCGGCGCGCCCTTCTACTACCGGATCCTGATCGCCCGCCGCCCGGTCGACCCGGCGCTGGCGGAATCCGCGGCCACCGCCGTGTGGGCCGCGGCCCGCGCCGGCGCGTACCGGCGGGCAGACCACGGGCCGGTGGACGACACCACCGGCCCGTGAACCGAAGCTGCTGCTCCGTGAACCAGGGCTACTTCTTCAGCCCGGCCATCCAGGCCTCGACCTCGTCGGACCGGCGCGGCAGCGCGGCCGAGAGGTTCCGGTTGCCGTCCTCCGTGACGAGGATGTCGTCCTCGATGCGGACGCCGATGCCGCGGTACTCCTCGGGGACCGTCAGGTCGTCCGCCTGGAAGTACAGACCGGGCTCGACGGTGAGGACCATGCCGGGCTCCAGCGTGCCGTTGACGTACGTCTCGGTGCGGGCCGCGGCGCAGTCGTGGACGTCCAGGCCGAGCATGTGGCCGGTGCCGTGCAGGGTCCAGCGGCGCTGCAGGCCGAGCTCCAGCACCCGCTCGGCCGGGCCCTCGACCAGGCCCCACTCGACCAGCTTCTCGGCGAGCACCTGCTGGGCCGCGTCGTGGAAGTCGCGGTAGGCGGCGCCCGGCTTGACCGCCGCGATGCCCGCCTCCTGGGCCTCGAAGACCGCGTCGTAGATCTTGCGCTGGAGCTCGGAGAAGCGGCCGTTGATCGGCAGGGTGCGGGTGACGTCCGCGGTGTAGAGGGTGTCGGTCTCCACGCCGGCGTCCAGCAGCAGCAGGTCGCCGGAGCGGACCGGGCCGTCGTTGCGGACCCAGTGCAGGGTGGTGGCGTGCGGGCCGGCGGCGCAGATCGAGCCGTAGCCGACGTCGTTGCCCTCGACGCGGGCGCGCAGGAAGAACGTTCCTTCGATGTAGCGCTCGGAGGTCGCCTCGGCCTTGTCCAGGACCTTCACGACGTCCTCGAACCCGCGGACGGTGGAGTCGACGGCCTTCTGCAGCTGGCCGATCTCGAACTCGTCCTTGATCACCCGGGCCTCGGAGAGGTGGACCCGCAGCTCCTCGTCGCGCTCGGCGGTGACCTTGTCGGTCAGCGCCGCCTCGATGCCGGCGTCGTGCCCGCGGACGACGCGGACCGGGCCGGTGGCCTCCTTGAGTGCCTCGGCCAGCTCCCGTACGTCCTTGCAGGGCACGCCCAGCAGCGCCTCGGACTCGGTGAGGCTGTGGCGGCGGCCCACCCACAGCTCGCCCATGCCGTTGAGCCAGAACTCGCCGTTCTCACGGTCGGAACGGGGCAGGCGGTAGAGCGTCGCCTCGTGGCCGTCCTTGGTGGGCTCCAGGACCAGGACGCTGTCGTCGGTCTGGTCGCCGGTGAGGTAGACGTACTCGGTCGAGGCGCGGAAGGAGTACTCGGTGTCGTTGGAGCGGGTCTTGAGGTTGCCCGCCGGGATCACCAGGCGCTCACCGGGGAAGCGCGCGGACAGCGCGGCGCGGCGGCGGGCGGCGTTCGGGGCCTGCTCGATCGGCTGCAGGTCGCGCAGCTCGGTGTCGGCCCAGCCGCTCTTCATGTTCTCCGCGAGCTCGTCCGAGACGCCCGGGTAAAGGCCGTTCTTGCGCTGCTTGATCGGCTGCTCGTCCTCGTCCGGGGTCTCCGGCGTGAGCTCGTCGGTCACAATGCCTCCTTTTAAGAGTGAACCGCATTCCATCGTATGTGCCGATGGAATGCGGTCCAGGGGGCAAGAAGGTGTGACCTGTCGGGCAGCGGCCGCGCCCCTTTCCGGGGGCACCGCCGCTCACCCGTCTGACCTGCGAAATCGCGGGCCCTACTCCTCGAAGTACGCCACCAGCAGCACCACGTCCTCCTCCGACGACGGGTCGTCCAGCCCCCGCGGCAGCATCGTGCGCAGCACGTGGTCGGCCACCGCCTCCGGATCCTGGCGGATCGCCCGGGGGACGCCCGCGGCGGCGGTGTGCAACCGGGCGAAGGCGCGGTCCATCGGCTCCCCGGTGCGGTGCAGCAGCCCGTCGCTGTAGAGGAGCAGGGTCTCGCCGCCGGCCGGTTCGATCTCCACGCTGGGCGCTTCCCAGCAGGCCAGCATGCCCAGTGGCGCGGACAGCGTGGTCTCCACGAACTCCGTCCGCAGATCCCCGAGGATCAGCGGCGGGCAGTGCCCGGCCCCGGCCAGCACCAGCTTCCGCGGCAGCACGCCCGGCACCGGCGGCGCGGGCGGGCCGCCGGGCGCGCCCGGCGGCGGCTCGGTGAACGCGAACAGCGCGGTCGCGCTGCGCGCCGGCTCGGTCAGCCGCAGCAGCAGCTCCAGGTCGGAGAGGACCGCGACCGGGTCCTCTCCCTCCATGACCGCGTACGCGCGCAGCGACGCCCGCAGCCGTCCCATGGCGGCCACCGCGCTCGGCCCGGACCCGGTCACCGAGCCGACGGCCAGGCCCAGCGCGCCGTCCGGCAGCGGCAGCGCGTCGTACCAGTCGCCGCCGCCGCGCGGGCCGGTGGCGTGCCGCACCGCGAGGCGGACGCCCGGGACCCGCGGCAGCCGGTGCGGCAGCAGCTCGTCGCGGAGCGTGGCGGCGGCCTGCCGGCTGCGGTGGAGTTCGAGGAGGCGGGCGAGGTGTTCGGCGGCGTGGCTGCGGTAGAGGCCGACGAGGTGGCGCTGGCGTTCGGTGGGGGCGGCCGGTTCGTCGTAGAGCCAGACCGCGGCGCCGGTCCGGCCGACGGGATCGGCGGTGAGCGGCACGGCGTAGCTGGCGGCGTACCCGAGGCGGGCGGCGACCTCGCGCAGGCGCGGGTCGAGGTCCTTCTCCCCGGGGATGTCGGGCTCGCTGATCTCCGTGCGGTCCTCGGGCCCGCCCTTGCCCTCGGGAGGGTCGTCGCCGGCGCCGCAGATGCCCGGCTCCGGAAGGCCGTCCAGTATCCGCGCGTACGACAGGGCGCGGCGCGGCACGGTCTCGATGTGACCGATCTCGGCGTGACCGAGGCCGAGGCCGACGGTGGTCTCCGGGCCGAGTCCGTCGGCCGGCGCCAGGACGACCAGACCGCGGCGGGCGCCGACCAGCGAGGCGCCGGCGCGCAGCAGCTCGTGCAGCGCATCGTCCAACGTCCGCGTGCGGGCGAGCCGTTCGGTCAGGTCGTGCAGGGTGCTGAGGTCGGAGATCCAGCCGGCCAGCCGGTCCTGGACGGCGGCGAGTTGGTCGAGGGCGGAGACGTCGGGGGTGGCGGGGGCGGAGCCGGGCGGGGGGTCGGGAGCGGCGTTCCCGGCTCCGTCGGTGGCGGTGTCGGACGCGTCGTCGGAAGGGTCGGACGGGCTGCCGGAGGCGGGGTCCGCGGGGGTCTTCGCCACATGCGGGCCGACAGTGTGCGTGGGAGCGGGCAGAGCTGGTTCGATTCCAGCCACTTTCGGTACGTGAGGGGCAGTCATGGCCGGCGGCTATCGTCGCGCCAGGCATTGCTCCAGTTCAGGCCGCTGTTTGTGAGGGAGTGCGGCTTTTTGTTGAGTGACGTTGTGCGATCCGTTCGGGCGCTCAATTTCCTCAATAGCATCGCAAACCCCCATGTCATGCTGCTCCGCTATCAATGCTCCAGATGTACACGCACCAGAGAGGGGATGTCCAGCACTGTCCCCGTGGGGTTTGTGGTGTCCGTGAGGTCTGTAGATTGGCCTGAAAAAAGCCCCACGAGCGTCAATTTGAGGTCGACTGGCGCCGATCGACAGCGCGTCATCACCACCATGGCGGGTACGTACTCGGAAAGGTGCGGGGTCAGTTGAGCTCGCACCGGGAACTCTCCGGCGGGCACCGGCGTCTCATACGGCGACGACCGCACGCACTCCCAAGTGGCGGGGACTGAACCACCGGAAGCGCAAGCGCCATGCGCGCGCCACCCCTCGCCACGTTCCCCGCTCGGCGTACGACGTGATGCGCTGCCTTGTACACGCGGTGACCAGAGATCCACGTGGCGTGATCGACGCGCGATCGACCCCGGCGTGCATGACCGGGCCGCAAGAACGCCACCACGGCATCGAGCGGCCCGTGCGGGACCATGCGGACCGGGCAAGCAGTGCCTTGAAGTGCCATGAAGAGCGATGGACGAAGCCCTCGGCAAGCCCTTGGCGTTAACGGAAAGGAACGAGCGCTCATGCGCGAGATCCTCGGAAGGCGACGCAAGAACCTGTTCCGGCGCACGGGGAGGTCGGCGCTGCTCGGTGCGGCGCTTCACTGCGCCACCGAGTGGCAGTGGCCCGTACTTCCCGGCGTGGCGCTCGGCCCCGCCGGCCGGCAGCCCGCCGGTGCCCGGCTCGGCCTCGGCGAGCGGCCCGCCCGCCGCTGCAGCTGCCCCGACCCGGACTGTGTGGTGCCCGGCGCGCACCCCTTCGACCCCGGTCTGCTCGCGGCGACCACCGACGCCCGAATGGTGCGCTGGTGGTGGACCAACCGCCCGTCCGCCCCGATCGTGCTGGCCACCGGCGGCCGCGCACCCTGCGCGGTGAGCCTGCCGGCGGTCGCCGGTGCCCGCGCGCTGGCCGCCCTGGACCACTTCGGCGTCCGCGTCGGCCCCGTGGTCGCCACGCCCACCCGCTGGTCACTGCTCGTATCGCCGTACGGCCTCGCGGAGTTGGGGGAGCTGCTGCACTCGCAGGACTGGGTGCCCAGCTCGCTGCGGTTCCACGGCGAGGGCGGCTATGTGGTGCTCCCGCCCTCCCAGATCGGCGCCGGCCGGGTGCGCTGGGAGCGGCCGCCGGCGGCCCCCAAGCCCTCGACTGCTCCCCCACTCTCACCTTCGTTCGAGCGGGGGGACCCCCATGCGCAGGGGGGACCCCCATCCCCCGCCGCCCCCTGGCTGCCGAAGGTGGCCACCATCGTCGACGCCCTGGTGACGGCCAGCACCAGCACTCCGGACGGCGGCAGCCGGCTCGCGTACTGACGGGCGCGGCACGGGCGACCTCGAAGGAACCGCGGGCGGTTCACCCGTACGGGTGTGACGGGCCCGATCACTACGGGAAATGGGTGTCCGGACGACCGGACGCACCGCCCGCGGCCGATAGGTTCGGCACACCGTCAAGCCGTCGGCGTCGACGACGGCATCTCAATCGCAGGTGGGGCCCATGCAGCGTGCGCAGAAACTCCGCATGACCGGGCTCGCCGGTGTGGCGACGCTCGCCGTCGCCGTCCCGCTCGGCGCCGCGACGGCCGGCCCGGCCGCCCCACTCCTCCCGCACCGCCGGGCCGCGGCCCCCCGCGCCGGACAAGGAACACGCACGGCCGAAAACCACCCCCTGCTCGCAGGGGACATGGCGGGGAAAAGCGGCACCGAGGCACGGAGAAACGGCGCCAAGCCGGGGGAAATCGGCGCCAAGGCGGGCGAACGCGATGCCAAGACCGGGGGACGCGGCGCCGGGGCGGGCAAGAGTGCCGGTGCCGCCGCCTCCCACCGTCCCGCCGGATCGCGGGCGGCCACCGGGGCCCGGGCCGGATCCCCCGACGGCGCCCTCGACGGCCCGCTCGACGCCCTCGGGCTGCCGCTCCTCTCCGGCCGGATCACCCACTGCGGCCCCGAACTCGCCTCCGGGCGGGGCACCGAGGCGCAGACCTGTGTGCTCACCGAGCGCGGCCGGACCTGGGCGCGGACGTACTACCGCAATGTCACCGGCGGCGCGCTGCGGGCCGTCCTGACCCTGCTGCGCCCGGACGGCCGGAGCATCCAGGTGAACTGCGAGGTACCGGCGGCCGATGTGCCGGGCGTGTGTGAGACGCCGGCCGGCCGGACCGTGCGCGGGGACCGCACCGGATACGCGGCGGTCGCGGAGTTCACGGACGCGGCGGGGGAACGGCTGCTGTTGCGCTCCGGCAGCAACTCGGCGGCGGACCAAGGAAGCCGGGCGGCGGGTGGCCGGGAGGCGGAGGGGCCGGCGGCGGAGGGCCGGGAGGCGGACGGCAGCGACTCGGGCTGATCGCCGCGCGCGGCCGTTCGTACTGCTCGTCCGTGCTGCTCGTCCGCGCTGATCGCCGCGCGTGCTCGTGCCCCGGCGTGCTCGTCCGTGCGCGCTGATCGTCCGGCCCGATCGGAATGCCTGGTTCCGGAATACCTGGCTCCGGACATGGAAGCGCCCGGTCGCTGGCGACGGGGGATGCACCAGCGACCGGGCTTTTAGAACCGTAACAAGAGATCGGCGGTTCGCAAATTCGATCGTGGAATTCCGGACGCTTATTTACCGTCAGGTAGGGGGAGTTGTGACTGGCGTCACGCAAGGGTCCCCCGATGCGTACGGTGCGCACGAGCGCCGCCGGGACGGTCAGTTCAACGGTCAGCTCAGCGTGATCTGACGGTTGGTGAGGCCGCCGCGCGCCCGGCGTTCGTCGGCGGTCAGCGGGGTCTTCGCCGCGAGCGCCTCGGTCAGCCGCTCGGCGAACTCCACGGCCGGCTTGGTGACCTCGTCCGCCCCCATCGCGGAGGGCAGGTCCCACACCGGTACGACCAGCCCGTGGGCGCGGAACGAACCGACCAGACGGGTGCCCTCGCCGAGCGAGGACGCGCCCGCCGCGTGCAGCCGGGCGAGCGCGTCCAGCAGCTGCTCCTCGGGGTGGGCGGTGACCCAGCGCAGGTGGTTCTTCTCGGGCGCCTCGCACCAGTACGCGCCCTCCAGGCCGGGAATCCGGGCGGTCGGGATGGCGGCCGCGTTGGCCCGCTCCAGAGAGGCGGCGACCTCACCGGTGGCGTTCTCGGCGTTCTCCACCCAGAACTCGAAGCCCGTGTGGACGGTCGGCTCAAAAGGAGCGTTCAGGTCGAGCAGGTCCTGCAGGCGCGGACCCTCGGCGGAGGAGCGTGCGGCGGCGACCGGATTGCCCGGTTCCGCGGCCAGTGCGCGCTGCAGGGTGTCCGCGAGGTCGCGGCTGATGTCACCGGAGGCGGTGTCGTTCTGCAGCCCGAGCAGGATCGCCCCGTTGTCGCGGCGCAGCGCGGGCCAGGCCATCGGCAGCACCGTCGCCAGCGTCACGGAGGGCACGCCCTCGGGCAGCCCGCCCTTCAGCGTCAACTCGGCGGTGGCGGCGGGCACCAGCTCGCGCATCGCCACCCAGTCGCACTCGCCGGGCAGGCCCTCGAAGGGGCGCTGCACCAACTCGGTGACGGCGTGCGCCGCGCGCCGCCCGTGACACGCCTTGTACCGGCGGCCGGAACCACACGGGCAGGGCTCACGAGCGCCGACGACCGGCACCTCCCCGTCCTTGATCTGCGGTGCTGCGGACTGGGGCTGGGGGCGGCGCTTCTTGGCCATGCGACGGCTTCTCCTGGTCGGTCCCGGTCGTACGCGTTTCGGCGCGAGCCTAGGCCATCGCGTACCGGGGCGCCCTGACCGAGCGGGGGGCCGTCGCGGGTGTCTTGCGCTCTCGACCCTCAGGCCGAGTCCTGTGCCTCTACGCCATGTCCTCGGTCCCGATGCCAAGCGGTGTGCGAGTACGCCAAGTCCTTGGCCCCGACGCCAAGCGGTGTGCGAGTACGCCGAGATCTCGACCCCGACGTCAAGCGGTGTGCGAGTACGCCAAGTCCTCGACCCCGACGCCAAGCCGTGTGCGAGTACGTCGAGACCTCGGCCCCTACGCCAAGTCCTCGATGTCCAGGAAGGCGGCCGGGTTCAGCGGCAGGCCGGTGGGTGCGAGTGAGGACGGCAGACCGGCGACCGGGTCGGACATCGCGGCGCCGGTCGGATGGGGCATCAGATCCACGCGCGTAGCGAACGCGCCCTGAAGAGAGAGCACTGCCCAGACCGTGACCTCCCCGGGGGCGCTGTCGCGTACGCCCCAGTCCTTGGCGAGCGAGCGGATGATCGCCAGTCCCCGGCCGCCGTGCGCCGTGACGGAAGGGGTCGCCGGGCGCGGTCGGGTCGGCCCGCCGCCGTCCGTGACCGCAACCGTCAGCCGGCCCTGCCCGTCGATCTGCCAGGAAGCCCGCACGGACGCCGTGGCCCCCACTCGCGAGCCGTTCCGAGCCGTCACCGGGCCCGCCGGGCCGGGTTCGTCGATCGGACGGGCATGCCGGCAGGAATTGCTCAGCAACTCCGAAAGGACCAGGACCGCGTCATCGACGACCGTGTCCTGAACTCCGCTTGCCAACAGCTCTTCACGCATGCGCCGCCTGGCCATGCCCACGCCCACCGGGCCATGGGGTACGGCCATGATCGACGACGTCGGCACCTCTTGTGCCACCACCAACGCCACCCCCGAGACCTCCTTTGCCCCACGCCACGGGATGAATGCCCCAATGGACTGGACCGGAAACCGGCCACGCGGCACGCAGTGACGCACAAACCGGCATCGGATACCGGCCGAATGCGCCGGTGCACACCCTGTGAGGGGCTTTAGCCAAGGCCGAGTTGCATTCGTACCTGCTTGGGGCGATTTGTGATCACCGCATCGACTCCCAATTCCTGGCACAGCACGACATCATCGGGTTCGTTGACCGTCCACACATGCACCTGATTGCCCGCTCGATGCGCCTTCGCGACGTATTCGGGATGTGCCCGGAGGATCCGGATACCGGGCCCCGCGATGTCCACGCCCGCCGGCAACCGGCCGTCGCGGTAGCGGGGGGTGAGGAATTGCATCAGGTAGACGACGGGGATGGCGGGTGCCGCGGTCCGGACGCGGTGCAGCGAACGGGCGGAGAAACTCATCACCCGCACCGGAGACGGCTGGTCGGCGCTCATGGCCGGTTTCGTGTAGCCGAACCGGCCCAGCAGCTCGACCAGTCGCTCTTCCACCTGTCCGGCCCAACGCGTCGGATGTTTGGTCTCGATGGCCAGCTCGACCCGGCGGTCCGCGTCGGCCACCAGCTCCAGCAGCCGCTCCAGCGTCAGTACGGACGTCCGCTCGGGATCCTCGTTCTGCCGGTCCGGCGCCTCGCCCCCGAACACCCCGCCCTGGCGGCCCGGCGCCTCGGCCCCGAACGCTCCGCTGCCGAGCGCCCCACTGCCGAGCGCCCCACTGCCGAGCGACTCCTCCTTCCAGGAGCCGAAGTCGAGGGAGGCGAGATCGGCGAGTTCGAGGGCGGAGACCGCGCCGCGCCCGTTGGAGGTGCGGTTCACCCGCCGGTCGTGCACGCAGACCAGATGGCCGTCCGCGGTCAGCCGGACATCGCACTCCAGGGCGTCCGCCCCGTCCTCGATCGCCTTGCGGTACGCGGCCAGGGTGTGCTCCGGGGCGTCCTCCGAGGCGCCTCGATGGGCCACTACGGACATGGCGGGGCGATCCGGGTGGCGGTCCTGGGCGGGGCGTGCATAGCTCACCGCGTTATCGTGCCACTCGCCGGTGCCGGGCGGACCGGGCGGACCCCGGGGGCTGCGGGACCGGGTCCCCATCGGTCTTCGTCGCGGTCATCGTGGCGGTCTTTGTCGCGGTCTTTGTCGGGGTCTTTGTCGCGGTCTCCGTGAGGGCCTTGGCCGGCGCCTTGCTCGGGGCCTTCGCCGCGGTCTCTGCTGTGGTCCTCGTCACGGCCTTCGTCATGGCCTTCGTCGCGCTCTTCGCTACCGTCTTCGTCGCGGGAGCCCGCTGTGGGCCCCGCCGCGGGCCCCGGCGCATGGGACGGTCGTACCCCAACATGCGGAACAGCGGATGCGCCCGTTTTGTCCGGCATAAAGGATGAGAGCACAGTCACAGCCTCGGCTTACGGCGCTCTGACGCGCGGTGGGAAAGGCTGGGACGGAGCTTCGCCCGTATCGCCCGGCCCGTACCGTCGGCCAGGGACCCGCGGACCCACCGCGCGGCCTCGGCCGACGGCCCGGTCCGGCGGCCCGGGACTCGCCGAGACCGCCGGGATCCTGAATCCTGGGGTCTCGGACTGCCGGAGCACTGGAGCAGCCGAGAACTGAAGTACTTGAGGACTGGAGTCCGGGAGGACGGGAGCAGCGGAGAACCGGGAGTGCTGGGTGTACTGGGAGTGCTGGGACTACCAGGAGCGCTGGGAGTACTGGAGCACGGAACGGCGCGCCGGCCGTACTGGCGAGCCGCGAAGTGGGTAGCCGAGCCACCAACCGGAGGCAGTAGTAGGCAGGAGCAGGCAGGAGTGGCAGTCGCACTCGGAGACGCCGTCCGGTACGCACTCCCGGGCGCCGCGGGGACGCACTTCGTGTCACTGTCAAGACTCATCACCACCCGGTCGGACCGTGAGGCCCGACCGGACCGTAAGACCCCCATACGGGCCGCCGGGCCCGGCCGGGACCGTAAGGCCGTGAAGCTGAGGAGAGAGCTGTGAGCACCGAGAACGAGGGAGCCGTCCCGTCGGAGGCCAGGCCGCCGACCGGGGCGCAGCCGGACAGCGCTGCCGCGTCCGCCTCCGGCGCCCAGACTCCCGACGCCCCGCCGCCCGCGCCCGCGACTCCCCCCGCGGCACCCCCGCCGCCGGACTTCGCGCCGACCGTCGCCGCTGCGGGCGGCCCCGGCCACCCGCAGCAGCCCTACGAGTCGCCCCAGGCATCCCAGCCACACCAGGCGTCCCAGTCGGGATACCCAGGTGGTGAGCCCGCGGGGCCCGGGTACCCGGGTGATGAGCCCACCGCGTCCGGATCCGGATATCCGGGTGGCGAGCCCACCGCGCAGCTCCCCCCGTATGCCGCGGCCGGACACGGTTCCGCCGGCGGCGGCTGGGGCGGGCCCCCGTACGGCGGTGGGGGCGACCCGTGGGGAGGGGCCGGTACCGGTACCCCGGCTCCCAAGCGGCGCACCGGCGGGCTGATCGCCGCGGTCCTGGTGGCCGCGCTGGTCGCCGGCGGAGTCGGCGGCGGCATCGGCTACTGGGCCGCGGGCCGCGACGACGCCGCCTCGACGACGGTCTCCGCGCCCGGTGACGCCGGCGCGCTGAACCGCAAGCCCACCTCGGTCTCCGGGATAGCGCAGCGCGCGCTGCCGAGCGTCGTCACGATCGAGGCGCAGGGTGCCACCGGTGAGGGCGGCACCGGCACCGGCTTCGTCTACGACAAGCAGGGCCACATCCTCACCAACAACCACGTGGTCGCCAGTGCGGCCGACGGTGGCAAGCTCACCGCGACGTTCTCCAACGGCAAGAAGTACGACGCCGAGGTCGTCGGCCACGCCCAGGGCTACGACGTCGCCGTGATCAAGCTCAAGAACCCGGGTGACGCCACCCTCAACCCGCTCCCACTGGGCAAGTCGTCCAACGTGCAGGTCGGCGATGCCACGATCGCGATCGGTGCGCCCTTCGGCCTGTCCGGCACGGTCACCACCGGCATCATCAGCGCCAAGGACCGGCCGGTGGCGTCCAGCGACGGCGGCGGCAGCCAGGCGTCGTACATGAGCGCCCTCCAGACGGACGCGTCGATAAACCCGGGTAACTCCGGCGGCCCCCTGATGGACGCCGGCGGCAACGTCATCGGCATCAACTCCGCGATCCAGTCGGCCGGCAACGGCGGCGGCCTGGGCGGCGAGTCCGGCCAGTCCGGCAGCATCGGGCTGGGCTTCGCGATCCCCATCGACCAGGCCAAGCGGGTGGCCCAGGACCTGATCAAGACCGGCAAGCCGGTCTATCCGCAGATCGGCGTCCAGGTCGGCATGCGGGACACCGGCGACGGCGCGACCATCGCCCAGACGGGCAACAACGGCTCCGACGCGGTCACCCCGAACGGCCCGGCCGACAAGGCCGGCCTGCAGCCCGGCGACACGATCACCAAGCTCGACGACACGGTCATCGACAGCGGCCCCACCCTCATCAGCGAGATCTGGCAGCACAAGCCCGGCGACCAGGTCACCCTGACCTACAAGCGCGCCGGCAAGGAGCACACGGCCAAAGTCACCCTGGGGCAGCGCACGGGCGACAAGTGACGCGCTAATCTGATCCCGCGGCACCCGCGCTCCCACGCGCCGGCGCCGCGGGGAGGCTTGCCCGAGCGGCCTAAGGGAACAGTCTTGAAAACTGTCGTGGCGGCAACGTCACCGTGGGTTCAAATCCCACAGCCTCCGCCGAGGTCAGCGTCTTAGCTGGTCAGAAGGGGTGCCCGTGTAGATCGGGTGCCCCTTCGGGGTTTCAGGTGTCGCGCTCTGCAGCGCGTCCGTCCCGGTGGGGATCAGCTTGTGGGGGCGAGGCGTGGACCAACGTGGATCGGAAGGGCGTCAGCCTTGTCTTTGACTCTGCCTTTGACTGGTAGGCGTCGAGTTCGCTGCGTAGCGTCTGGCTCGGATACGGCCGCTCGTGCGGCTTCAGCAGCACCTTCCGGAGGCTGCTGAGCGGGGCCACCGTGGGGCGGGCGTCGTACTCGACGCTGTCCTCGTCCTCGTAGTCGTCAAGCCGGCCCCACGGGGGATGGCGAAGGGGGACGACTTCCACCGGAAGTGGCCTTTTACGGCAGGGGGTCTGCCAGTGCGTGCCTCGGTGTGAGTTGTGCACCTCTTCGAGATACCAGGCAGCGACCTGCAGGAACGCCTCGCTGTCCTGCTCCCGGAACGCTTCCTCCGAGGGAACCTCTCTCGCACTGCCTCCTCCAGGAGACCCAATGGCTCGGGGGAGAGGTCCCACAGACCGCTGACCTCCCGCACCCGTGTCGAGAACCGAGAGTGCTGCTCACGCAACCACAGGGGCAAGACATCGTTCTGCGATCGCAGCGCGTCCAGCTTGCGCGCTTCCCGGATGTCCTTGTCGCTCCAGTTCCCTCTGCAGTTCCCTCTGCGCTCGTGGGTCCAATCCTTAGCCATCGTGCGGACGCCCCGAGCGGCATCAATTGCCTTGGGGGATTGAGGGGTTGAGTCGTTCCCCTAACTCGTCATCTGCTGTGCGGCCCCGTGGAGAGTGCGGCACCGGCTGCTGTAGGAGAGCAGTCGGAAGGGGGATGTGCTGGGGCCAGAGATAAATGGGTGGCGTGGTGGGGGGCGTCGGGTGAGTGTGGGGTTATGAGTTGTATGCGGGAGTTTGAGGAATTGGTTGCCGAGGCGGAGGTCGTTTCGGTGGAGGGGTGGGATTTTTCGTGGTTGGAGGGGAGGGCTACGGAGGAGCGGCCCTCTTGGGGGTATCAGCGGGCGATGGGGGAGCGGTTGGCGCGGGTGGGGGCGGCGCTGGACATCCAGACGGGGGGTGGGGAGGTGCTGGCCGGGGTGCCGAAGTTGCCGCCGGTGATGGCGGCCACGGAGTCCTGGCCGCCGAACGTCGCGAAGGCCACCGCGCTGCTGCATCCGCTCGGTGCGGTCGTGGTGGCCGATGCGGACGAGCCGCCGCTGCCGTTCGCCGATGCGGCCTTCGATCTTGTGACGAGCCGTCATCCGGTGACCGTGTGGTGGGAGGAGATCGCCCGGGTGCTGCGGCCCGGGGGAATGTATTTCTCCCAACAGGTGGGGCCGGCCAGTGTGTTCGAGCTGGTGGAGTACTTCCTCGGACCGCAGCCTGAGGACGTACGGCGGGCGCGGCATCCCGAGGATGCGCGGCGGGCGGCGGAGGCGGCCGGGCTGGAGGTGGTCGATCTACGGGCCGAGTCGTTGCGGACCGAGTTCTTCGACATCGGGGCGGTTGTTTATTTCCTGCGGAAGGTGGTGTGGATGGTGCCCGGGTTCAGCGTGGAGCAATACCGGGACCGGCTGCGGGAGTTGGATGAGGAGATCCGGCGGGAGGGCCCTTTCGTGGCACATACGACGCGCTTTTTGATCGAGGGGAGGAAGTCGGACCGCGGGATTTAGCGCGGGATTCAGCGCGGCATTCACCGCGGGATTTAGCAGGGTGTGTGTTGTTGGGGAGGGGGGTGTGTTGGGGGAGCAGTGTGTGTTGGTGAGGAGGGTGGTGTGTTGGTGGGGAGGAGTGGGGCGTGGGAGGGGTCTGTCAGTGCTGGCGGGATGCTGAGGTGATGGTTGCGCGGGCCTCGTGTTCGGGGAGGCCGGTGTGGCAGGCGGCCTCGGTCAGGCGGGCGGCGAGCTCCGGGCCGAGGCCGTCCTCGTAGGCGCGGCAGGCGGCCCAGAAGAGCCGGGCGTTGCGCTGACCGACCGGGGAGGAGCGCACGAAGCGTACGAGCGCCGCGGCTGGCTGGGACGGGACGCCGGGCGGTGGCTCGTCTCCGGCACCGGCGTGCTGCGGGGAGGCGCGCCGGGTGGGTGTGGGCGGGTCCGTGAGCAGCGTGAGCAGGGCACCGGGGACGGGGGCCGGGCGGGCCGGGGCGTTCGGTGCGAGGACGTAGCGGCCGTGGGCGGTGAGTGAGCCGGGGCCGACCAGATAGCCGCCTGCGCCGCGGATGTCTATACCGGGGGCGAGGCGGCCGACCGAGTTCGGGACGGGCGGGGACGGCGGGCCGGTGAACCAGACGTGCCGGCCGCCGCTGGGGGTGCGGACCATGATCGTTGGCGGGACCGGGAAGTCGTGCGCCTCGGCGAGGAACAGCAGGGCGGTCAGGCCGTCGGCGCCGTTTTTGGTGTCGAGGTCGAGACCTATGAGGTGGTGCGGCGGCAGCCCGCAGGCGATGCCATAGCCGGTGGCCCAAGGGGCGGCGGCGAACATGCGGCGGATGGTGAACGGGTCGGTGCTTGCGTCGTGCACACCGTGCCCGAGGCGGCCGCAGCCGCCGTGGCAGGGCGGGACCTCGGGGTGGCCACGGTGCGGGGACCGCAGGGCGGGCAGCTTGGCGCGGGTGAGCGGGATGACGGGATAACCGCGCTCGGCGGCCGCCAGCGCTTCGGCCAAGGCGGCGGTGTGGGCGTCGGGGGGTGGGGCCAGGGTGGGGGCGGCTCTCCCGTCATTCCTGTCGGAGGGGGGCGGGGGGTGGATGGGAGTGCTGTGGCCGGGTGTCGGCTCGGCGGGTGTGGACTCGCTCGCCGTCGGGGCGATAGCCGTGGGCTCGTTGGCCGTGGGTTCGCCGGGCGGCGGATCGCTGACCGGGGCCTTGCCGGCCGTTTGCTCGCTGGTCGTCGGCTCGTTGGCCGTGGGCTTGCTGGCTGGGGGCTCGTTGGCCGGGGGCTTGTCGGTCGTCGGCTCGCTGGGTGTGGGCTCGTTGGCCGTGGGTTCGCTGGGCGTCGGATCGCCGGCCCTGGGTTCGCCGGCCGTCGGATCGCCCGCCGTTTGCTCACCGGCTGTGGGGTGGTCGGTGGTGGGGTGGTCGGCCGGTGGGTGGGTGGGCGCGGTGGTAGGTGGGCGCGAGGAGGACGCGGTCGGTGGTGACCACTGTTTGTCGGCGGGTGGGCGCGACGGGGCAGCGGTCGGTGACGCTTGCCGCCGCGCGTCGGCCGGTGACTCCTGCCATCGTCCGTTGGTCAGTGACTCCTGCCAGCGCCCGTCGGCTGGTGTCTCCTGCCACTGCCCGTTGGTCTGTGTCTCCTGCCGCCGTCCGTCGGCCGATGTCTCCTGCCACCGCCTGTCGACCGGTGACGCTTGCCAGCGCCCGTCGACCGGCGGTGCTTGCCTCCGTCCGTCGGCCGGCGACTCTTGCCTTCGTCCGTCGGCCGGTGGCTCGGTATGGCGTAGGTGCAGGGGTGCCATGACGTTATTTTCGTACGAACGTTCGAGTAAGGGAAGGGGGCGCGCGGGGGAGGGTTCGTGCGCCGGGTGGCTTGGCGGGGCGGGTGGGGGGCGCTCATCGCGGCGGGGGCAGGGGGTGTCGGTGGGCTGTGTCCGCGTCGTGGGGTGGGGGTGGGGCGACGTGAGGCGGCGGGGGTTTACCCGGGGTTCCTCATGCTTGCGGGGGAATCGGGCCTTCGCGGCGGGTTCGCCGGGGATTCGTGGGCAAGCCTGAGTTCGCGACGTCGCGGCAAGCATCGTGGTGGCCGGCCAACTGCCCGATGGAACAGCGGAGTTACCGCACTTGACCAGGCGTGATCAGGCCCCGCGGGCCCGGTCCGGCAGGTCGGATCCAGAAGTTGTGTTCCGTAGGAGGAATTGACATGGCAAGCACCCGTACTGCCCGCGTCCTCGCTGTGGCCGCCGCGCTGCCCTTCGCGGCCGCGGTCCTTTCCGGCGTGGCGCAGGCTGACAACGGCGGCTTTGCGAACAACGGGTCGAATGCGGCGTCGACGAGCCAGGGGGGCGTCCTCATCGGCGACGACAACCACGGCAATGCGACCAACGGCCAGCAGGTTGCCAACGGTGCCGGCGCCTCCAACCAGAACAACACCGCGAGCGTCAACGGCTCCGGTTTCACGGACATCGACCAGGCCAACACCACCGTCAGCTTCGGGAACAACATCGGCTGACCCGGGGCCGCCGTATGGGGAGTGGCGGCTGACCGAGGGGTGATACGTCGAGGCCGGTACCGAGGGCATGGGCTGCCCGGGGTTCACCGCGCCGGCCTTGACAGTGAGCGGGTTTCTGACGGACAGTCAGAAATCCGCTCACTTGTGCGTGCCGGAGTGGGACCGTCACGGGTCACCGGACCGCCGGGTCAGGGGACCAGAGGATCAGGGGTCAGGGGACCAGGAGGCAGGGGGTCTCAGGGGTCCCTCGGGCCATCGGCCCATGGGGCCATGGGGCCATCGGCCCATGGGGACATCGGGCCGTCCGGGATCGCCGGGTATCGGGCCACAGAAGGGGAGGCCGTCGACGTGCACCTCGCCCCCACCGCGCGCCAGGAACGCCTGCGCGCCGAACTCCGCACGTACTTCAGGGACGTGATGCCGGACGGAGTGCCGGCGGGTGCTGCCGCCCAGCGTGCGGTGCTGCGCCGGATCGGTGCCGACGGCATGCTCGGCCTCGGCTGGCCGACGGAGTACGGCGGGCAGGGGCGCGGCCCCGACGAGCAGTTCGTCTTCTTCGACGAGGCGTACCGCGCCGGCGTGCCGGTCTCCATGGTCACCCTCAACACCGTCGGTCCGACCCTGATGAAATACGGCACGCGGCGGCAGAAGGAGTTCTTCCTGCCACGGATCCTCCGGGGCGAGATCGTCTTCGCGATCGGCTATACGGAGCCGGAGGCCGGGACCGACCTCGCGGCGCTCCATACTCGTGCGGTGCGCGAGTCGGCCTCTGATACGGAGGCGCGGCAGGGGCCTCCCGGAGGCGCAAACGGGGGCGGTGCCGGTGGCGAGGTGGATGGTCCCGCCGGTGGCGAGGGCGGTGGTCCCGCCGGTGGTGAGGGCGGTGGCGAGGCTGGTGGTCCCGCCGGCTCCGGGACCGGTGGCGAGGTCGGTAGTGAGGGCAGGCGTGAGGCCGGTGGCGGGGCCTGTGATGAGGCGGGTGGCGAGGCCGGCGGTGAGGGCAATCATGAGGCCGGTGGTGAGGCCCACGGGCACTGGCTGATCAACGGGGCCAAGACCTTCACCAGTAACGCCCATCAGGCCGACTGGATCTGGCTGGCCTGCCGCACCGATCCCGACGCGCCCAAGCACAAAGGCATCTCGATCATCCTGGTGCCGACCGATGCGCCGGGCTTCTCCTGGACGCCGATCGAGACGGTCGGCGGGCTGCGGACCACCGCCACGTACTACGACGACGTACGCGTCCCGGCCGGCCACCTCGTCGGTGCGGAGAACGCCGGCTGGCAGCTGATCACCAACCAACTCAACCACGAGCGCGTGGCGTTGGCCGCGATCGGCATGCAGGCCGAGGACGCGTACCGCGCGGCGCTGGAGCACGCCCGGACGGCCGACCCGCGGACCGGGGAGCGGCCGGCGGACCGGCCGTGGGTCCGGTCCCGGCTCGCCGAGGTGCACGCCCGGCTGGCCGCGACCCGGCTGCTGAACTGGCGGCTGGTCGGTGAGGTGGGCGCCGGGACGCTCAGCCCCGGCGATGCCAGCGGGGTCAAGTTCGCCGGGACGGAGAGTGCGGTCGAGGTCTACCGGATGTGCCAGGAGGTGGTCGGCGAGGCCGCCCTGGTGCGGGCCGGTTCGCCGGGCTCGTACGGGGACGGCGAACTGGAGCGGATGAACCGTGCGGCGCAGATCAACACGTTCGGGGGCGGTGTGAGCGAGGTCCAGCGGGAGATCGTCGCGACGATGCGGCTGGGGATGCGGAGGGGGCGGCGATGACGGCCACCGGGGACCTGTTCGAGCGGCTGAAGGCGTACGAGGGGCGGCCCGCGGCCACCGCCGGCGTCGGTAAGGACCCGGTCAACGCGGCGATGATCCGGCACTGGTGCGAGGCGATGGGGGACGCCAACCCGGCGTACGAGGGGCCCGACGCGATCGCCCCGCCGACGATGCTCCAGGCCTGGACGATGGGCGGGCTCTCCGGCCATCAGGGCCGCTCGGGGGCGTACGACGAGCTGTCCGCGCTGCTCGACGGCGCCGGTTGCACGGCTGTGGTGGCGACCGACTGCGAGCAGGAGTATCTGCGCCCGCTGCGGCCGGGCGACCGGATCACCTTCCACGCGGTGATCGAGTCCGTGTCGGAGCGCAAGGTCACCAAGCTGGGGGCCGGCCACTTCGTCACGACGCGGATGGACATCCTGGCGGAGGGGGAACTGGCGGGGACGCACCGCTTCCGGATCCTCAAGTACGCCCCGGCGCCGGTACGTCGGAAGGGCGCACCACCGCCAGCGGCACCACCATCCGCACCACCATCCGCCCTACCATCGGCCCCACCATCGTCACCGCAGACGCGGGCACCCATGGCGCAGGCACCGGCGAAGGCGCAGGCACCGGCGAAGGCGCAGGTACTGGTGAAGGCGCAGGCACCGGCGAAGGCGCAGACACCGGCGAAGGCGCAGACACCGGCGAAGGCGGAGGCACCGGCGCAGGCACCAGCGCAGGCACCGGCGAAGGTGCGGCGGCCGCGGCCGGTGATCAACCGGGACAACGCGGGGTTCTGGGAAGGCGTGAGCCGGCACACGCTGCTGATACAGCGCTGCGGCGGATGCCGGACGCTGCGCTTCCCCTGGCTTCCCGGTTGCCAGGCATGTGGCTCCCCCGAGTGGGACCCGGTCGAGGCGAGCGGCACCGGCACCGTCTACTCGTACGTGGTGATGCACCACCCGCCCTTCCCGGCCTTCGACCCGCCTTACGCGGTGGGGCTCATCGAACTCGCCGAGGGTGTGCGGATGGTCAGCAACGTGATCGGCGTGCCCTGCGACAAGGTGCGGATCGGGATGCCGGTGCGGCTGGAATTCCTGTCCGTGGACGAGGAGTTGGAGCTGCCGGTCTTCCGCGGGATCGAGGCGTGCGGCGGTCGGTCTCCCGCGGGGTCGGGGAGGGCCGAGGGCTGATGGACTTCACGCCCACCGAGGAGCAGTCCGCCGCCCAGCAGCTCGCGGCGCGCATCTTCGGCGACCTCGCGACGCATGACCGGCTCGCGGCGGCCGGTACCGCCTCGGACACCGAGCTCTGGAAGGCGTTGTGCGCGGCCGGGCTGCCGGCGGCCGTCGAGGAGATCGGGCTGCTGGGGCTGGCGCTGGTCCTGGAGGAGCAGGGCCGCACCACCGCGCAGGTACCGCTCGCGGCGACCTGCGCGTACGGCGTGCTGGCCGTCGCCCGGCACGGCACGGAGGAGCAGCGCGCACGGCTGCTGCCGGCGCTGCGGGACGGCACGGCGGTGGCGACCGGCGCGTTCCCGGCACGGGGTGCCGTCACCGCCACTACCGGCGCCCGCACCACGTCTACGGACGCCCGCACCACGTCTACGGACGCCCGCCCAGCGACTGCGGACGCCCGCCTAGCGACTACGGACGCGCGCCCAGCGACTACGGGCGCCGTCCCCGCCACTACGGGCGTCCGCCCAGCGACTGCGGACGCACGCCCAGCTACTCCGGGCGTCGTCACCGCGTCCCGCTCCGGGCAGGCGAGCGTGGACGGTGGTACCGGGTGGCTGAGTGGAGTCGTCCCCGTTGTGCCGTGGTTGCGGGACGCCACCCACGTACTGGTCCCGGACGCGGAGCGGGCGCTCTGGCTGGTGCGCGTCGCGGATGCCCGGGTCGAGCCGGTGGAGATGACCGCGCCCTGGGCGGCAGGACGGCTCACGCTCGACGGAACGCGGGCGGAGCGGCTGGGCGGGACGCGGGCCGAGCGGCTCGTCGGCACGCGCACAGGGCGGCTGGGCGGCCCGCGGGGGGACGGGGCAGCGGTCCTGCCCCCGACGCCGTACGACGACGTGCTGGCGGGCGCCCGCATCGTCTTCGCCGCCCTGCAGGCCGGGGTCTGTGCCGGCGCGCTGGCGCGTACGGTGGCCCACACCACCACCCGCGAACAGTTCGGCCGCCCGCTCTCCACCAACCAGGCGGTCCTGCTCCGCACGGCCGACGCGTACATGGATACCGAGGCCATCCGGGTCACCACCTACGAGGCGGCCTGGCGCCACGACGAGGGGCTGCCGTACGACGGGCAAGCGCTGACCGCCGCCTGGTGGGCCTCCGAGGCGGGCAGGCGCGTGGTGCACACCGGCCAGCATCTGCACGGCGGCATCGGCGCGGACCTCGACCACCCCGTCCACCGGCACTTCCTCTGGGGCCGCCAGCTCGACGCCCATCTCGGCTGTGGCGCCGAACTCCTGGAAGAACTCGGCCACTTGCTGACCAAGCCGGTGACCGATCCGGTGACCAAGCCGGTGACCAAGCCGGTGACCAAGCCGGTGACCAAGCCGGTGACCGATCCGGTGACCGAGCTGGTGACCGAGCTGGTGACGGAGGAGGAGCAGCATGACGATGCCTGAACAGTGCGCATCTCACGTGTGCGCATCTCAACAGGGCGCCTCTCCACAGGGCGGATCTCAACAGTGCACACCTCAACAGTGCGCACCTGACGAGCGCATGTCTGACCAGCGCACGCCCGACATCCGGGCCGGTGACGCACTGCCCGCCCTGGAGATTCCGATCACCCGCACGCTGATCGTCGCCGGCGCCCTCGCCTCCCGCGACTACCAGGACGTCCACCATGACGCCGAGCTCGCCCAGGCGAAGGGCTCCCCCGACATCTTCATGAACATCCTCACCACCAACGGGCTGGTGGGCCGCTACCTCACCGACCACTTCGGCCCCACCGCCGTGCTGCAGAAGCTCGCGATACGGCTCGGCGCTCCCAACTACCCGGGTGACACCATGACGTTGACGGGAACCATCACCGAGGTCGACGCCGCCACGGCCGCTGCCACCGCCACGGCCCCTGCCCCCGCCACGGCCCCTACCCCCGCCACCGTCCCCGCCCCCGCCCCCGCCAAGACCACCGTCCAAGTCCGCATCGTCGGTACCAACGCGCTCGGTCACCACGTCACCGGCACGGCGACCCTCCACCTCCCTCCGGGTGGGGTCGCGGCGTCCTGCGCGTCCTCGCCCCGCCGTTCTCCGGAGGGCGCCGTATGAGCCTGCACCGCCCCGACGCGCTCTCCGGGCGCGCCGCCATCGCCGGGATCGGCGCGACGGAGTTCTCCAAGGATTCCGGCCGTAGCGAGCTCAAACTCGCTGTCGAGGCGGTACACGCCGCGCTCGACGACGCCGGGCTGGGCCCGGCCGACGTCGACGGCCTGGTCACCTTCACCATGGACACCACCCCCGAGATCACGCTCGCGCAAGCAGCGGGCATCGGGGAGCTGTCCTTCTTCTCGCGCGTCCACTACGGCGGGGGCGCGGCCTGCGCCACCGTCCAGCAGGCGGCCCTCGCCGTCGCCACCGGGATCGCCGAAGTCGTCGTCTGCTACCGGGCGTTCAACGAGCGCTCGGGCCGCCGCTTCGGTTCCGGCGTCCAGGAACGGCAGCCCTCCGCCGAGGGCGCGGCGCTCGGCTGGAACCTCCCCTTCGGTCTGCTCACCCCCGCCTCCTGGGTCGCGATGGCGGCCCAGCGCTACCTCCACACCTACGGCCTCACCCCCGAGGCCTTCGGTCATGTCGCGGTCACGGATCGCCGGCACGCCGCCCGCAACCCGGCCGCGTACTTCTACGGCAAGCCGATCACCCTCGCCGATCACGCGGCCTCCCGCTGGATCGCCGAGCCGCTGCGGCTGCTGGACTGCTGCCAGGAGACCGACGGCGGCCAGGCCCTCGTCGTCACGACCCCCGAGCGCGCCCGTGACCTGCGCCGGCCGCCCGCACTGATCACGGCCGCGGCCCAGGGCGCCGGCCGCGCCCAGGAGCAGATGACCAGCTTCTACCGCGACGACCTGACCGGCTTGCCGGAGATGAACGTGGTGGCCCGCCAGCTCTGGCGCACCGCACGGCTGACCCCCGCCGACATCGACGTCGCCATCCTCTACGACCACTTCACCCCCTTCGTCCTCATGCAGCTGGAGGAGTTCGGCTTCTGCGCGCCGGGCGAGGCGGCCGGCTTTGTCGCCGCGGACGCCCTTCCGCTGAACACCCACGGCGGCCAGCTCGGCGAGGCGTACCTGCACGGCATGAACGGCATCGCCGAGGCCGTCCGCCAACTCCGCGGCACCTCCCCCAACCAGACCCCGGACGCCAGCCACGTGCTGGTCACGGCGGGGACCGGCGTACCGACCTCCGGGCTGGTCCTCAGCCGTGACCGAGCCGGCGCCCCGCCCGGGCCCACGGCGGGTCCCACGACAGTCCACCGGCCGGTCCCACGGCCGATCCCATAGCCCGGCCCCGCGGACAGTCCACGGGCGGATCCCATGGCCGACCCCATGACCGACCCCACGGCCGACCCCACGGCCGACCCCACGGTCGATCCCATGGCCGGTCCCGCGGACGAACCACCGGCCCGGTCCCACGGACAGTCCCCGGGCCTGCCCCTAGGGGGTGTCTTCAAATGATCTCGGGTGGTGGACCATGGTCGGGTGATACGTCGCCATGAACTATCCGATGCTGAGTGGGAGTTCGTCCGACC